>JAZMZH010000125.1:0-16405 GCA_045585875.1 Victivallaceae bacterium | reverse complement strand
GTTTCCGAGGACGGCATGACCTACCGGATCAAGCTCCGCGACGGGATCGCCTGGCATGATTTCACCGATCCGGAGACCGGGAAGGAATTCCGGGATGTGAAGCTGACCGCGGATGATTTCGCATTTTTCTTCGAGGCGCTGAACCATTCGGAGGTGAACTGCGCGCCGCTGAGGGTATATTATCAGGATATGAAGGATTTTCGGGTCCTGAACGATCTGGAATTCGAGGTCGTCTGGGCCGAACCGTACTTCCGCAGCGAGGAGCTTACGCTCGGCATTTCGCCTCTGCCCAGACACTACTACTGTCCGGACGGGGTTTTCGATCCCGAGCGCTTCAATTACGACGCCGTCCGCAACTCCGGATTCATCGGAGTGGGGCCGTTCCGCCTCGGCGGGCGGGAGCGGGACGTTTCGATCACGCTGGTGCGCAATGAGAAATACTTCGGCGACGCTTACGGGGTGAAGCCCGGCCTCCGGGAGATTGTCTTCAAGATCGTGAAACTGGAGAATCCCCGGCTGCAGGGCCTCCTGGCCGGCGAACTGGATATGGTGGACCTGACCCCCGACCAGTGGGTGAACCGCACCGGAGAGAAGCCCTTTGCCGCCACCCTGCGGACCGGGGAGGGGAAACTGGACGCCTCTCTGCTGCCGGAGGCGGACGGCCGCACGCCTCTGGTGCGCTGTCAGACCGGCGGCGGCTCCTACAGTTACATCGCCTGGAATCTCCGCAATCCGCTCTTCGCCGACCGCCGGGTCCGGCAGGCTCTCACCATGCTGGTGGACCGGCGGCGGATTCTGAAGGATGTTTATTTCGACCTGGGCGAGGTGGCCAAAGGACCTTTCACGCCCGGAACTCCGGGGGACGACCCGGAACTTCAGCCCTGGCCCTTCGACCCCGCGGCGGCGGCCCGGCTGCTGGCCGAAGCGGGCTGGCGCGACACCGACGGCGACGGTTATCTGGACCGGAACGGGGTGAAATTCTCCTTTACGATCATGCAGGTGGCCAACAATCCGAGTCAGGAAAAGATTCTGCCGATCATCCGGGAGGAGATGGCCCGCGCCGGGATCGAGATGCGGATCGACATTTACGAGTGGAGCGTCTTTCTCAACCGGATCGACGGGCGGAAGTTCGAGGCGTGCATGCTGGCCTGGACCGTGCCGCTGGAATCCGATCCCTACCAGGTCTGGCACTCCAGCCAGGCGGACTTGCCGGAATCCAGCAATTTCATCGGCTTCCGCAATGCCGAAGCCGACCGCATCATCGAGGCGATCCGCCGCTGCACCGACGCGGAGGAGCGGGCCGGGCTCTGCCGGGAATTTCAACGGCTGGTGCACGAGGAGCAGCCCTACACCTTCATGTTCGTGCCGTCCAAGCTCTTCGCGATTTCCGGCAAGTTCAACAACATCCGGATCTTCCCGCCCTACATCATGCCGGAGATCGCCCTCTGGCGTCCTTGAAGCGCCGGGGAGGGGCGTGATGATGGAGCAGCCGCGAGCCGGAGAAAACATTATGGGGAAGAAAACGTAGTTTATGTTTGTGCATGATGGCGGCGAAGGCAAAGGCCTCTGGGGCGAATTCCCCGATTTGCCCGGATGCATGACCGACGGCGGCAATCCGGAGGAATTGATGAAAAACGCCGCGGACGCCCTGGAAAGCTGGCTTGCCGCCGTCAGCGCATCCGGCGATGCTCTGCCGGAAGCCTCCGACGCGAAGGCATTGACGGCAAAAGCGGACGCCGCGGAAGATCCGGTGCTTTTTTTCGTCCCCGTCACGGGATATCTGCCCGGCGCCCGCCGGGGAGGGGGCGTTTCGGGGGAAAGACGCCCCGGAGGGGAAATCACTTGCCGGGATTCTTCTTCCGGCGCAGCTCTTCCCAATACTTCAGGCGTTTGACGATTTCCTGCTCGAAACCCCTCCCGATCGGGCGGTAAAAAACCGTGCGCCCCATCTCCTCCGGGAAGTAATCCGCCCCGGAAAAGCCGTCGGGATCGTCGTGATCGTACTGATAACCCTCGCCGTAGCCGAGCTCTTTCATCAGCTTCGTGGGCGCGTTCAGGATATGGCCGGGCGGCGTCAGGGAGCCGGTCTCCTTGGCGGAGCGCAGCGCCGCATTCCACGCGGTGTAGCAGGCGTTGGATTTGGGGGCCGTGGCCAGCCGCACCACCAGTTCGGAGATCGCGATGTCCCCCTCCGGCGAACCCAGCCGCTCATAGGCGTCCCAGGCGGCGATCGCCATGGACAGCGCCTGCGGGTCCGCCATGCCCACATCTTCCATCGCGAACCGGGTGAGACGCCGCAGCAGATACAGGGGATCTTCGCCCCCCGCGACCATTCGGGCCGCCCAGTAGAGCGCCGCGTCGGGATCGGACCCCCGCAGGGATTTGTGCAGCGCGCTGATGAGATTGTAATGCCCCTCCCGATCCTTGTCGTAGATGGGGACGCGTTTTTGCACCAGTCCGGCCAGGGAGGCGCGATCAACGGTCGTGCCGGGCGGAGTGAGTTCGTAAACGCTCTCCAGAAGATTGATGAGATAGCGGCCGTCGCCGTCGGCCAGACGGCGCAGTTCCGCCCGGGCTTCGGCGTCCGCGGGCAGCGTGCGTCCCAGCAGGGTTTCGGCGCGGCGGATCAGCTCCTCCAGGGCGTCGTCGTCCAGACGGTTCATCACGAAAACCTTGCAGCGGCTCAGGAGCGCGCTGTTCAGCTCGAAACTCGGGTTTTCGGTGGTGGCGCCCACCAGCGTCACGGTGCCGTTTTCCACATAGGGCAGGAAGCCGTCCTGCTGGGTGCGGTTGAAACGGTGGATTTCGTCCACGAAGAGCAGCGTGCCCCGTCCCGCCGTCCGCTGGATTTTGGCTTCGGCAAAAGCCTTTTTCAGATCCGAGATCCCGGAAAAAACCGCCGAGAGCGCGATGTAGTGCATGTTGGTGGTTTTGGCCAGGATCCGGGCCAGCGTGGTCTTGCCGCACCCCGGAGGCCCCCAGAGGATGAAGCTGGAAATATGGCCGGAGGCGATCATCTTGCGCAGAGGGGCCTCCGGGCCCAGCAGATGCTGCTGACCGGCGATCTGATCCAGGGATTCGGGGCGCATGCGGTCGGCCAGCGGTCTGGGCGCGGCTTCGTCGAAAAGTCCGGGTGTGCTGTTGTCGTCCATCATGCCATACATTACACCCGGAGTTCGGAATTTTCAACCCTGCCGGTTTGAAAAGATGTCTTTTCCGGTGTATAGTACGCCGGATGCACATCTGAAAGGTTTTGCCGATGATCATTTTTGACCTGGACGGGACGCTGATCGATTCGCGTGCGGATCTGGCGCTCGCCGTGAATCTGACCCGGGAGGATTACGGTTTCCGGCCGCTTGACCTCGACGCCGTCATCGCCGCGGTCGGAAACGGCGCGGCCAGCCTGATCGAGCGCACCTTTTCCGACGCGCCCGAATCCTTTTCCCGGGAGGAGGCGCTGGCGCGGTATAAGGAAAACTACGCCCGGCACCTGCTGGACAACACCGTGCTGTACGACGGGATCCGGGCTGGCCTGGAGAGTCTGCACTCCCGGGGCGTGGCCCTGGCGGTGGTTTCCAACAAGCCGGAGGAGGCTTCGCGCACCATCCTGGCCGGGCTCGGCGCGGAGGCATTTTTCACCTGCATCATCGGCGGAGGTTCCGGGTTCGCGCTGAAGCCGGACCCGGAGGCGCTGCTGCACTGTCTGAAGTGCGCCGGCGATCCGGCGGAGACGAGCTGGATGGTGGGCGACAACTATACGGATCTGGCTGCGGGCGGCAACGGAGGATTGCGGACGGCCTTTGCCGGATGGGGATTCGGAAACAAGCGGGGGTATCCGAGCACCGTGGAGCTGGTTTTGCCCCGGGAAATCGAAACACTCGTGTGAATTTCAGAAAGGGGAACGGAATGACCATAAACGCTTTCGGCGTCAATACTCCGCGGCCGTCGCCGGTCGGATGTATCATTTTGGTGCTGCTCCTGATCATTTTATCTCCGATCTGGCTGCCTTTGGCGGTGCTGGCAATGCTGGCGGTGCTGGTCATGCGCCTGCTGGGGGGCGGGAAATCCGCTGCCGCCGGTCGCGCCGCCGCGGCGCAGCGGGAGGAGACCTTTCAGGATCGTGAGGAGCACCGTTCCGGCGGCAATCCTCCGGCGAGCGAAGACATCATTGATGTCAAGCCCCTGTCCGACGACAAATGATTTGAGGAGGGTGTCATGGGAAACGGAGAATCCGGTGAAATTCTGGCGCTGCTCGGCGAAGCCGTTGAGGGGATCCGCGAATATTCCGTCGGGCAGATGTCGCCTGAAATCACCGATAAAGCCTTTTCACTTACGGTGAGTCAGGCCCGCCTTTTCCGCAAGGTCCTGCTCCTTGAGGAGAGCGGCGGACGCGGCGTTTCCCTGAAAACCCTTGCCGAGGCGCTGAACATCTCTCCGGCCGCCGCCAGCGAGGCCGTGGAGATTCTGGTGGGGAAAAAGGTTTTGTGCCGCAAGCGTTCCCGTCAGGATCGCCGTTCCGTGGAAATCGCGGTCTCCGAGGAATCGAAGAAGTTTCTCGAACTCCGCCGCCTCGGCAACGAGGGCGTGGTGGCCGAAGGCATGGCGGAATTCACTCCGGAGGAGCGAAAAGCCTTTCTCGCGCTGCTGCGCAAGTTCACCGGGGCCCTGGCCCGGGCCGGAGTGATCTCCAGGGGGAAAATCCCGCCGGAGACGGTGAGCTGACGCCTCCGGTCCCGGTTTCGTGAGTTCTCCCATGCACGTCGTCCACGCATTTCAGCCGGTTTACGACCGTGATTCCCGGATCCTGATCCTCGGGACCATGCCGTCGCCCCAATCCGTCCGGCACGGTTTCTATTATTCGCATCCGCAGAACCGTTTCTGGCCGCTTCTGGCGGCTCTCTTCGGGGCAGAAACGCCCCGGACTCCGGAGGAGAAGACGGCGTTTGTCCTGCGTCGCCGCATCGCGCTCTGGGATGTGCTGGCCTCGTGCGAAATCACGGGAGCAGCTGATGCCTCCATCCGGCGGCCTGTGCCGAACGATTTTTCGCGGCTGCTGGCGGAGGCTCCGATCGAGCGCATCTATACCACCGGACGGACGGCCCATGCGCTTTTTCAAACGCATGTGGCTCCGGTCATCGGGCGGGATGCTGTCTACCTGCCCTCGACCAGTCCGGCCAATCAGGCGGCTTTCCCCTGGAAGAAACTGGTGGAGGCCTGGCGGGTCCTGTTGTGACGGCGCGGCGCTGCCGCACCATCCTTCCCGCCGGGGGGACAGGGACCCGGATCTCAATTTCAGATCTCGGGGAGGGCGCACCACTTTGCGCCGGAGGCCGAGCTCCGCACCACCGCTTCGATGAAGGCCATGCCCCGGACGCCGTCATCGGCGGTGGGAAATTCCGGCGTGTACTCCTCTCCGGCTTCGCGGGCGGCCACGGCCCGGGCCATGTCGGTGTAGAGATTGGCAAAGGCCTCCAGAAACCCCTCCGGATGGCCGGCCGGGATGCGGAGGAAATCTTTTCCGCGGCCCGCCCAGCCCCGGCGCAAAATGCGGCGGTCGTCGCTGTTGGAGCGCAGCGTGAGATTTTCCGGCGTTTCCTGCATCCACTCCAGGGACTGTTTTGCGCCGTACACCCGGATGCGCAGAGGATTTTCCTCTCCGACGGAGATCTGGCTGGCCATGAGGACGCCTTTCGCGCCGTTGTTGAAGCGGAGCAGCACCGAGCCGTCGTCGTCGAGGGGCCGTCCCGGCACGAAGCTGGTGAGATCGGCGCACAATTCGGTGATGCGCAGTCCGGTCACGAATTCGGCGAGGTTTTCGGCGTGACTGCCGATGTCGGCCATGCAGCTGCTGATCCCGGCCTGCGCCGGATCGGTCCGCCACTTGCCCTGTTTGTTGTCCTCGGAGACGGCACAGGCCAGCCACCCCTGGGGGTATTCCACGACGACCTTGCGGATCTCGCCCAGTTCGCCGCGCCGGACCATGCGGCGGGCTTCGCGGACCATGGGGTAGGCGGTGTAGTTGTGGGTGAGCGCGAAGAGCCGTCCCGAGGAACGCACCCGATCCCGGAGTTCCAGCGCCTCCGCGAGGGTCATGGTCATGGGCTTGTCGCAGATCACGTCAAATCCGGCCTCCAGCGCCGCCATGGCGATGGGGAAGTGGGTGGCGTTGGGAGTGGTCACGGCCACCACCTCCATCCGGTCGGGGCGCTTTTGCTCCGCCTCGAACATCTCCTGCCAGCTGCCGTAGAGCCGCTCCGGAGGGAGGAAGAGCTCCCGTCCGGCGGCGGCATTTTTCGCGGGGTCCCGGCTGAAGCAGCCGGAAACCAGTTCGTAAAGCCCGTCCAGATTGGCCGCTCTGCGGTGGACGCTGCCGATGAAACTGCCGGGGCCGCCCCCGACCATGCCCATGCGGATTTTCCGATTCATTTCTGCCTCCGTAGGATGGATCTGCCGTTGTCAGTCTTCGCGGGTGAAAAATGCGACGGTCTGCTTCAGCGACGCCCGGCTCTCCAGCAGCGGGAAGTATTCCAGCCCGATGAAGCCGGTGTAGCCCAGACGGTCGATCTCCCGGAGCAGAAACGGATAGTTGGTTTCGCCCGCCGCCGGTTCGTGACGGCCCGGGATGCCCGCGGTGTGAAAGTGCCCGATCCACCGGATGTTGTAACGCAGAAACTCCGTGATGTTGCCGTACATGATCGCCATGTGGTAGATGTCGTACAGCACCTTGACATTGGCGCAGCCGGTTTCGCGGGCGATGGAGACCGCCTCCGCGGGATCGGAGAGGAAATATCCGGGGTGATCCATCTCTGTGTTCAGCGGCTCCAGATTGAGGGTGAAGCCCCGTTTCGCCGCCATTTCCCCGGCCAGCGCGAGGTTTTCGGTCAGGACATGACGCTGGCGGGCGTGGCTCAGCGAGCCGACCTGTTGTCCGGCGGTGACGATGCCCTGCACGCATCCGACGGTGAGGGCGTTGTCCATGAAGCGGTCGATGCGGTCGAGAAAGGCCTGCCGGTTTTCGGGATTCACGGGGACGACCTTTTCCTCGTTGGCGAAATTCATGACGATGCTGGCGAGCTTCAAACCTCCGGCGGTGATCTCCTGAAGCATTTTCAGGTCGCCTCCGCCCCAGGTTTCCACCGCGTCGAATCCGCATCCGGCGATCTTTTCGGCGCGGCCGGTCCAGGTATGGTCATCCGTGAAAAACAGATCGATCAGCGGGCAGATCTTCAGCATTTTTCCAGTCCTTCCGTAAGTTTCTTCGCCATTTCAAGCACTTCGGCTTCGCTCATAAAGGGATTGAGCCCGATGATGCCGGTGCGGAAGATGATGTCCTGGGTGACCGGCCAGGAGTCGGGAGTATAGGTCTTGAGATTCTGCACGTGGGGGCACTTGAAAGGGCAACCCTCCTGCGTGGCGGTCTTGAGGCCGGTGATGTGTTCCCAGTGCCAGGCCATGTGCCAGTTGCGGACGCCGCGGGTGGCGTCCAGGGCGTTGCCGCCCACCACTCCGGCTTTTTGGGCCCGCAGCGAGAAATCCTTGTCATCGAAGCTCAGCGGCAGGGTGTAGCCGCAGATGCCGTCGGGATCGTTGAGCCTGGTCCAGCGGACGCCCGCGGGCAGTTTCGCATTGGCCTGCAGCACTTCGCACAGATGGCGGCAGGTGGAGTTGATCCAGTCCAGTTTGCGGAGCTGGGCGAGGCCGACGGCGGCCTCGAGTTCGCACATGCGGTAGTTTTCGCCGCAGAAGAGTTCGCCGGCCACCCGCTCCTTGCCGAAGCGGTCGGGCCGCCAGCATGCCGCGGTGTCGTGGTAGCTCTGGGCGCGCATGTAATAGAAGTCGTTGTCGGTCATAATCATGCCGCCCTCTCCGGTGGCGATGACCTTATAGGCGTCGAGGCTGATGCAGCCGAAATCGCCCCAGGTGCCCAGGGATTTGCCCTGATAGCGGCCGCCGCAGGCCTGGGCGGTGTCCTCGATGACGATGAGGTTGTGCTTTCTGGCGATCTCCATGATGCGGTCCATGCGGCAATTCAGGCCGAGCATGTGCACCGGCATGATGGCTTTGGTGCGCGGGGTGATGGCTTTTTCAATGGCTTCCGGGGAGATGGTGAGGCTGTCGTCGATATCCACGATGATCGGGACGGCCCTGGCCACCACGATGGCGGAAACCGAGGCGAAAAAGGTGTAGGCCGGCACGATCACCTCGTCGCCGGGGCCGATGCCCGCGCCCACCAGGGAGGCGATGAGGGCGCTGGTGCCGGAATTGACGGCCAGCGCGTGACGGCAGCCCATGTGCTGGGCGAATTCCCGCTCGAATTCCACGGTCTTGCTGCGGCCGTTGTAATAGCGGAAGAAGTTTCCGGCGTCGGGCTCGTGCGCCTCTTCGGCCAGCAGGGCGCGGATCTTGGCCTGGGCGGCGGCTGAAACGTTGAACACGTCGATGAGTTCCATGAGTTCATCGGTTCCGAATTTGCACATCTGTTTCGGCATGTTAAGCTCCTTTGTTTTTGACGATGCCGTCGGTTTCCGGAGTTAATATAAGTTCATGGCGACGGGATTACAAAAAATTTTATGTAGAGAATCGGGATAAAAAATGTGGATAAAACGAACTTTTATTTGCAATTCATCCCGATTTGCGGTATTTTAAATGAGGAAAGGAACGGACGGAAATGTTTGAGGAAAGTTTGCGGAAGTTTCAGCAGGCGATGATCGACTCCGGCGCCGATTACATCGCTCCGGGCGAACATCTGCCGGCACCCCTGGACGGGGCGGAATTCGCGCACCCTTACTATCCGGCGGAGTCCCATCTCCAGCATGTGGAGATCATTTCCCTCATCTCCGGCGAGATGGCCGTGCTGGTAAACGGCTCATGGCACCGTCTGAATACGCCGCGCCCGATGATTTTTCTCCGGGGCACAGTGCACACCGAGCACTGGCTCTCCCGGGAGCGGGATTACACCCTCCTGTGGGTGGTCGTGGCGCCGGACGGTCTGAACCTCCATTACACCATGTACAATCCCGTGGACGGCTACCGGCAGTCCGGCATCCGGCTGCACACCACTTCGCACTTCGCCGGGGATTTGTGGCAGGCTTCCCAGCGGGAGACGGCGGATATTCCGGAATTTCACGCCCTGCTGCTGGAGAGCATCGACTATCCCCTCCGCCGCGGCGGGTTCGACACCTCCAACTATCATCGCGACGCGGTGTTTCAGACCCGCCGGATCATCGACCAGTATTATTTTCGGCCTCTGACCCTTGAGGAACTCGGGGCCATGGCCCATTACGCGCCGCCTCATCTGAACCGGATTTTCCGCCGTTACTTCGGCTGTTCCATCCACGCCTGTCTGCTGGAGGTGAGGCTGAAAAACGCCGCCCGGATGCTTTGCGAGGAGCGGATGAAGATACGGGATGCGGCGGAAGCATGCGGATTTACCGATCAGAGATACTTCAGCCGGGTCTTTCAGCGGCGTTACGGGCTTACGCCCGGAGATTATCAGAAAAAGCGGAAATCGCCGGATTTGCAGACTTGAAACTTTTTCTTTTCGGTGTAAATTTATAAGATCATCACTAAGGAGTTGTAAATGTGTGCCTTTCATAGGAGTGTAAAGCTCTGGCAGCCGGGCGGGATGCCTTTCCCGGAGGCCGTGGATGCTTCCCAAAGCGAATATTTCATGGATGATCACGACAGCGGCATCATGCGGATCACGCAGGTGTCGGAGCCGGAGATCGTGTGTTTCCCTGCTTCCGGCGCAGGGAAGCATCCGGCGGTGCTGGTCGCGCCGGGAGGAGCCTACGAATTTCTGTCCTGGACCCACGAGGGGAGCGACATCTGCGGGATGCTGAACGCGAGCGGCTTCAGCGCCTTTCTGCTGAAATACCGCTGTCCCGGGTGCCGTGAGGCGGCTTTCGCCGATGCGGCCCGGGCCATAAGGCTGATCCGGCTTCACGCCGATGCGCTGATGGTGGACGCCGGGCGGCTGGGGATGATGGGATTTTCCGCGGGCGGTCATCTCACCGCCATGTGCTGCGCTTCGGCGGAGACGGAGCCGTACCCGGCGGCGGATGAGGCCGACAAGCTCGATTTCCGCCCCGATTTCGCGGCACTGATCTATCCGGCTTATCTGACCGGTGAAAATCTGGTGCTGAATCCGGAATTCAAGGTTACCGGCTCCGTGCCTCCGACTTTTCTCGTGCAGGCCGGGGACGACGAGATCCGTGTGGAGAATTCTCTCGCCTGGTATCAGGCGGTGCACCGGGCCGGCGGCCGTGCGGAAATGCACATCTACGCCGAGGGCGGCCACGGATACGGTCTGCTGCGCACCGGACATCCGATTTCGGAGTGGGGGCTGCTGGCGTGCGACTGGCTGCGCCGCACGGCGGGGGTGAAGTAAATGGGGCGTTGACGGAAGCGCTGACGCCGGTCTGCTCATGGTTTCGGGGCGGCCATCCGTTGGGAAGATACGGTAAAAAGCGGAACAGAAGGAGATCCGAAGATGGTTCGAAAGATTCCCGACGGCCGGATGTACCATTTTTTCATCGACGACAACATATTCTTTTTCGATGACATTTTCCGGCACGGCTTCGCATCGGTTTTCGACAATTTCTATCTGGCGGGGCTGAAGCGTGCGCATGAGCGTTTCGGCACGAAATTCACGCTCAACACATTTTTGCGCAACTGGCATCATCCCTCATTCGATCTGCCGCAGTTTCCCGACCGTTTCCGGGCGGAGTTCGAACGCAATTCGGATTGGCTCCGCTTCGCGTTTCACGGAGAGAGCGAATTTCCGGAATATCCCTACTCCAGGGCTTATCCGGAGAAAATCGCCGAACATTACGGACAATGGCGGCGGGAGATGGTCCGGATCGCGGGGGAAAAATCGCTGACCGGGCCGGTGATCTTCCATTATTTCGACGCCGCGCCCGATGCGCGGAAATTCATGCGCGAACGGGGGATGAAATTTTTCGCCGTCCCGAAAGGCGATTCCGCGGTCTTCAATCCGGAATTCGATCAGTATGAAATTCCCGTGGACATCATTCTGAATCTGTTTCAGGCGGATGTTTCCGGCATTCGCGCCGCGCTGGAGGGAAAAATTGCCGCCGGACAGCAGAAAATCCTGATCGGCTCCCACGAACAGTACGCCTACCGGCATTATGAGAATTATATCCCGGAATACTTTGACGGTCTTTTCGCCGCCTGCGAGGTCATGCGGGCCAACGGCTTCGAGTCGGTTTATTTCAATGAACTGGTTTGAAGACACTGCGGGCGGCACCGTGTCTTCCCGGCGTGTGTTTTAAGCGCTGCGGGACAGCCGCGGGCGGGATGTTCACTCCTGACGGCGGCGGGGATTGGCGTCCAGCACCCGGCGGATCTCGGCGGCGACGTCGGCCAGCCGGTGAGGCTTGGGGAGAAAACCGGCGGCTCCGGACTTCAGCAGGTCGGCCACCTCCGCCTCGCTTACGAAGCCGCTTGAGAGCAGGATGTTGGCGTTTGGGTCCAGCTCCCGGATGCGGTTGAAGGTCGTGTGACCTCCCGCCCGGGGCATGATCATGTCCAGCAGCACCAGATCGATGCAGTTGGGGTTGGCCGAATAGATTTCCACCGCGTCGATGCCGTTTTCCGCCAGCAGGACCGAGTACCCGAGCTCCTGAAGGCCCTCGATGAGGAAATCCCATACGGTTTCCTGATCGTCGACGATGAGTATGGTCTCTCCGCCGCCCGGCGCGGCTTTTTTCAAATCAATGTCGCTCATGGTTTCCCGCCTCCCGTTTGAGGGTATTATACATCCGCTTCAGCGGTTTTGCAAATCGAAATCCGCCTTATCGCCGGTTTCTTTGGATTCTCTGGCCGATTCTTTGGCGACGGCGATCACGAATTCGCCCCGGACGACGGCGTCTCCGGAGAATTTCTCCGCCATCTCCGCCACCGTGCCGCGCAGAATCTCCTCGTGAAGTTTGGTGGCTTCCCGGATGACGGCGCAGCGGCGGCCGCCGCCTCCGGCGTCCCGCAGTTCTCCGAGGGTTTTCGCCACCCGGTGCGGCGATTCGTAAAAGAATACGCTCTCCCCGCAGGCCAGATGCCGGGCGAAATATTTCTGCCTTTTGCCGGATTTGACCGGCGGAAATCCGGCGAACACGAATTCGTCCACCGGGATCCCGGCCGCCGCCGCCGCAAAGGTCAGCGCCGAAACCCCCGGCACCGTGACCGGTGCGATGCCCCGGGCGAGCGCCTCCCGGACCAGGAGAAAACCCGGATCGGCGATGGCGGGCGTCCCGGCGTCGCTCACCGCCGCCACCACCAGGCCCGCTTCCACCCGGTCCAGCACCCGGGCGCATCGGCCGTGTTCGTTGTAGGCGTGGAGGCTCATCATCTCCGGCGTCGGGATTTCCAGCGCGGAGAGCAGCGCCCGGGTCCGGCGGGTGTCCTCGGCGGCGATGACGTCGGCATCCCTGAGCACCCGGATCGCCCGGAGGGTGATGTCCTCCAGATTTCCGATGGGGGTGGCGACGATGTACAAACCCGGTTCGGTCATGAGCTCTCTCCTTTTTTCTCCGTGCGGTTTGCAAGGGCGGAAAATCGCACTATATTAAGATACCATGTCAACAGCGAAAAAACAAACCGTTTCCGCGGGAAACTCCTGCAATTCCGCTTCCGGGGCCGCGCTCCGGCTGGCGGTGCGGATCTCCGCCTCCGGGCTCATGAGCCGCCGCCGGGCCGCGGAAGCGGTGAAGTCCGGGCTCGTCACCGTCAACGGCGCGGCGGCGCTTGAGCCCGGGATGATGGTGACTCCCGCGGATCGGGTGGAGGTTTCCGGCAGGGAAGTCCCGCCGGACACGGTCCGGTATTACATCGCGCTCAACAAACCCCGGGGATATGTCTCCAGCAACGACGATCCCCACGCGGAGAAGCTGGCGGTGGAACTCATCGGACTCTCCCGGGAGGTCAAACTCGTATCCGCCGGGCGGCTGGACCGGGACAGCGACGGACTGCTGATCTTTTCCAACGACGGCGCCTTCATCCACCGGATGACCCATCCCTCCTTCGGCGTCACCAAGAGTTATGCGGTGACCACGGACCGCGACCTTCCGGAGGCGGCGCTGGAGAGTTTCCGGCGCGGGATCGTGGATTCGGGGGAAACGCTGCGGGCTCTCGAAGTCCGCCGCACCGGCCCCGGGCAGTACAGCTTCACCCTCGGGGAGGGGCGCAAGCGGGAGATCCGCCGCATGGTGGCGGCGGCGGGCAGCCGGGTTAAACGTCTCACCCGGGTGCGGCACGGCAAGGTGGAGCTGGGGGATCTGCCCGAGGGAGAGTGGCGGTTTCTCACCCCCGATGAAGTGGAGGGCGCCGGTCCCGGCCTCCGGGACGGGGAGTGAAACCCGGGCGGGCGGACTGCGGACCCGCGGGTTGAAGGGTGTTACTTAATGCGCAGATTGGCCAGCGCCTGCTCGCAGACGATGAGTTTTATGGGCTCCAGCACCAGATCCAGCTCTCCCTCCATGATTTTGGGCAGGTCGAAACTGCTGATGTTGAAGCGATGGTCGGTGACCCGGTTTTGCGGGAAGTTGTAGGTGCGGATGCGTTCGGAACGGTCTCCTGTGCCCACCTGGGAGCGTTTGTCCGCGGCCAGCGAAGCGCTCTGCTCCCGCTGTTTGATCTCCAGCAGTCTGGCGAAGAGGATGCGCAGAGCGATCTCCTTATTGCGGTGCTGGGATTTCTCCTGCTGGCTGGCCACGGAGATGCCGGTGGGGATGTGGGTCACGCGCACCGCGCTGTCGGTGGTGTTCACGCACTGGCCGCCGGGACCGGAGCTGCGGAAGACGTCGAAGCGCAGGTCCTCATTTTTCACATCGATTTCCACCTCGTCCGCCTCCGGCATCACCGCCACGGTGACGGTGGAGGTGTGGATGCGTCCGGAGGCCTCGGTGGCGGGCACCCGCTGGACCCGGTGCACTCCGGCCTCGAACTTCATGTCGGAGTAGACTTCGTCCCCGGAGAGGGAAAAGGCCACGAATTTCAGCCCGCCGAGATCGGAATTGGAGAGGTCCAGCACCTCCTGCTTCCAGCCGCGCTTCTCCGCGTACCGGGAGTAGAGGCGGTAAAGTTCTCCGGCGAAGAGCGCCGATTCCTCGCCTCCGGCGGCGGGATGGATCTCGACGATGATGTTTTTATCGTCGTTCGGGTCCGGCGGGATCAGCGCGATCTGAAGTTTCTGCTCAAGCCCGGCGCACTTCGTCCGCAACTCTCCGGCCTCGGCCTCGGCCAGCTCCCGGAGTTCGGCGTCGCTCTCGCCGGAAGCCATTTTTTCGGCGTCTTCAAGCTGCGCGAGGGAGTGCTTCCAGTCGTCGAAGTCCGCGAAAAGCCCCTCCAGTTTGCGGTGTTCCCGCGAAACTTTGCGCAATTCCGCGCCGTTGGAATAGATGGCCGGATCGGAGAGGCGGGCGGAGAGCTCGGATGCTCTGGCGCGGAGATCCTCGACGTAAACTTCGATGTCACTTGGTTTCATGACCGTGTCCCGAAATGAAAAACCCGGCGCGACGCCGGGCTTCGTCTCCCGGCATTACCGGGAAGTTTTTCAAAGAGTTATGCCGTAAGGACTTACTTGGCGTAACGCTTGTTGAATTTGTCGATGCGGCCGGCGGTATCGACGAACTTCTGACGGCCGGTGAAGAAAGGATGGCATTTCGCGCAGATGCCGACCTTGAAATCGGGGCGGGTACTCTTGATGTGCCAGACTTCGCCGCAGGCGCAGGTCACGGTGGCGTCGCCGTACTTGGGATGGATGTCGCTTTTCATTCGAAACTTCCTCAATATTTCAATTTTACCGTTCAATCTCATTCAATTATCCAACAATATATCACCGATATGGGAATTTGCAAGCGGATCGGCCCGGAATATTGAAAAAATAACCGAAAAAGCGGCGATCATCCCTGTATGCCCCGCCGCCGTGGAGTGATGCCGTATCGCCTGTTATGGACGCCCGCCGCCCATCCGCAGAATTGGGCGAAGACGTCGATCACGTCCTCCCCCCGCGTCTGGACGGAGTTCCCTCCGACCCGTTCCCAGCCGCGCATCTCGTAGTCGGCGGCGGCGTTTTCGGCCATGAGATCGAGCCGCAGCACGCACGCTCCCGGCGCAGACGGCGCCGGAAAATCTCCGAGAGCCCGGACCGCCTTTTCGGCCGTCCTGCGAAGCTCCTCCAGGACATCCGCCGGATGCCGGTTTATGACGGTGTATCGCGACAGCCCCGTCTTGGTGGCAACGGTGAACACCTCCGGCATCAGGGCCTTGGCCTCGCGGCAGGCGGCCGCGTCCCCCGACACCAGGATGGTGGGGACGCCGAAATACGCGGCGATCGCCGCCTGTATGCCGATCTCGCCGACGGGTTTCCCGTTCATGGTCATGGCGACGATCTGATGGGAGTTGAACGTATGGCAGAGGAAGCCGTCCCCGACGCCCTGCATCGCATGGGCTCCGATCTGGATGGCGGCGTCGAAACCGGCATCGCAATGGCAGACGGGATGGAGCGGTCCGCCGATCATGCCCAGTTTGGCCGGGGCCTTCAGCCGGGCGGCCTCGAGGGAATCGCTGTTCCCGTGCCCGTCCCAGACGAGAATCTCGTCCGCGCCGCCCGCCGCGGCCCCCTCGACGACGGCATTCACCTCATCGGCGAGAGCCTGGCAGGCGGCGGGGAGATTCAGGATCTGGTTGCCGCCGGCGCCGTCCGGCTTCCCGTTGACGCCGCAGACGCCCTCGATATCTGTCATGACCATGAGTTTCATCGTGTTGCCTCCTTTGAAAATCGGAATTCCGGGGTCAGGCCGAAAATTTATGACGCTCTCCGGGGCTGCGCCGCCGATATGCGAAGCCCCATGGTTTTTTCCTGCGATCCGGACGGCGGACCGCCGACGGGGAAATTTTCAGCATCATGCAGGTGCCGAGCAGGATCATTGCCAGACAGAGCAGAAACGGCAGGGTGATTTTTTCTCCGAGGAAGCAGAAGGCCAGCAGGACCGTCAGCAGGATGCTCACATAGCCGAACGCGCCGAGTTCGCCCGGCTTGAGAAATTTCAGCGCCGCATACCAGCAGACATTCGCCAGCGCGTTGGAAATGATCCCGATATACAGGATCATCATCCAGCCGCGGAGAGGGATCACCGGCGTAATCCGGCTGCCCGCCATCCCCATGACCGGGATCAGGGACAGCGCTCCGAAGAGAAACGCACCGCACATGATCACATGCGGCCCGAAGCATTGGACCGCCCGTCTGCCCAGCACCGTAAACGCCGACCAGCAGATTCCCGCCGCCACGGCCATCAGATCGCCGATCAGAAAGGAGCTCTGCTCTCCGGAAAAGTTGTCGCTCCCGCGCAGAAAAAACACCGCGCACATGCCGATAAAGCCCAGCAGC
>JAZMZH010000124.1:0-10293 GCA_045585875.1 Victivallaceae bacterium | reverse complement strand
GCGGGGAACGTCCTGCGCAACATCGCCTCCCTGGGGGGCGTCGCCTCCTCCTTCGGCATCGTCGGCGCCGACGCCGACGCCGAAACCATGCTCCGGGAATTCGCCTCGTGCTCCATCGACGCTTCCGGCGTGATTTCCGATCCCGGACGCCGCACCACCGTGAAGCGCCGTGTCCTGGCCGGCGGCCAGCAGCTGCTCCGGGTGGACTACGAGGATGCTTCCGAAATCAGCCGCGAGGCGCGGGAGCGGGTGACCGCCGAAGCCCTCCGCCGCATCTCTTCCGGAGAATTCCAGGCCGTGATCCTCGAGGATTACGCCAAGGGGCTCCTCTCCGAGGAGATGGCTCAAAAGATCGTGGACACTTCCCGGGCCGCCGGGGTGCCGGTGATCCTGGATCCCAAACCGCGCCACCGCATGAATCTCCGCGGTCTCACCCTTATGAAACCGAACCGCTCCGAAGCCTACGCCATGGCCGGGCTGCCCTGTCCCGACGCTCCGGACACGCCGGAATCCCTCCGGGAAGTGGCCGGCCGCATCCGGAATTCGTGGGGGACCGAAAATCTGCTCATCAGCCTCGCCGCACAGGGCATGGCTCTTTTTGAGAAGGAGGAACTCACGATGCTGCCCACCCGGGCCCGGGAGGTCTTTGACGTCACCGGGGCCGGAGACACCGTGATCGCGGCGGTGGCGCTGGGCTTCGCGGCGGGGGTGCCGCCGGTGCCGGCCGCCATGGCGGCCAACTACGCCGCCGGGATTGTGGTCGGGAAACTGGGGACGGTGGGCGTTTCCGCGTCCGAGCTCCTCGCCGAACTGGAAAAGAACTGCCGGGAGTAGAGAGAAGCTCCCGCCGCGCCGGATCGGCGGCATATCATGCGTTCCGGCGGCGCGAAAGCCGCAGAAAACGGTACGCGGTCAGAAAGATCAGCAGAAAAACCGGCAGCGTGAGAATATAATACATGTGCAGCAGGCGGCTCAGGTTTTCAGGGAGGAAAAACCGGACGGACGCATACAGCGCGGACGCCGCGATCAGACCGAGAAACATGCCGCCGTTTTGGGCGATGCTGTAGGACGCCACCGCCGCATCGAGCCATTCGGACGCGGCGAGTTTGCCGGAGGCGGAATATTCTCCCTGAGTTTCCAGACTGCCGAACAGGGAACCCGAGCCGTCCCACGCCAGCAGGGCGAACAGCGGGAGAACGAACAGGGACTCCCAAAAGGAGCAGAAAAGAATCATGCCGAAAAGCATGCCGCCGGAGAGGACGATGAAGAATCTTTCATAGCCGAAACGGTCTGCGAGTTTCCCGCTGGAGGGGAGAAGAAGATTTCCGAGCGACGACATGGCCAGGCCGATGACGGCGAGCGTCGTCATGCCGAGATGAAGCACTTCGAGAAAATAAACCGTCAGATACGCCATCGACAGACCGGCGGCGATCCGGTGGAGGAGGCCCAGCGTGAGAAGGGTGCGGTAGCGCGGATCGCGATAAGGCGCCGACAGCAGACTTCTGTTTTTCGGCTTCGCCTCCGGATCCGCGGCCGTGGAAACGTTTTTCCGCCGAAGTCGGGCCTTCACTTTTCGCAGGGCGAGAATCGCGGGGATTTCAAAGCAGAAAGTAAAGAACTGAAGCCCCCCGAACAGAAGGAAGAAATCCCGGTCCCCCAGACCGTTGAATCGATCCAGCAGCCATGAAATCGGCAGCGAGAGCAGCAGCCCGGGCAGCGAGAGAAACATGTTCATGAAGCCCGTGTAATAATTGTATTTTGTCGGATAAAGCACTTCCCGGTAGATCTTCATCAGAGCGTTGTTGGCGAAAACGGCGAACAGCATTCCGGCCGGAAGCAGAATGAACGAGCATAGCGTCATCAGGGAGGACGGCAGCAGAATTGCGCAGAACGGAAGCAGAAGCGGGAAAACGGTGCGCAGCACATAACTGACGGCGCAGACTTCCACATCGCGGTTCAGCTTCCGGAGCAGAGGCAGCAGGAGTTGATAGAGCGCCGCGGGGAGCAGAAACATCATGCTTTTGATCGTCCCGAAAAATCCGAGATCGATATTCAGACGCAGAAGCAGCCGGTCGATGAATACGAAATTCGCTGCGATCGTCAGGGAAAGACCGACGCAGATGTTGTAGATAAAAAGATTTCGTGTCGCGGAGGACGAGGAGAAAAGACGGTGAAACATGGTTACGATACGGTTGGTTTTCAAGAAGTCCGGGAACGGGTTTCACTCGGCGGGAACCCGTAAAAACGCCGATATACTCTGCTGAAGTAAAACGCATTCCGCCATCCCGTCATCCGGGCGACCTCGGCAGCCGGGTAAAGGCCGGTCCGCAGCAGTTCCCGTGCATGGAGCAGGCGGATCCGTTTCAATTCGTGCAGGACGGAGGCCCCGCGGCACGACTTGAATCTCCGGTTCAGATACTGCTGCGTGTATCCCGTCCGTGCGGCGATTTCCTCCACGCTCAGATCGTTCCGGTAGTAATATTTTTCCAGAAAATTGGATGTTTCCTGCACGGGATCCGGATCCTGTGCGTTTGCTCCCGCATATTCGAGCTCGCGATGCAGCAGTCGAAACAAGGATTGCTGCATCATTCGGCCGCAATCCTCTTCTTCGGCCGGAAGAGAAACAAGCGCGTCCAGCAGCTTCCCGAAGAGCGGAGTTTTTTCTCCGCACCGGATTCGGAGCAGCCGGATTCCGTCGTCCGCGGGGACGATCAGTGCATCTTCGCCGATCAGGAGCGCCCCGCGGAATCCGTCCCGGCCGTTGAGACTGGCGTCATGCACCGTCCGCGGAGGAACGAATTCGACGTGATCCATGAAAAATTTGATTTCCCACTCCGCATGAATATGGGGGTCCCGTCCCTTCTGCGGCGGTCGGGACACGCTCTGCATATTCGCGGCATCCTGAATCAGGCGCTTGATAAAATCCATCGGCATAAGGTCCACATTTCCCTCCCGACCATGAAATCCGTTTTTCTGTCCGGGGGATAATATAGTGACATTATGAATTTTTGCAAGAGCTCAAATATTATAAAAAATGAAACGAGACATATACTTTTTGAACCTTTTCCGACAGGATGAAAGGGGTGCGCCCTTTCCGGCGGAGCTGATGGCGGGAAAGCGCTCCGGACTGCGATAGGTTCCGTCCGAGGTGAGGAGGGATTTAAAAAACGAATTCCGCACGGCGGCGCGACAGTTCCGCCGCGTTCTCAAGAAAGAAAGCACTGTTTTCGGCGGCGCGGAAGAGAATTTCCGGAGCGACCCGCCGCCGTTGCCATGCGGGGGCGGCAAGATGATTCACCTCGAAAATCAGAAGGACATCGTGCTCAATGGATTTGACCGCCTCCAGAATTTCAACCCAGTTCAGGATCCCGGCGCCCGGATACCAGTGACATTCATCCACTCCGTCGCAGTCGGAAAGATGAAGCGAGCGTATCCGTTTGGAGAGCAGCCGGATGCCGTCCGGAACCGATTCCGGATGTCCGCAAAGATGGTTGACATCGAAATTGACCCCGATATTTTCCGGAAAATCCTCCAGCGCATACAGCATTTCTTCCGCCGTGCGTCCGATGCAGCTGCGCGGCAGGATTTCCACATTGAGAAATGCGTTGCGCTCCATAAAGGCAGGGAGCAGTTCGGAGAGTGATTTCCGCATCTGCGCGATGGCACGGGGACGGTCATTTTCCGCAATGGGTTCGCCGCTGCCGTGAATCGTATAAAGTCCGGTGCGGAGCGGATCGGTCCGATTCAGAAAATCCAGAATATCCCGGATATTGGCTTTTCGGAGGGTCTCGTCAGGATGGGCGATGTTCCATCGCTCTCCGCCGAAAGGGATGTGAATACTGGAAACTTCCACGCTTCGGTCGGACTGCATTTCCTCCAACATGGAAACCGCACGGGTTAAAATCCCGACCGGAGCGGCCTCTCCGCACGAGAATTCAATCCTCTTGATCCTGGAGGCCGCGGCGGCTTTTCCCCATTCCGGAAGTGCGCAAAACTCATCCGGGAACGAAACGGCATAACGGTACATTTCTTTTTCCTCCTCTCTGTCTGAAAATGACCTTTGAAATTCCCTCAACAACGATTGTCCCGGGGGATCGGGGAGGTGCGACGGCACGGCGGCGTTTTCGCGCTCCTTACCGGCAGCGGCCGTGATAGATCACATCCCCGTCCGGAAGCTGCTCCACCCGGATCTCCGTCAGCGGCAGGGCTTCGGCGAGGGAGGCCGGATCGCCGCCGCCCACCACCGGGATGGAGCCGCGGCCTCCGAGGATCTTCGGCGCGATGTGAAATTCCACCTCGTTCACCCAGCCGCGCCGGAGCATCTCTCCGGCCAGTTCGCCGCCGCCCTCCACCAGCAGGCTGGTCACCTTTTCCGCGCCCAGACGCTTCAGCCACGCCCCTTCGGGGTCCAGAAACAGCGGTTCCGGCGCCGGATTGTCGTGAAAATAACTTTCGACTTCGCCGCGGCTCATGCTCCGGGTGGCGATGAAACGCCGCACCGTCCGGTCGAATCCGGGGCGCTCCCGCACATTCAACCGGGGCCGGTCGATGCGCAGCGTCTGCCCGGAAACCATGATCCCGTCCGCCAGACTCCGCAGATACTGGACTCTGGCCCGGGCGGCTTCGCCGGTGATCCATTTGGACGCGCCGTCGGCGCAGGCGATCCGGCCGTCCAGAGTCATGGCCATCTTTAAAAGGACGTAGGGCTGTCCGGAGGCCGCCCAGTGAAAGAAACTTTTGTTCAGCTCGGCGCATTCCCGGGCCAGCACGCCGGTTTCGCACTCGATGCCCGCCCGGCGCAGAATCTCGAAACCCCGCCCCCGATGGGCCGGGAAACAGTCGCTGTTGGCGGCCACCACCCTCCGGATCCCGGCAGCGATCACCGCGTCGGTACAGGGAGGGGTGCGCCCGCTGGTGGAACAGGGCTCGAGGGTGACGTACAGATCCGCCCCCCTCGCGGCCGATCCGGCGTCCCGGAGGGCGAACACCTCCGCGTGGGGCTCCCCGGCGCGGGGATGGAAGCCCCGGCCGACGATCCGGCCGTCCCGGACCACCACGGCCCCGACGGCGGGATTGGGATTGGTCAGGCCCTCGCCCTTTCGGGCTTCGGCCAGAGCGCACTCCATAAAGGCGATGTCGTCAGTTTTCGGCATCGGCGGCGTCCAGATCGAAGAGGGCCCGGGCGTAAAAGCGGGGATTGAATTCCTGAAGGTCCCCGGGGGCCTCGCCCATGCCGACGAAAAAAGTGGGCAGGTGGAATTCCCGGTGCAGGGCCGCGGCCATGCCGCCCTTGCCGGTGCCGTCCAGTTTCGTGAGCACCAGTCCGGAGATGTCGGCGACGCTGGAGAATTCCCGGGCCTGATTCACCGCGTTGCTCCCCAGACTGGCGTCCACGGTCAGCCACACTTCGTGAGGCGCTCCCGGGCAGGCTTTGCCGATGGAACGCTTGATTTTGGCCAGTTCGTCCATGAGATTGCGCCGGTTGTGCTGGCGTCCGGCGGTGTCGATGAGCAGATAATCCGCTCCGGCTTCGGCGGCTTTGCGGGCGGCGTCAAAGGCCACGCTGGCCGGGTCCGCTCCCGGAGCTCCGGCGATCACCGCGGCTCCGGTGCGCTCGCCCCACAGCTGCAGCTGCTCCACGGCGGCGGCGCGAAAGGTGTCGCAGGCCCCCAGCATCACCCGCTGTCCGTCGCCGATCAGCTGATGGGCGAGTTTGCCCACGGTGGTGGTCTTGCCGGAACCGTTGACCCCCACGAAGAGGATCACCGTCGGTCCCGAGGCCGGACGGCGGATCGGGCGCTGATGATCGCCGAGAATGGTTTCGATCATTTCGGCGCAGGCCAGGGAGGCGTCCGCGGCGGTGGCGATTTTTCCGGTTTCATACTTTTCTTTGAGCTCGGCCACGACCGCCCGGGCCGCCGACAGGCCGAAATCCGCTCCGACGAGGGTGTATTCCAGCTCCTGAAAGGTGTTTTCGTCCCAGGCTTTTTCGCCGCTGAAGAACCTCTGCACCGAGGTTTTGGTCTTGGAGAGCCCCCGGCGGAAGACGGAAAAAATGGATCTCATAGGCTGTCCACCGCCTCCCTGGGGGGCCGTTTCAGGGTTTCCTTCAGCGAGTTGAGCACACCGTTGACGAAATTTCCGCTCTGGGGTCCGGAGTAGTCCCGGACGATTTCGACGGCTTCGCTGATGCTGACCACCGGAGGCACCTCCGGCACGAAAAGCATTTCAAATACGGCCACCCGCATCACGTTGCGGTCGATGGTCAGGAGACGGCTCCAATCCCAGTGGGCCAGGCGCCCGAGGATGGCTTCGTCGATGGCGGAACGGTGGGCGGCGATGCCGGCCACCAGACGCTCGGCGTATTCAAAAGCCTTGCGGGACTGGCGGTTTTCGTGCATGCCCATGGTTTCGGCGGCGGTGGCGCGAAACGTCTCCCACTGTTCCGGGGTGTCGGGCTCCTGGCTCATGTCCAGCTTGAAGAGATACTGCATGGCCAGCTCCCGGCCCAGGCGTTTGCTGTGGACTTTGGAATCAGGCGACGGGACTTCCGCTTCCATACTTCAGTCAGCCTTTCCGAAAGCCCGGACGAGATTGGCCATTTCGATGGCGGCGCAGGCGGCGTCGGCGCCCTTGTTTCCGGCCTTCGTGCCCGAACGCTCGATGGCCTGCTCGATGTTGTCGGCGGTGATGAGACCGTAGGCCACCGGGATGTTGTTCTTCAGCCCCAGCTCCGCCAGCGCCTTGCTGACCTCGCTGTTGATGTAACCGGCGTGGGGCGTCGCGCCCTGGATCACCGTGCCCAGCGCCAGGATCGCGTCGAAGCGGCCGGTGGCGATCATCTGCTGCACGCCGAAGGGCAGTTCATAAGCGCCCGGCACCCAGGCGGCTTCGATGTTCTGCGGATCGGCCCCGTGGCGCACCAGGGTGTCGATGGCGCCGGAGAGCAGCTTGCTCACGAAGAACTCGTTGAAACGGCTGCATACGATACCGAAACGGAGACCCCGGGCTTCCAGCGAGCCCTGATAGATTTTCTTGATTTCCATGATTTCAGTCCTCCCTTTGCCCCGGCTCAGATTTCATGGCCGAGTTTTGTCTTTTTGGTGTCCAGATAGAAGCGGTTTTCCTTCACGGGTTCGATGATGATGGGGACCCGTTCCGAAACCTTCAGGCCGTAGCCGGACAATCCCACCAGCTTGCGGGGGTTGTTGGTCATGAGCCGCACCGATTTCACTCCGAGGTCCAGCAGGATCTGCACGCCGATGCCGTATTCCCGGAGATCCGGGGCGAAGCCCAGCATTTCGTTGGCTTCCACGGTGTCCGCCCCGTTGTCCTGGAGCTTGTAGGCGTTGATCTTGTTGAAGATCCCGATGCCGCGGCCCTCCTGACGCAGATAGACCAGCACTCCGCGTCCCGCTTCGGCGATCTTCCGCATGGCGGTGTGGAGCTGACTGCCGCAGTCGCAGCGGCGGGAGCCGAAAACATCCCCGGTGAGACATTCGGAGTGGACCCTCGCCAGCACATCCTCTCCGGCCACGTCGCCCATGTACAGCGCCACATGCTCGTCGTTGTCGATGGTGGTCCGGTAGGGTACGATGGTGAATTCGCCGCAGTCGGTGGGGAGTCTGGCGGCGTCGCCGCGGATGATGAGACATTCGTTGGCCCGGCGGAAGGCGATGAGATCGGCCACCGTGGCCATCTTGAGGCCGTGCTCGGCGCAGAATTCCGCCAGCCTCGGCAGCCGGGCCATGTGTCCGTCGTCGTCCATGATTTCGCAGATGCAGCCCGCCGGCTGCAGACCGGCCAGCCGGGCCAGATCCACCGCCGCCTCGGTGTGCCCGGCGCGGCGCAGCACCCCGCCGGGACGGGCGATCAGCGGGAAGACATGCCCCGGCGAGAAGAATTCTCCCCGCTCGGCCACCCCGCCCCCCAGGGCCGTCACCGTGCGGGAACGGTCGTAGGCGCTGATGCCGGTGGTGGTGCCCAGCTTATAGTCCAGGCTCTCGGTGAAGGCCGTGTGAAAGGGATCGGAGAGGATCGCCGGGGTGGAGAGGTTCAGCTCTTCCGCCCGCTTGCTGTCCAGAGGCACGCAGATGAGCCCGCGTCCGCAGGCGGCCATGAAGTTGATGACTTCCGGCGTGGCCTTTTCGGCCGCCACCACGATGTCGCCCTCGTTTTCGCGGTTTTCGTCATCGACGATCACCACGGGACGCCCGGCGCGGATATCGTCGATCACTTCTTTTATGGGTGAAAATTTGATTTCCATGGGAAGTGCCGCTCCGATTCAGCGTCCGGCGAGAACTTTCTTTTCGTACTCCCGGATGGCGGTCATGTAGCCGTCGTCGGCGGGAACGCCGGCGCGTTCGCAGAAACGGGTCCAGACGGCTCCGGCGGGCAGCATCCGGTTTTCCTCCAGCCGGGCCAGCCGTCCGGCGAAGTCGCCGGAATTTTCCAGCTCCCGCATGATTTCAATGGGCTCCAGCAGGGCCAGCAGCAGGGCCTTTTGCATGTTGCGCATCCCGATCACCCAGGCGGCGATGCGGTTTATGCTGGCGTCGAAGTAGTCCAGCGCGATGTGCACCCGCTTCAGCAGATCGTGGCGGATGATCTCCTGGGCGATCGCCCGGAGCTCTTCGTCCAGGACGATGACGTGATCCGAATCCCAGCGGACTCCGCGGCTGACGTGGAGGAGCACCTCGGGCAGGAAGGGCACGACGGCGCTGAGCTTGTCGGCGATGGATTCGGTGGGATGAAAGTGCCCGGCGTCAAAACAGATGAGTTTTTTGCGGCTCACGGCGTAGCTGAGGTAAAATTCGTTGCTGCCCACGGTGTAGGATTCGGCTCCGATGCCGAAGAGCTTGGACTCCACCGCGTCCCGGACGAACCGGGCGGGGAGGCGTTCCGCGAAAACGGCGTCCAGACTCTCGACCAGCCGGGCGCGGGGCGCCAGACGGTCCACCATGGTGTCCTTGCTGCCGTCGGGGATCCAGAAATTCACCACCGCGGGGCTGCCGAGCTCCTCGCCCATGGCGGCGGCGATCCGGCGGCAGGCTCTGCCGTGCTCGATCCAGAATTTCCGCACTCCGGGATCGGCCGCCGAAAGGGTGCCGTGCTCGGAGAGGGGATGGGAAAAGTAGGTGGGATTGAAGTCCAGCTTCAGATCGTTGGCTTTGGCCCAGTCGATCCAGTTGCGGAACATCTTCACGGTGTACTGATCGCGGTCCGCCCGGGAGGAGCCTTTTTCCGCATAACAGGCGTGGAGATTCAGCCGGTGTCGGCCGGGAATCAGGGAAAAGGCGAATTCCAGATCCTTGCGGAGCTCCTCGGGATTGCGGGCCTTGCCCGGGTAGTTGCCGGTGGTCTGGATCCCTCCGGTCAGGGCTCCGGCGTTTTCAAATCCGGCGACATCGTCTCCCTGCCAGCAGTGCATGGAGATGCGGATGCCGCGGAGGATGCGCAAGGCTTTTTCAACATCGACGCCCTTTTCGGCGTAAATCTCTTTGGCGGACTGATAAGCGTGATCGTTTCTCATAAACGTCTCCTGTTTTCTGTTCACAAGCGTATGTTTTCAGGATTCCAGAGTCCCTGTTCGTAAAGGCAGTTCAGCGCCACCGCGATGCCCGCGTAATTGCCGATGTCCCGGCGCAGGGCGGAGGGCTCGAAGCGGCAGACCTCCAGACACTCGCGCCAGGCGTAACGGGGCAGGGCCTCCAGCACCGGTTTCATGAAGAGATCCCCCATGGCCCAGGCGAAGGTCCCCAGCACCACCAGCTCGGGATTGAGGATGTTCAGGATGCTCCCGATGGCCCGGGCGTGGCGGCGGCAGATCTCGTCCCAGAGGGCGACGGCGTAGGGATCGTTGGCGCGGATGGCTTTTTCAAGGGCGATCATGTCGGCGTTTTCAAGTTTGCCCTCCTCCAGAAAACCGAATATCGCCGAATCCCGGTGCTCCGGCAGTTCCGCGATCATGCGGTCGGCCACGGCCCGGCCTCCGCAGTAGGCTTCGTAGCAGCCCCGGAGACCGCAGTTGCACTGCCTGCCGCCGTCCTCCATCACGGTGTGACCGAATTCTCCGGCCATGAAACTCTTGCCGCGGATGAGACGGCCGCCGGAGATGATGCCTCCGCCGATGCCGGTGGACATGGTCAGATACACCATGTCGGTGGCGCCCCGTCCGGCCCCGAAGAACCATTCGGCCAGAGCCCCGGCGTTTGCGTCGTTGTCGAAATAGCCGTCCACGCCGAGTTTGTCCCTGAGGTACTGCTTGATCGGGACGTTGCGCCAGTAGGGGTT
>JAZMZH010000123.1:0-5334 GCA_045585875.1 Victivallaceae bacterium | reverse complement strand
CGCTACCACGGCATGAGCGCCATCGTGTCTCAGCTGTATGAGGACGGTTTGATGGAGGCGCGCAGCGTGGCCCAGACCGACGTGTTCGCCGCCGCTCAGGAGTTTGCCAAGTGCGAGGGTATCCTGCCCGCCCTTGAGTCCAGCCACGCCATCAAGGTGGCCATGGACGAGGCCATCCGCTGCCGGGAAACCGGCACGGAGGAGACCATACTCTTCGGGCTGACCGGTACGGGGTACTTCGACATGACCGCCTACGCCAGATACAACGACGGCACGATGACCAACCACGTCCCGGAGGACGGCGAATTCGGCGCAGGCATGCCGGAATAACGGTCCCTCCTGACAAAGCGCGCGGCAACGATGCGGGCCGGATAGGCCGGAAGAAACCGTCGCCAACACGGTGATCGGCTAAGAATACTGTGAATGCTGAGAATACTATGAAGCCCGGGTATCCTGCGGAAGATAGTATTCATAGTCCTCCCAGTCTTCCCAGTCGTCCTCCCGCCCGCGGCCGTATGGTCCCTGACGCTCCGGGAGGGCCCCGTCCCCCAAAAAACAATTTGGCGCCCCGGCCTGAGCCGGGACGCCGTTTGAGGAATCATCCCGCGATGTCCTGCACCGGACACCCGCGGAGAGAGATCAGTTGTTGGTGAACATCGTGGTGCTGGTATTGTCGGGATGCGTCTGGGACTCGGCATGACCGTCCATGAATCCCAGGCTCCACTTGTCGCCGTGCATCGTTCCGGAGAACTCAAGCTGATTGGCGGGAACCCAGCTGGGGGACGGAGCACACTTGTACCACGACTGCTGGGCATTGGAATCCACCACGATCACCTGCTGGGACGCGCGCTTGGCCGCACCGATGTTCAACACCCAGAATTGCGACGGAGTGCTGTACCCGACCTGATAATCGGGATTCCTGAAGTTCGCATCGCCGGAACCGCTGGTGTCGCAGGACTTGCTGGGGCAGCGGAAAATGCCCTTGTCGATCCCGGTCTTCCAGACCTGGTACATCCAGTTGCAGGAATGAGTTTCTGCCCACCAGGCGTAAACGTCGCCGCTGGCTTTAACCCATACGCCGCTCGTCGAATAGGTCTTGCCGCTGCCTTCCCAGCCGCCGGGCAGGTAGTTGTCGTTCTCGCTGGCGTAGATGTTGGCGCCGAGACACATCTGCTTCACATTGGAAACGCATTTGATGCTCTGGGCGGCCTGACGGGCCTTGGAGAGGGCGGGCAGCAGCATGCTGGCAAGGATGGCGATGATTGCGATCACGACAAGCAATTCTATCAATGTAAAAATACTTTTTTTCATTTTTTTGCCTTCGGTTTCTTTTGGTTGACTGTAAACGATTTCACTTTCACTCAAACATCTCTCCCGTTTCACCTGATAAGCGGTTTCCCTTCTGACCGACGGTCGGTTTTGCATGGCCGTGAAGGGCTCATGCGGCTGCATGGTTACTGTTTTCCCTCAGCCTGTGTACCTCCTCTCATGAGGGCCGATTGCTATGTTGTCCGGCGGCTTCCGCCTTTCCGGCTTTTTTAAGTGTCAATCCTGCCTTTGTTTATATTATAATACAAAACATTGAAAAAAACAATAGGCTGTTCTTATTTTTTTTTAACAAATTATGGTTTTATTCGGAAAAAATGATTTTGCGGAGTGTGGTTTTATTTTCCGCGCCCTCCCCGCGGGTGCACCGGCAGAGTATGCGGGCGACGCCGGGGCCCGGCGACGGCAGCACCGCCGACATCACAACTTTTTGCCGCACCAGGGACAATACTTCCGGTGTTCCCCGGGATCGGAGTCCCCGCGGCAGCCGTTTCCCGGATCATCCCCGCCGCCGGGCGTCTCCTCCCCGGGATCGTTTTTACGCTTCCGCTCCAAAGCCTCCATAAATCCCGAGCTCAATATCCCTGTGGGGATCGCCACCATGCCGATTCCCATCACGGCGATCACCGTCCCCAGCAGGCGTCCGGCCACCGTAACCGGATAAATGTCGCCGTACCCCACCGTGGTGAGCGTGGCCACCGCCCACCAGAGTCCCGAAAAGGCATTGGCGAAACTCTCGGGCTGGGCGTCGTGTTCCGCATAGTATATGAGCAGAGAGGAGATCATCAGCAGCACGGACACGAAAAACATCGACACCAGCATCTCCCGGTACTTGCGCCGGAAAACCTCCCCGATGGAACTCAGCGCCTCCGAATAGCGGTTGAGCTTGAAAAGCCGCAGCAGACGCACCATGCGCACCGCCCGGATCCCCACCAGATTCACCGGCAGCAGCATGGGCAGATAAAAGGGCAGTATGGCCAGGAGGTCGATCACCGCCATGCCCGATCGGATGTACCGGAGGCGCGCCCGCCAGCCCGGGATCCCGGGATAAAGCAGATTCGCCGTCCAGATCCGCAGCAGATATTCGACCGAAAAGATGACAAGCGCCGTCTTTTCCAGCCCGGCCAGCACTTCCGCCGTCTTTTCCGAGATCCGGAATGTCATGATGAATACCGACGCCACGCTCAGAAAAATCAGCGCTATGATGAAGATGTCGAAGATCCTGCTGGCAATCCGCCCGTTTTCCGCGGGCTGGATGATCTCAAAAATCTGCCGCTTCAACCGATTGTACATCCCGTGCCTCCCCGCATTTGCCCGTAATCCCCGCCGCCGGAGGACGGCGGAACGCATGGATCGTCTAATTTACCACGGAAACGCCGGTTTTGCAAATTTTCCGCCTCCGCAGGGCGGCATTGTCCCACAAAAACAGCGTTTCGCGTACGGCTCTGCGAGGGTGCCGCGATTCCGGCACTGCGGCAGGGACGCGGTCAGGCGCCGATCCGGTGGAATTTCCACCCCATCAGCAGGGCGATGTCCTCCAGCATCCCGGCGGAGCATCCGTAGCTCAGCGCCAGATGATGGGTCCCGCCGACCCGGCTGTAGGCTTCCAGAAACTCCGGCACCGGCATATCTCCGGGAGGCGTCATCCATCCCCGCATCTGGGGAAGCGCGGGATCGTCCTGAGCGGTCATCCGGACCGGAGCGGCGATCAGGGTGAAACTTCCATCCGGACCGGGAGCGAGGTTGGCGAGCATCGCCTCGCCGCCGCGGAGACATCCGGTGGCGACGGCGATGTCTCCGCCGCTGCCGAAGGTCCATTTGCGCAGGGAGAGGTAGGGTTTCTGCGCCATCAGATTCCAATTCATCTCGCCCATGTGGGAGAGAAAGATGCGGTTGCCCTTCCAGTCCGGACAGAACATCTCCGAGAATGTCGTATCCGGATTGAAGCTCAGAAGCGCCCCGCAGAAGAGCGCGGTCAGCACATCGCCCTCCCCGGCGTAGCCCACGCCCCGGGCCATCGCCTTGGAACATTCGAGGAAAGGCACGCAGGAAAATCCGATCTCCGGCCCGCAGCCGAGGAAATTGACGGTGAAGGCGTCGAGCTTCTCCGCTGCGATCCATTTGCGGAGCTTCAGGCTGTTTTCCACGGTCGCCCGGTGGATCTCCGCGGGCAGATCGCCGGAGACGGAACACTTCCGCCGATCCTCCGCGATCTCGGCGTCGATCTCGGCGCCGGTCGGCGCGTACGCCGGATCATCCGCCCAATGCACCGGCGTCGAACCGAAGACCCCCTCCGGCACCTGAAAATCCCCCATGCCCGCAAAGGCTCCTCCGGCCTCGCCCACCCGGGCCCCGGTCATCCGCCGCGTCGCCGCGGCCGCGGTGATCGCCTGCCGGAGACGGTTCACGAAGTTCCCGTCGGAGAGGTGTCCGGCGCGGATCAGGAAAGGCTTCCGGCGCTTCAGGAGCATGTTGCACATATCCTGGACGCCGTGGATGCCGTGGTTGAACATCAGCTTGTCGCCGAACTCGAAACCGTATTCCGCATCCGGCGTGGTGTCGCATACGACGATGGGAAGTTCCGTCCCGGCGAGCACGTCGATGGATTCGAGGGAGGGCGAATAGGCCGCGTGCAGGGTCACGAGGACCTGGCAGCCGGATTGTTCAAAACCTCTGACCGCGGCTTCAAATTCCCCGGCGACATGACAGAGGGGCACGCTCTCGACCTCGAACCCCATTTGCCCCAGAGCCCCGGCGGCCTTTTCCACCTCGGCGGTCACGGGATCGTGATAGGAGGACGCGCACTCTTCGTAGAGCTGGATATACAGCGGCAGCAGACCGATTTTCATTTTCCGTAATTCCTTTCGATGACATCGGCAAACAGTTTGAAGGCATTGTTGTAGAAAAAGTTCTCAAGGGTCGGGCGCGGCAGTCCCAGCGCCAGCACGCTCCGCAGCTGCTCGTAAAGGAACGGGACGTATCGGATCTTGCCGGTGCGATCGACCAGCGTGGTGCCGAAACCGTGATCCTCCGTCATCACATAGGCGTACTGATTGTTGATCTCCACCGATTTGCCGCGCAGAAACGACAGCGGCGCGTCGGTGCCGAAGAGGATCCGCTCCGCCGGGAAGTGGTCGAAGGTGTAGCGCAGCACCCCCTCGTGGTTGATCATCGCGGTATCCCAGTAGGCGTTGGGGAATTCGACGAATTCGTCCACGTAATCGGTCGCGCAGCGCTGGTAGTAGGCGCGTCCGATGTGGGCAAAGACGAATGTGATGTCCGGGTATGTTTCGCAGAGGTGCTTCATCTGCTTGCGGTTCAGCGGGTCCTCGAGGCGCATTTTGCGCGGGATGTGGACGAGGGCGATCATCTTCCGGCGGTTGAGCATTTTCAGCTGCTCCGGGGTGAAGAAGTCGAGGAGCTCCACCTCCCGGCCCGGTTTCTGAAATGCCATGTTGAGGTAGGGCTTCACCCCGGCGAGGCGGTACTTCACGATGTCCGCCTCCACCGTCTCCGCCGGATCGTAAGCGCTCAAAAGGCGCAGTCCGAAAACCCGCCGGTTGTCCGCGCCGAAGTTCGCGGCGTCGCTCCGGTCGACGTGCATCGCCGGGTTTCCGAACCCGGCCAGCGACATTTCGACGCCGGGCAGCAATTCCCGGTAAGCGTCGAAAAATTGCCGGACCGAAAATTCGCCGCCGAGGAAATTGAGATAGGTTAATTTGTCCGTGCCGTTTTCCGGCGGGTAGCTCCGCTTCAGGATGATGTGGACATGCGCATCAAAGATGCGGGCCGGCAGTTTCCCGGCGAACTCCTCTTCAAAGATCCGACGGTCGTAATCGGTGACGATCTCATTCATTTTGACAGCCTTTCCCGGCGATGATGGCGGCGCCGACCGCCCCCGTGTATTTTTCATACGGGGATAGTTCTATTCTGCAATTCCATGATTCGGCGAGGAACCTGCGCCACGCCGGTGATTCGGAGGGGCCTCCGGCCAGCACCACCCGCGAA
>JAZMZH010000122.1:0-18213 GCA_045585875.1 Victivallaceae bacterium | reverse complement strand
CGCACGGCCCCGTGCTCAGGGTGGGCCGGGCCGCGTACCGGGCGGTGGTCGTACCGGAAATGAAGACTCTGCGCGCCTCCACCCTGGAGCTTTTGAAAAAATTCGCGGAGGCGGGCGGTCTGATCGTCGCGGTCGGCGAAGCCCCGGCTTTTCTCGATGCCCGTCCCTCGCCGCTTCCGGCGGAGGTGTTCTCCGGATTCATCCGAGTGTCCGATTTTTCGGCGCTGCCGGAGGTTCTCACCCCGGTGCGCAGAGTTTCCATAACCGCCGGAAACGACGCGCATGAAGCAGGAAGCGTATATTATATGCTGAAGGACGACGGCGACTGTCAGGTGCTCTTCTGCGTAAACACCTCGTGCCGGCATCTGTGCCGAAAAGAGGACAACGGCCCGGTCGGCGGCGGGAAGATCGTTTACGAGGGACTCTTCCTGCGGGACCCCGCAGGGACCCGCAGCATCTCCTATCCGGAGGCGGAGATCAGGATGCGCACGGATCTGCCGGGGAATCTCCGCGTTTACGAGCTCAATCCGGAGACCGGAGCCGCAAACGCCGTATCATCCGATCAGACGGACGGAGTGATCCGCTTCCGGACTTCTTTCGCACCCCTGCAGTCGCGGGTCTTTTCAATCACCGCCCGGGAGATCCCCTGCGCCGGACTCGCTCCGGTACCGGCGGATCCCTCCCGCCGCATCGCGGTGAACGACTGGAATTTTTCTCTCGATGAGCCCAATGTGCTGGTACTGGATTTCGCCCGCTGCCGCGTCAACGGGCGGGAACTCTCGGAGGCCCCCATCTTTTTCGATGCCGCGGACCGGATCCTGCGTCAGGAGATGCTCGGCCGCACGCCCCGGGGCGGAAACATGGTGCAGCCATGGCTGGCAACGGCCGCCGACACGGAGGAAGAGTGTCTCGACGTGACGCTGGAATATCAGATCCGGTGCCGCCGCCCGCCGGATGATCCGGTCTTTCTGGCCCTGGAAAAACCGGAACTGTACTCCATCTCCCTGAACGGCGCCGCCGTCATCCCCGGGGATTGCGGCTGGTGGACCGACCCGGCCATACGGAAAATCCCGCTTCCGGCGGGCCTCCTGCGGGCGGGCGGCAACCGGCTGACGCTCCGATGCGCCTACCGGGCCTCCATGCCCGGACTGGAGAGTCTCTTTCTGCTCGGCACCTTCGGCTGCACCCCCGACGGAACGCTGACCGGGATGCCGACGCGGCTGAAGACCGGCTCATGGTGCGGCCAGGGGCTGCCCTTTTACTCCGGAGGAGTGACCTTCACTGCTTCAGTTGATGCCGGAAACCGCTGTCGGGCTCTGCGGGTGCGCCTGACCGCATGGGAAGGAAGCGTCTTCACCGTCCGCCTGAACGGCGGCGATGAAAAAATCTGCGGGTGGCCGCCTTTTGAGGTGCTCTTCTCCGACGACATCCGGCGGGGTCCGAACCGGATCGACATAACCGTCGTCAGCCACCGGCGCAATGCGTTCGGCCCCTTCTTCGACGCCGCCGTCCGTCCGGTATGGGTGTGTCCGGAACAGATGAGAGCGCAAAGTTCCCCCTCCCGACACCTTGTGCCCTGCGGCCTGACCGGAGCGGTTGAGATCGAGTTCTTCGACGGCGTCTGATGCCTCCGGCGGCCCGCCGCGCAATCGGGGAACACACTCCCGGGGCACCCGGCATCATGACGGCATTTTCTGCTGAAAAATTTTTTTGAAAAATTTAGTCAATTTAACTTGACAAAATAAAATCCCGCACTTATCTTATCCATGTACGCAAATCAAAACGATGAATTGCACCGGCGGACGGCGGTTCGAAGGAGCGGACCGCGTCGGCCGCGGCGGCGGAACGAAAAAAGGTGATTCGACATGACGATGCGGACCAACATCATCCAGTACGGCTCCAGTACGCACAGCGTGCTGCGGATGATCTTTGAGCGGGGCACGGTCAGCCAGATCGACATCGCCAGGGCCCTGGGCATGACCAAGAGCGCCAGCAATATTCACTTCCTGCGCCTGCGGGAAGAGGGGATCATCAAGCCCGAGGGGACCCGCCTCAACGGCAGAGGCCGCCCCACGCTCCGGTGGAAAATTCTGCCCGCCGGAAACTACTTTATGGGGCTCTGGCTCGAATATCGGTTTCTCGCCGTCACCATCGTCGATTTCGCCGGGGCCGCGGTCTTTCATAAGGAATTTCCTCTGGACCGGGATTGCGATTCCGAAACCCTCGGCCGAACCCTTGTCGCCGCCGCCGGTGAAGGATGCCGCTGGGTCGCGGAGAGATCGGGCATACTCCATCAGGCATTTTTCTGCACGGGCGGAGTGGTGACTCCGGAGGGTGTTTTCGAATCCATGGTTTCCTGCCCCGGGGTCAGAAATTTCGCTCCCGAAAAAATCGTCACCGGACATTTCGGCATCCCCTGCTACAGCGACACCCTCCACTACGCATACGTCCAGAAAGAATGTCCCGAATTTCCCCCCGAAGCAACTGTACTGATGTTGAACTGGGGCAAAAATCTCGGCGGCGTCGCAGTCAGCAACCGCCGCCTGCTCACCTTCGCCGCCGCTCCCGCCCGCCGCAACCGCGGCCTGTGGAATCTGGGACACGTCGTGGTGGAAAAAAACGGCGTCCCCTGTTACTGCGGGCAGCGGGGATGTCTGGAGCAGTATGTGGGCGGAGCCGCACTCGCCGGAAAACTTCCGGCGGGGAGTTTCGACGAATTCCTCTCTCGCCTCGACAACGGCGATGCGGAAGCCGCAGCCCTGCTCCGGCAGGCGGCGCAAAGGCTCGCGGCATCCCTTTACTGGCTGCTGGAACTCTTCGGCATCGACACCATCCTTTTTCTGGGAGCTTTCGCGCGGCGATTCGAGCTTTTCGACGACAGTTTCCGCAAAGGGCTGGAGGAGATGCGCACGCCCGAAGCCGCGGCGGCGATCACTCTGCTCCCATCCTCCGATCCCGAAGGCGACCTGAGCGCCGGTTCGGCGCTGATGGCCCGCCACTTCTTCTTCTACCCCGAGGAGCCTCTCAAGTGCCGCGGAGCCTATAAGAACGTCATTGCGGAGGGGGATCATTAAAAAATGAACGGGTTCGAAATATTAAAAAAAAGGATTTGACTTTCCGGAAAATGTTTTATAATAAAAAAAGGGTTGTTCGGATGCGTCCCGATTCCCCGACGGAGGATATTCCCGGGGCCGTCGGAGCCGGGATATGCCGTACGGCCGCAACAAAGACAATACCGTCTATGAAAGGAGGTTTCTCGGAAGGATTCAGAAAGAAACGGCATTTTGCAGGGCCGGATATCGGGGGATTTTCCCGCGGAATTTCCGACGTTTTCGCAAGTGGTCTCAAACACAATTCATCGCAAATCTTAAAGAAAGGAAAAAAGAAGATGAAGAGACTGTTTACATTAATAGAACTGCTGGTCGTGATCGCAATTATAGCTATTCTGGCCAGTATGCTGCTGCCCGCTCTGAGCAAAGCCCGGGCCGCGGCGCAGGCCGTGAAATGCAAGAGCAATCTGAAGCAGGTCGGACTGGGCTACCACATCTACTCCAACGAGTGGAACGACTACATCCCGGTATCCCTCTCCGGCACCGGCTTTTGGCTGACCCGGCTCAAGGACGGCTATGTGGAGGAAAATCTCCTGGACTGTCCTTCGATGCCGTCCAGCATGGAAAACGCCTTCGGCATCAACATCTGCGCCACCTACGGCGCGGGAGCCGCCTCCAGCGGGTTCGGGCAGATCACCAATTACCGTTCCGGAACTATGCTCCTGGCCGACACCAAAAAGCAGAGCGACAACAACTGCTATCAGCAGACCGGCTACAATCCCAACAAATACGAAGACTGGCGCCACAGCGACAAATGCAACGCCCTGTTCTTCGACGGGCATGTCGCCGTTCTGACCGAGGCTTACGGCAAACTCATCGCCGACGGCGAACGGGATTGCGCCCCGGGGACCTATCCCTCCTGGCTCAACTACTATTGATTCGCGAGGTTCGTCATGAAAAAGAATCTCGTCATCTGTGCGGCCGCTGCACTTACGGTCGGCGCCGCCGCCGCGGAAACCGCCCCGCTGCTGAAAGTTCCCTGTATCACTCCGGAAGAGAGCGATCTGATCCTGCGGGGCGACTGGGAGGACGACGAGCTCTGGCGTAACGCCGCGACGATCGACGGATTCAGCTGCGCCGGAGCCGCAGCCCCGGCGGCAACCCGGGCGCAGCTGTTTCATGACGGCACCGGCATCATCCTCCGCGCCGTGATAAAAGAAGAGGAGCCGATCTTCGCCTCCGGGCGAAACTGGCAGGAATCTTTCGTCGGCGATTCGGCTTTCCGTTTCGCCCTCGGCGCGGGTTCGCTGGGAGTGTCGCAATCCGCCATCGCCGGTTACGAGTCTCCCTACTCCTCCCGGCAGGATCTGCGGCACTTCTACGAATACACCATCAACGCCGCCGGTTCGCTCTCCCGGCGATACAATGAGTGTCCCGTACGCAATCCTCTCTTCGGCGGCTGCGTCGATCTGACGGAGGACGGCTGGGAAGCCCTCATGTTCATCCCGCTGGCTTCGGCGGGAATCTCCTGGGAACCCGGCAGCATTTACTACTGCAATCTCAGCCGTTTTCATCTCGGGGACCGCTGGGACTGGGTGCCCGCCGGAGGCAGCGGCTACACGCCCCTGAAGTTCGGACTGCTGGAACTTCTGGAGCCGGAACGCAACGGTGAGCGCTCGATCTTCGGCCCCCTGCCCGCGGCCGGGGAAAAGAAATCCGGACCGCCGCGGGTGTCGAAGCCCGCCCTCACCTACTACCCGCTGGGAGGCAAGGTCACCGCCCAGGTCCCGGAGGGCGGCGACGGAGAAACGGCGGAGCTCTCGGCAAACGGGAATCGTGCGGTCTTCGCAATCGGCCCCGGAGCCCGGGGCGTATGTTCCGTGCCGGTGGAGCTGCCCGCGGGCGGCAAATTCACGGCGGTCCTCACCCGGAACGGCCGGGAAGAGCTCAAAGAGGAGTTCACCGTTCCGGAGAAACCGGAATGGTACGATACCGACGCCGGCATCGAATATCTTGAAGAAAAAGTCGCCTTCCCCTGGCAGCCGATTGAATTCCGGGACGGCGAAGCGCACCTCGCCCACGCCGAGTGGGAATTCGGAGACAGCACGCTGCCCCGGCGGATCACCGTAAAGGGCCGGGAACTGCTCGCCGCTCCCGTATACGTCACCGGCGTGCTCTCCGACGGCTGGGAAGCGCCGGTGTCCGACCTGGCCGCGGAGCGCAGAACAACGCCGCCTTTTGTGGAGTCGCTCCCGATGGACGCGGAGGGAGCGCTGAGGATCAAAAGCCGGCTGGAATTCGACGGGTTCGCCATTTTCCGCATCCGGGCGGAGGGTCTCGGCGAAACCTCATGGCGGGAGCTGGCGGTGCATATTCCCATCCGGTCCGAGGTCTGCGAGTTTCTGAATTTCGGCTACTCCCAGGATCTGCTGCGCATCGGAAACGGCGGCTACGCGGGAAATCCCTCCCAATTCTGGGTGGGCAACGGCAGCATCGGCCTTTCCTTCAGTTACGACCGGAACTGTTTCCCCAACGGGACGGCAGCCCCCAGGGTGGAGATCGCGCCCGGAGAAATCATCCTGCGGCTGGCGGATACGGGTTCCGGAACATTTCCGGAGGATTTCGTCTGGCAATTCTTCCTGCATCCGACGCCGGTGCGGGGAGACTTCATCCCGCCTTTCAGCGACAAGATGTCAACCGGAGCCTTTGAACGCTGGTCCGCCTATCAGGGGTTCCCGGATCTGGGAAAAATCCCCGCAGTCCGGCAGGCGGCGGAAATCATTCACGGCAACAAAGCAAAACTCTATGTCTATTTTTCCAATCTGCTGGCGGAAAACAGCCCCGGCTATCAGGAATACCGCGCCGACTTGGAGGCCCTCCCCCAACGCATGTGGTACCAACGCGCCTACGACCCCGGCAGGGGCGTCCGGTGCTTCGTGACCTGTCTGCGCAAGGAGCGGGGCGACCAGATCCTCCACGGCGTGGCCAGACTTCTCGACGAGTGCGGCATCGACGGCGTCTATCTCGACGGCCCCACCGAACCGTTTTCCTGCGCCAATCCCGGTCATGACTGCGACGACAGCCTGCCCGCGGTCTGGGATGACGACTGCACCGGCGGCCGCATCCTCGGCCAGCGGGCCTTCGTCAAGCGCCTGCGGGGCATTTTTGACGCAAAAGGGATCAAATATCCCCTGTGGAGCCACACCGGAGGCAGCATCTACACTTCCACCCTGAGCCTGGCGGACTATTACTACGACGGCGAACAGCTCGCCCGCTTCCGGGACGGCTACCTGGTGGAACCGGAAAAGTTCCGGATCAATTACGCCCTCCACGGGCTGGGCGTGCGGGGGAGATTTCTGCCCATCCTCTACTACAACTCCACGTTCACCTGCCGTCAGGCCCTTCCCTGGTCGCTGGTCCACGCCGCCGAAACCTCGGCGCTCAAGAGCCCTCACCCGCTGGATGCGTTCTTCTTCAGTTTCCTCCGCAGGGAGGCTCCTGCGAAATTTTACCCCTACTGGGAGGAACAGCCCCATTGGCGGGTTGAGGCCGACGAAACCATCCTCGCCAGCTATCTCCGGGATGACGACGAGGGCGTGCTGGTCCTCTCCAATCTCTATCAGGACGGCGTAAAAACGGTCACGGTGGATCTGGAACCGTTCTTCGACGGCCGGGAGATGCGCATCGCCTGTCTGACCGGAGACGAAAAAACCTTCGCCCGCGACGGCAATAAGATCACCTTTTCGCTGCGGCCCGCTTCCATGAAGATGTTTTACGTCACCGCCAATGACACCCTGCCCGAAAATCTCCCCTCGCCGCTGCGCCCGAAGGGCGCTTCCGGCCCCGCCGATCCCCTCCCCGCCGCCCCGGGCTTCAGGGCCGATGACTGGGAAATGACCGGCGTGGAAACGCAGGAAGACGGCAGCGTGATTTTCCCGGCCGGAGGCGCCGCCGCGGCCCGGATGGTCTGCCGCCGTCGCCTGCCCGAGCCCTTTACCATGCGCATGACCCTGGAACATTCCGGCCCGCTGAAGATTTTCATCGACGAGGTGGAAATCGCCTATACGCCCGCCATCGGATGGCTCATCGACGGCGTGGACGAATTTGAAAACGAGGATTACTGCGCCACCAGTCATAAGGGACATCGGGGCGGCCACGAGGCGCTGAACCGTCCGGTGGATCTGACCATAAGCATGGCCGACGGCCACCTGAACGTTTCCTACGACGGGGCCCGTCTCCTGCACCACGCCCTCCCGGCGGTGGACAATGCCGTCCATGCCGTCGCCATTGAGGTTCCGGCGGGCGGCGAAGCGAAATTGCAGCTCGATGAAGTCACCGGCGAAGGCACGATCCCCTTCCCCGAATTCGAACTCATCCATCCGGTACTGGCGCTGTGACTCCGTCCGCGCCTCCCGTCGCCCGACGGGAGGCGCCTCACCCACCGATTCTCGCCCCGCCCCGGAGCGTCACAGCCAATTCGAGAGCAGCGGCACCTGACTCAGGAACACGGCCAGCCGGGAGGGGGCGTACTCCACCTCCACGGCCTTTTCCATCACCCGCAGGCTCCGCACCGTCTCCCGGATTTCGGTATCGGCGACCGCGGCCGCGATCTGCCGGTTCAGGATTCTCTCCACCATCCCGGGGGGCAGCGGGAGATCCCCGGCCGAGGCGCTGAGCACCCGCACGGAGACCGACTCCCCCTTCCCGGCGATCTCGGGCACGAAATCGACGGTCAGCGTGGTGGCGCCGCCCCACAGCAGCGAATATTTATCGCAATGCACATAAATTTTCCCCCGGAACACTCCGTCGTTGAATTCCAGACGGATGCCGTCGCACTGCCAGGGCGCGATCTCCTCGGAGATGCTGTCGCGGCGGGCGTGAATATATTCCCCGGCCATCCAGGAAATGGTCCTGACGCTGCCGAATCCGACGGTTTCGGTGCGAAAACCCTGGCTCTGAAGGTTCTTTTTGGCAAAAACCCGCTTGGCCAGAAGACCGAAATCAAGCAGGGACGCCGCGTCCGGCCGCGCCGCGTCCGGCGGAGGCGCCGGACGGTGAAAAACCATCCCGGTCAGGATGCCGAACGCCGCCAGAATCACCACGCACAGCAAAAGCAGTATCAGGATGACGCGACGAAACGCCCGCACCAGCAGCAGTCCCAATATCGCGTGAAAGACGTTCATCCCTCCACCAGTTCCTCCGAAAGCAGCTGATACAGGGCCCCCGCGTCCGGCGCGTTCAAAAGCATGTTCAGGAAGAAATCCTTTTTCAGCGACCGGGATATCCGCGACAGCAGCCGCAGATGCTCCTCGTGCTGATCGGGACGGGCGGCGATCATGAAGATCAACTTCACCGGGAGTCCGTCCAGACTGTCGTAGTCCGGCACGCCGTTGTGCACCAGCCCCACCGCCATGACGATATCCCTCACCCCGTCGATGCGGACGTGGGGGATGCCGATGCTCCGGCCGATGCCGGTGCTCATCATCTGTTCGCGTTTGGCGATGGCCATGGTCAGGGCATCGGGATCGGTGACTTCGTCGGTGGCCGCGAGCACGTCGATAAGACGGTCCAGGATCTCCAGCTTGGAGGCATCGTCCACCACCACCACGCGATCGGCTTTCAGGGTCTTGAAAATGCTGAATTCTTCACTCATCGTCATCTCCTCCTTCAGACATTGACGCTGTCGCAGCCGGCTTCTCCGGCGGTTTCGGCATATTCCCGCAGCAGCGGGTCCACTTCTCCGGTTATGAAATCCTCCACCTGCTCCGGCGCCCGGCCCACGAAGGCCGCGGGATTGACAATCTCGCCGAAACGGGGCGCCACGGCGGCGAAGAGCGGATCGGCTCCGAGCCGCTCCAGCAGATCGTTGTCCGCGCCCTCGGCCTTGATCCGGCGGGCCGCCTCCATGGAATGTACGCGGATGGCTTCATGAAGTTCCTGGCGGTTGCCTCCCGCCTGCACCGCCGCCATCAGGATGTTTTCGGTGGCCATAAAGGGCAGCTCCGCCGCCACATGACGGGCGATGACATTGGGCCATACCTGCAGATTGGAGGTGATGTCCGCCAGCAGATTCAGGATCACGTCGGCGGCGAGAAAGGCTTCGCCGAGGACGATCCTCCGATTGGCCGAATCATCCAGGGTCCGCTCGAAATACTGGGTGGACGCCGTATGGGCGCAATTCACCGGCAGACTCTCCAGATACCGGGCCAGCGAACAGACCCGCTCGCTGCGCATGGGATTGCGCTTATAGGCCATGGCGCTGGAACCGATCTGCTTTTTGCCGAAAGGCTCCTCCATCTCCCGGAGGTTGGCCAGCAGACGGATGTCCCCGGCCAGCTTATAGGCGGACTGCGCCAGCCCCGAGAGGGCCGAAATCACCCAGTAGTCGATCTTGCGGGTGTAAGTCTGCCCGGAGAGAGCCACGATGCGGGTGAATCCCATCTTGGCGGCGACGAGCTTCTCCAGCTGCCGGACCTTTTCGTGATCGCCGTGGAAGAGGGCGAGGAAACTCGCCTGCGTCCCGGTGGTCCCCTTCACGCTGCGGAAGGGCAGCTCCTCCAGTTCATGCTCGATCCGCCCGAAGTCGAATACGAAATCCTGCAGATAGAGCGCGAACCGCTTCCCCACGGTGGTCAGCTGGGCCGGCTGAAAATGGGTGAATCCCAATGTGGGCAGATTCCGGTGCTCCCAGGCGAAATTTCTCAGATTGGAGATCACCTGCAGGAGCTTGGCGCGGAGGATCCTCAGCCCCTCCCGCATCTGGATGAGCTCGGTGTTGTCGGTCACAAAGCAGCTGGTGGCGCCCAGGTGGATGATGGGCATGGCCAGCGGACACTGTTCGCCGAAGACGTGAATATGGCTCATCACGTCGTGGCGCAGTTCCCGCTCTTTGGCCTCGACCTTTTCAAAGTCGATGTCCTCGAGATGCGCCCGCATCTGCTCCAGCTGCGCGTCGCTGATCTCCAGACCGAGTTCCTTTTCCGCCTCGGCCAGGGCCAGCCAGAGGCGGCGCCAGGTGGAATGTTTCTTCTGGGGCGACCAGACGAAATTCATAGCGGGGGAGGCATAGCGGCCGGAGAGGGGGTTCTGGTAAACGTTATTGTCCATCAAGGATCCTTTCAGAAAAATTTGCTTTTTTCTCGACATGGGTATAATGTACTGGCGGTTCGCGTTTTTCGCAACCGAGTGTCGGGATTTTTCACGGGAATTTTCGGGGATTTTATGAAATACGCATCTTTCGCATTTTATCTGAAGGTCCGGGACATCGACCTCTGCCGCAGGTTTTACGGCGATCTGCTGGAGCTGGGCGCCCCGACGGTGAATTCCAACTTCTGGGCGGAATTCGACGTCTCCCCCGGCGTGAAGCTCATTCTCGACCGCACCGGCGCCGACTGTCTGGATCACGCCGGATCGGCCGGATGCTTCACGATCTTCGCCGACGACGCGGAGGCGCTGGTCCGGAAACTCGAAAAAGCCGGATACACCCCCCGCGCGGTCCCCTGCGAGCGCCCGGGGCGCACCTTCTTCCGCTGCCTCGACCCGGAGGAGAATCCCTTCCTCATCGCCCCGGCGGAATAAGCCGGGAACAGCGGTCGCGAACGATTCAGCCCCCCGCGCAGACGCTTCATGCCCGGGCGCGGCGCGAATGCTTCATGATGAAAAGCCCGGCCCGGACGCGGACGCTCAGAAGCGGAAGTCCCGCTTGCCGTCGTGCAGTTCCCGGAGATATTCGGCGGCGATGCTCCGGACCTTTTCGCTGGGGATGTTCTGCAATTCGGCGGCAATCACCCGCTCCCCCTTGGCCGCGGTATCCGGCGAGGCGTAATCCTCCAGGTATTCCTTAAGGGTCATCAGCGCGTTGGGCTGGCAGCAGTTGGCGATCTGGCCGGACTTCACCAGCCTCATGAAGCGGTCCCCGGTGCGCCCCTCCCGGTAGCAGGCGGTGCAGAAACTCGGGATGAATCCCTTTTCCAGCAGCCAGTTCACCACCTGATCCAGCGTCCGGGTGTCGCAGACTTCAAACTGGGCCGAATCCTCCTCCTCGCCCTCGTCGGCGTAGCCGCCCACGCTGGTGCGGGAACCGCCCGAAATCTGCGAGACCCCGAGCTCCAGCACCCGGGCCCGGAGTTCCGGAGATTCCCGGGTGGAGATGATCATCCCCGTGTAGGGCACCGCCACCCGGAGCACCGCCACGATCTTGGCGAAGGTTTCGTCGTCCACGGCATGGGGGAAGTCTCCCGGATCGATGTCGTCGGCCCGGCGGATGCGGGGCACGCTGATGGTGTGCGGTCCCACCCCGAAACGGGCCTCCAGGTGTTCGGCGTGCATGAGGACGCCGATGAAGTCGTAAAGATACTCGCTCAGACCGAAGAGCACTCCGCAGCCCACGTCGTCGATCCCGCCCTCCATGGCCCGGTCCATGGCCTCGGTGTGCCAGGCGTAATCGTGCTTGGGGCCGGTGGGATGGAGGATTTCGTAATTCTCCTTGTGATAGGTTTCCTGAAAGAGAATGTAGGTGCCGATGCCGGCGGCCTTGAGTTTCCGGTAATTCTCCACCGTGGTGGCGGCGATATTCACGTTCACCCGGCGGATCGCCCCGTTTTTATGCTTGATGGAGTAGATGGTCCGGATGCTCTCCAGCACATACTCCACCGGAGAAATCTCCGGATGCTCGCCCGTCTCCAGCGCCAGACGCTTGTGCCCCATGTCCTGGAGCGCGATCACCTCCCGGCGGATGTCCTCCTGGGAGAGCTTGCGGCGGCAGATCTCCCGGTTGCGGGCGTGATAGGGGCAGTAGGTGCAGCCGTTGACGCAGTAATTGGAGAGGTACAGGGGGGCGAAAAGCACGATGCGCTTGCCGTAAAAGCGCAGTTTCAGCTCCCGGGCCAGGGCGAAAATCTTTTCGTTGGCCTCGGGGATGCGGCACTCCAGCAGGAGGGCGGCCTCCCGGTGCCCGAGGCCTTTGGCGGCCCGGGCCTTTTCGATCACGGAATCAATGAGTTCGGCATTGTCCCGGTTGGCCCGGGCGAACTCCATGGAAGCGCGGACCTCGGAATCGTCGATGAATTCCGTCGCGTTGGGTGATTCAGGCAGATACATTTTCCATCTCCAGTTTCGAGTTTACAAGCTGCAATTCCTCCCGCAGACCCTCCAGGATCACCTCGTCGCAATCCGCCCAGGCCGAACGCAGGCGTTCGCCGAAGATCCGTTCCCGGCGGCGCAGGTAATGCCCCGCGCTCTCCGAGAGCCGGATGGTGAGCTGCCGCCGGTCGGCCGGAGCCTTTTCCGCGGTCAGAAGTTTCCGATTCACAAGTTTTTTCACGGCGATGCTGGCGGCGGGCAGACTGAGAAAAGCGTACTCCGCCACCTCGCGCAGACGGCAGGGAGCCAGGACCATGACCGCGTCCAGCACCCGTTCCTGAGCGGGATTCAGACCGGAAAACACGTCCGGCACTCCGCCGCCCGCGGCGTCCCGGCGGCAGCTCCGCCGCAGTTTGTTCAGCAGATGCTCCGTCCGCATCAGTTCCGCCGCCAGGGATTCGATCAAATCCGCCTCCGTAAAAAAGTTTTAACTTAAAAGTAATATACACCGCGGACGCAATTTGTCAAATCGCCGCTTGAATATTTTTCAAACGATGCTAACTTAAGATGCCGGAACTTTCGGCAGCGACGGCCCTGCCCCGGAGGAAGGTATGAAAAAACAGAAAAAACACCGGCTGGAGCGCCTCAGAGAGCGCACCCGCCGCCGTCATGAAGCCCGCGCGGCAAACTTCAGCGAACAATATGTCGGCGTACTCCGCACCACGGTCTCCGGGTACGGGTTCGTCGTCCCCTCCGAGCGGTGCGGCCGCGACGGCGGCGACGCTCCCCTGCCCTCCGAAATCTTCATCCCGCCCCGGGAACTCGGCGGCGCCATCGACGGCGACCGGGTGAGAGTGGGGATCCTGCCGCCGGAGGCCAGGGATGCGGGCCGCGGCCCCGCCGGACGCGTCATCGAAGTGCTGCAGGCGGCCCGGGAGAAAATCGTCGGCGAACTCCTCGCCGGACGAAAAGTCCGCCCGCTCAATATCCGGATCGGCGGCGACGTGGAGATTTCAGGCCGGAGCCACGGCGCCAAACGCGGCGACTGGGTGGAAATCCGCCTCGACCGACATTCCGACGACGGAGACGACCGGGGAAGCGCGCTTCGCGGGACCATCACCGCCCGGATCGGCAAGGCCGGAACCGTTCAGGGCGACCTGGACGCCGTGGCCCGGGAGTATCAGCTGCCCGAAGCCTATTCCGAAGCCGAAAACGCCGAGGCCGAGCAACTCTCTCCCCGGGAAATTCCCCGGGAGGACTGCCGCAAACTCGTCACCGTCACCATCGACCCCTTTGACGCGAAGGATTTCGACGACGCCCTCTCCCTGCGCACCATCGACCGGGGGCACTGGGAAGTGGGAGTGCATATCTCCGATGTGGCGGGCTGGATCGTCCCGGGGACCCGGGCGGACCGGCAGGCGGCCAGACGGGGTTTCACCACCTATCTGCCGGGGCGCACGATGCCCATGCTGCCGGCGAAACTCACCGCCCGGATCAGCATGGGGGAGGACCGGGACGCGCCGGCGCACTCGGTATTTTTCACGGTCGACGCCTCCGATTTCAGCGTTTTGAGCGTGCGCAGGTGTCACACGCTGGTGCGGATCCGGCACCGGATGAATTACGACGAGGTCCAGGAATTTCTGGACGGCGGCAAGGCCCCGGAGCGCTGGAGCGCCGCCTGTAAGCGCACCGTCAAACGGCTGGCGGCCATTGCGGAGGCGTGGCGGGCGAAGCGCCGCGCCGACGAGGCGTTTCTGGACATGGAGATCCCGGAGGTGCGGGTGCTGTGCGACGAGGCCGGAGACACGGTGAACGGCTTTGAAACCAGAGTCCAGCGGGATTCCGAAGCGCTGGTGGAGGAGTTCATGCTGGCGGCCAATACCGCCGTGGCGGAGGAGCTGACGCAGAAAAATGTCCCCGCGCTCTTCCGCGTGCACGCCGAACCCGACCCCGAAAAACTGGCGGAGTTTGAAATTCTCTCCGAGGAGAGCTGCAATATCCCCACCGGGGATCTGACCCTGCGGAGCAACGTCTGCGAATACCTCCGGCGCATTGAGAAGAACCCCCGGAAAGTCATTCTGCTGAACGCCCTCCTGCGCTCCATGCCCCGGGCCGGTTACAGCGCCGAATGTCTCCCCCACTACGGCCTCGGCAAAAAGCGCTACTGCCACTTCACCAGTCCCATCCGGCGCTACGCCGACCTGACGGTGCATCAGCAGCTGTGGAATCTGGATTCGGGGAAGCGGCTGAAGGACAAGGGCACGCTGATGAACCTCTCCGAGCGCCTGGATTTCCAGGAGGAGAACAGCGACAACGCCTATTTCGCCGCCTGCGACCGTCTGAAGCTCCGCTGGCTGGACGAGCAGCTGGAGCAGAATCCCGAGAGCAATTTCTGCGAGGGGCTGATCGCCAAAGTCGTCTCCGCGGGGCTCTCGGTGTATATCCCGGAGCTGGGTCTGTACGGCTTCGTGCCGTCGGAGCGGCTCCAGAAGCGGAGGCGCTTCGGCGACCGGGGCGGCGCGGCTCCGAGATACCAGGTCGGCGACGTGATCTACCTGAAGCTCCTCTCCGTGGAAATCGCCCGCGGCAGCGCGATCTTCACTCCCTGCTGACGGCTGACATCCGCACTGATCCGTACTCCGCACTGCCTCCTCACAGCCGCTCCGAGTGGGGGCCTTTTTTCCGGACAAGATCCGCGCGTTTTCGTGATTTCCTTCGCGCCCGGGGTTGCAAAATTCCGTTATGTGTGCTAACTTAACCGTTGTGCTTCCGCGCCCGGCCGATCCGGTTCATCCGCGCGGACGCAAAAAAGGAATAATTCGCTTGCGGGAAAGGGGAAAAAGGGAAGAAGCGGACGGCTTGCCCGGGCGAAAAAAAATCCGGCGGGCGGGAGCAGGGTTGTTTGTCGTTATTCGCAGCGGGTTGCCCGGCTTCATCCGCCTTGCGGATTTCGCCGCGGCAGTCAGGCGGTTGCCGATGAGCTCAAAAACCAGAAAATCCAGATCCGGGTGCGCTATAACGGCAGCAGATGTACGGTCGAAGCGTTTAACGTGGACGGCCAGGGAACCAATGTGACATACTACTGAAACTGATGCGGCCTCCCGGATGCAGAGATTCCGACAAGCGAGGTCCAATAAAGGAGAAACCATGAAAATTGCAAAATGGATGATGGCGGCCGCTCTCGCGGCCGGGCTGATGTTCGCGGCGACCGGCTGCGGCGTCTCCGAGGAGAAGATCTGCGATGCGGCAAAAGAACGGCTGACAGCAATGTTCGCAGCCACAGGAGAAGGGATGCCATCAGCCCTTTCCATTGAAATCACGCAAAAATTGTCCGATGATTGCTGGGTTGCCGTTGTCAATGCCACTCTGGATGACTACAAATCCGAAAAATCTTTCCTTGTCATCCTGGTCATAACGGACGGCGAATTGGCAGCGATCGACTTTCCCACTATGTCTATGCGGATGGAATCTAGCGTATCAAAATCAAAGATTACCCTTACCGAGCTTAAACAGATTGCATTGGGCTATTGTATGTATGGCGTGGACCACGACGATCAATTTCCGGATGATCTGAACGAGCTGACTGGAGACTACTACTACTACCCAGGCTGTGATATATCTCATTATGTTTATGTCGGAAAGGGCCTTAGATTGGGTGCTATGAAATCACCTTCAGAACTCCCGATTGCCTTTGAAAAGCCCGCTTGGATCGGCAAGGATGGTGTTTGCGGCATAGCGTATGGGGATGGCCATTGTGAAAGCGTCCCCGTGAAAGGCCGAACCTGCCGGGATATTGTGCAGGAGCTGACCGAACGGGTGAGGGATGAACAAGATGTCGCTGTTGTGCGGAGAAATGCGACGGCGGAGGATCAAGCCATAGCAAAAGCCTATGAAAAAGATGCAAATCTTCGCTTATTGCATGCCGCCGGGCGCGGAGACGCGGATGAAGTTGAAAAAGGATTGTCAGCAGGCGCCAATGTCAACGCAGAAAAGGATGGCTGGACCCCGCTCATGTTGGCTGCTCGGAACGGTCATGCCGAGATCGCGAAGCTGCTGATCGAAGCCAATGCCGACGTCTATGCGAAAAACCAAAACGGCTTCACCCCGCTCATGTTTGCCGCTGAGGACGGTCATGCCGAGATCGTGAAGCTGCTGATCAAGGCAAAGGCCGACGTCAATGCGAAAAACCAAAACGGCGTTACCCCGCTCATGTTGGCCGCCGCATCAAGTCATGTCGCAAGCGTTCAACTGCTGATCGAGGCAAAAGCCGACGTCAATGCGAAAAACCAAAACGGCGTCACCCCGCTCATGGTGGCCGCTGGGAAAGGTCATGCCGAGATCGTGAAGCTGCTGATCGCCGCCAATGCCGACGTCAACGCGAAAGGAAATAACGGGTGGACCCCGCTCATGTGTGCCGCTGGGAACGGTCATGCCGCAAGCGTTCAGCTGCTGATCAAGGCAAAGGCCGATGTCAATGCGAAAAACCAAAACGGCTTCACCCCGCTCATGTTGGCCGCTATGAACGGTCATGCCGAGATCGCGAAGCTGCTGATCAAGGCAAAGGCCGACGTCAATGCGAAAAACAAAGACGGCGAAACCGTACTCGCGATCGCCACGAACAAAGGACTCTCTGATGTCGTCACGCTGCTGCAGAACGCCGGAGCCCAAATGTAATCGGCTCAGCAGATGCACGGTCGAAGCGTTTAACGTGGACGGCCGGGGAACCAATGTGACATACTACTGAAACTGATGCGGCATCCCGTTTCGGGAGGCGCAATCATACAATGGCCGCGGCGGAGGAGTTCCGCCGCGGCCTTTTTTCCGGGCAGATCCGCGCGTTTTCGTGATTTCCTTCGCGCCCGGGGTTGCAAAATTCCGTTATGTGTGCTAACTTAACCGTTGTGCTTCCGCAGTCAGCTTGCCAAGGCGAAAAAAAATCCGGCGGGCGGGAGCAGGGTTGTTTGTCGTTATTCGCAGCGGGTTGCCCGGCTTCATCCGCCTTGCGGATTTCGCCGCGGCAGTCTTCCCCTGTCGGGTTCGCCTGACTGCGCCGCCGATCGCGGTCGGCTTGCCAAGGCGAAAAAAAATCCGGTCGTACCGGATTTTTTGAAGACTGGTGGATCCGGCCGGGTTCGAACCAGCGACCAAGAGATTATGAGTCTCCTGCTCTAACCGCTGAGCTACGGATCCACTGCGTTTTATAATGTAACACCGAAACAGTAAATTGCAACCTGCAACCATAAAAAACAACCAATTTTGACAGGCGGTTTCTTATGACCAACACATCCCGTCCCGACTGGGACACCTACTTTATGGACATCGCGGAAATGGCTTCGCGCCGCAGCAACTGCACCCGGCGGCACGTCGCCGCGGTCATCGTCCGGGACCGCCGGATCATCTCCACCGGCTACAACGGCACCCCGAGAGGCGTCAGAAACTGCAACGAGGGCGGCTGCCCGAGATGCAATTCCAATGTTCCGTCGGGTTCCGGTCTGACCGAGTGCCTGTGCAGCCACGCCGAGGAAAACGCCATCGTCCAGGCCGCCTATCACGGCATCGCGGTAAAGGATTCCACCCTTTACACCACCTACAGCCCGTGTCTGCTCTGCGCCAAGATGATCATCAATGCCGGCATCCGCGAGGTGGTTTACCGCCGCCACTACTCCATCGACGACGTGAGCATGCGCCTCCTCAACGAGGCCGGGGTCGTCGTCCGCTCCATCGACGACGGCGATCACGGCGGCGAAGCCGGAAAAGGATGCGGATGCCATGAAAATTGAGGACGCGCTCCTCTGGCGGGAGGAAATCCGCCGCAAGGGGAAAAAACTGGTGGTCACCAACGGGTGCTTCGACCTGCTCCACCGGGGGCATGTGGAATACCTGGCCGCGGCCCGAAACTGCGGCGACGCGCTGCTGGTGCTGGTGAATTCCGACGCCTCGGTGCGCGCCCTGAAGGGCCCGGACCGGCCGCTCAACGATGAAGTTTCGCGGGTGATCGTCCTGGAGGCGCTCAAGGCCGTGGACGCGGCGGTGATCTTCGACGCCCGCCGCTGCGACCGGGAGCTGGCGCTCCTGAGCCCGG
>JAZMZH010000121.1:0-2448 GCA_045585875.1 Victivallaceae bacterium | reverse complement strand
GGGCAGCCGTTCCAGCATGGTCTTGAAATTGATGCTGACGCTGCCGCCCGTCATCCGGGAATCCTGGAAATTCCGCAGACTCAGCGACAGGCGTCCGTTCTGAGCCGCGAAACTCACGATCTCCACCTCCTCCGGCAGCAGCTCGAGCGTCACCGTGGTATAGGAGCGCCCTCCCATCTCCGGTGACATGCTGTAATCCGTCCCCCAGCGGGCGCCGGTGGCCAGCACCTTGACATTTTCCAGCAGGGTTATGGTCACCGTGTCGATGGAGCGGTCCCCTTTGTAGTCCGGCAGGGTAAAAGTGCCGATGAGGTCCACCCGGTCCTCGGGGACGATCAGGAAATTCACCGCGCTGGTGGTGTCCACCGCGATGGAATAGGCGCGGCGGCCGATCTTCGGCCTGGCGCTGAAGCTCCGGTCCCGGGGCGGCGCGGCGAAATCGCTGAAAAGCAGCGTCCGGCCGGCCGGCACCGATGCGGACAGCTTCATGCCGATGATCGCGTCCCGCTGATTCCACAACACCTCGTTGGAGGAGATGTCCCCGTCCCGGCGCTGCACCTCCCGGGGCTGCAGATCCTCGGCCCGGACGGTTTCATCGGCCAGCCGGTTGCTCTTCAGCGTCACCAGCACATAGGTGTGCGTCTGGGCGCGTATCTCCGCCTTTACCGCCTGTATCTGACGATAGGTGAGCACAAAAGCCAGCACGCCGCAGCCGACGGCCACAATAAGCATGATTTTCGAACGCATGGATTCAACCCCGTTGATTATCTGATTTTTCTGATTTCCCTGATCTTGTCCCGCGGGATGGCGATCATGGCTCCGCTGGTGGGCTCGAATTCCACCGACGGGCGGGTCCCATCGTCGCCGGGCACCAGCCGCCCCGCCCAGACATCGCCATTCTGCATCACCAGCTCCACGTCCGGCACCCAGAGCTCGAAGCGCGCCCTTTCGGCAACCCCGCGGCGAACCTCGATCTCAAAGAGCTGAAGCGGCGGATCGGCTTCCTCATGACGCAACTCCAGTATATGGATCCCGCTGTCAAGCCCGTCGAGCAGGAAACTCTCTCCGGCGGAAACACCCACGAACTCCCCGTCGAAAAACACTTCCACCCCCTCGGGCAGTATCTCCAGAATCACTCCTCCGGTAGCGGCCTCCAGCTCCGCGAATTTCTCCGTCGTCTCCCCGGAGCGCACCGTGACCGGCAGAGCGGCCATGCTGTAACCGGGCAGGGTCAGCTCCAGCTGATAGCTCCCGGGAGCCATGTCGGGCAGAGTCAGCGGCGTTTCCCCTTTGCGCTCGCCGTCGATAAAGACCGAAGCCCCGGAAGGATTGCTGATGATCTTCAAAGCTCCGGGGGGCTGTTTCATATCCACATTCACCCGGGTGGTTTCTCCCCGGGAGATCGAAATCTTCTGCTCAAACGCGCCGAAGCCCTCCTTCTCGAGCCTGAGCGTGTAATTGCCCTCCTCCAGATCGCCCTCGTAGCCGGACACCCCGATCTCGCGTCCGTCGATCAGGATAAGCGCCCCGGCGGGCTCGGTATTCACGATCAGTTTTCCCAGCGTGCTGGAGAGTTTGGCCACCACCCGCTGGGGACGGCTGTCCCGGATGCTCCAGACCACGTTCACCGGAGCGCGCCCGCCTTTGGAAACCTCCGCCGTGTAGTCCCCGGACTCCAAATCGGCGATCACCAGCGGCGTGGCGCCCACTTTCAACCCCTCGAAGACCACATCGGCCCCCGACGGCTCGCTGGCGATCAGCACCGAGGCGGTCATGGGCGGAAGTTCGACAAAACACCGGTCCGAACCGCTCTGAGGCGAAGTATAACTGCGCCATACCGTACGCCGTCCCGGCGCCTCGAAGCGCAGCAGACAGGAATAGCCCGGCGGCATGGCGACCTCAAAAGGCGTGACGTTGATTTTACGGTCCCCCGAATAAACCGCCGCTCCGGAGGGCGAGGACTCGAAGCGCACCGCCACCTTCGGCGGCTCCCCTCCGCAGCCTCCGGCCAGCATCAGCACGGCCAGAAAACACACCGCCGGCAGCACGGCGCAAAACAGATTTCTCATCTCCTCCGCCTCCCCTGCAGCCTGGTCTCGATCTTGAGAATGTCGCCGCGGATCTTTTCGTTTTCCGGTGAATTCTCCGGGTACAGCACGCGCAGCTCCAGCAGGGCGTCGCGAATAGCCGCGGCATCGCCCAGATTGGACTGGCGCGTGATCTCCTCCTTCAGTTCGCGGATGCGCAGTTCCCGGTCCTTTTCCAGCTTGCTCAAGGCATCCGTCGCCTCGGCGTACTCCCGGGGCCGGTTCTCAAAACGTTCGAAGTACAGGATCGCCAGTTTGTAGCCGTTGATGGCCTCGAGGTATTTGGCGGAATTGCCCCGGACATCCTCGGCGGCGCTCCTGGCCTGCATGAAAGCCTCAAGCAAGTCGGAGGCCAAGCGGT
>JAZMZH010000120.1:0-2497 GCA_045585875.1 Victivallaceae bacterium | reverse complement strand
CCCGGATCGCGGCCTTGAAGCTGGCGGTGTCGTCGGCTTCGCCGCCTTTGGCGCCGAAGTCCCGTTTCACGTCGAAGATCTTGCCGGGGATGCAGGCGGTGCGGGGATCGTCGGTCCAGACGCCGCGGACCGCCCGGGTCTTGAGAAAGGAGGTGGAAGCGTCGAAGTCGGAGAGCTTCACCGCGCCGTCGTCCGGGATCTCGTAGAATTTCACCGGCTGACTGCCGTCGTGGAGCCGGGCGTTTTCAAGGGTGTTGCCCCGGAGGATGACCCGGTACATCTGAGAATTGGGGCCTTCGTTGCAGGGGACCTCTCCCTCGACGGGATCGTGGGCGAAGTGAAAGACCGTTTCCGCGCCGGGCTGTCCGGTGAATGTGGAGTCCGTCACCACGGCGGGCAGGATGTTGTGCCATATCGCCCCATCGGGGTCGCGCCATCCCCGCACCCGGCAGTCCTGGACCACCATGGCGGTGTGGGGCGTGCGGAACTCGATGAAGCGGTTGGCGTTCAGCGAGGAGACCCGGCGGATGCTGGAGGTGTGTTCGCTGAAGTAGCTGAAGTCGGCCTTTTTGCTGTTCTCGAAGTGGCAGTCGCGGCAGTAAAACATGCCGTGCCAGGTCCAGACGCCGTAATCGCAGTCGCGGAATTCGCAGCCCTCGATCACGCAGTCGTAGTCGTTGAAGTCTCCCAGCAGGATGCCGGTGCCGCAATTTTCGAAGAGGCAGTTGTCGATGCGCTGTTCGGTGCAGGCGGTGTTCATTTTGCGCAGTCCGGAGACGATTCCGCCTTTGGTGGTGTTGAGAAAGGCGCAGTGCCGGAAGAGGTTGTGCCCCTGAAACGCCGGTCCGCCCATGTCGAAGACGCAGGAGGCCTTGCCCGCTCCCTCAAAGGTCACGCCGACGATCCGGCAGGCGCTGAGCCCCATCAGCCGCGCCATGGGCTTCCCCTCCGGTCCGTCCCAGACGATCACCGTGTCCCGTCCGTGGCCGATGATCGAGAATCCCTCCGGCCGGGTGGCCGAGGATTCCTGAAGGGTCCCCAGGATCAGCGTGTCGGTGATCCGGTAGCGTCCCGGCGGCAGGTAGACGGTGCCGCCCATGGGGTCGGCGGCGGCGATGGTGAGCTGGAGCGCCGAAGTGTCGTCGGCGACGCCGTCGCCTTTGGCGGTCTGGCCGTGCCAGCTTTTGGGTGTTTTGACGCTGGTCCAGTCGGAACGCTCCTCCCAGTCCAGGGAGGGGATCATGGGTTCGCGCCACTGGCCGGAAGTTTCGCTCCGGCAGGCGCAGGCGAGGGTCATCAGAAGGATGGCGAGGAGTGTTTTCATCATGTCACCTGTTGTTGAAGAGTTGTTTTTTATTCTTCCCATAATATATCACAGATTCCGGGATAATTCAGGAGCATGTCCAGCTCTCCGACCCGGCGCATGTCGTCGAAGAAGCGTCCGGCCTGGGCGATCGCCTGTTCGTCGGGGGTGTCGGAAGTGCGGGCGGCGAACTCCTCCCTGCTCAGATCGTCGGCGGGACTGCCGCCCGCGGCGAGGAAGCGGGCGCGAAAACCTCCGTTGTCATTCCAGCGCATGGAGTGGACGTAGTAATAGCCCGCCATCTCCAGATAGTCGATGTCGCAGTCGGCATCGTTGTTGAAATAGCTCTTGCCGTTGAGGTTGTTGCAGTAATACTGGGGGTGGCCGCAGGTGATTTCGCCCTTGTAGCCGGTGAGGGTCCGGGGCACCTGCTCCACCTTGATCGAACCCAGGGAGAGGCGGCCCCGCTGCGGCGAACCGTTTCCCTCGAAGCGGTAGAGGCTCCTGCACTGCTCGTTGTAAAAGTCGGTCATCACGAGAGAATTGTTGTCTTTGATCCACAGGCAGGGGTCGCAGATTTCCAGCAGGGCGAACTGGATGGCGGTGATGCCGGTGCGTTCGCCCTCGGTCCCCTCCACCTTGACGGTGCCCTCGTAGTGATTGTTGAAGAGGATGTTCGCCGCCTGACTGTCGGTGAAGCGGACGTTGCCGAAGGTCCCCCGGCTGAGCACCGCGTCCCCCGGTCCCAGATCGCGGAAGCGCAGTCCCCTCGTGTCCGGGTCCGCGACGAGGAATCCGTAGACCTGCACCGTGTCGAAGATCGTCAGCGACCCGCCGCCGTCCGGCGAACCGGTGTGGAGGATGTCGATGCCGTCCTTTCGGCCGCCCATGCGGAAGATCTGGAATCCCTCGAGGGCGATGTTTCCGGAGGGTTTCACGTGGATCAGCGTTCCTCCCTCGGGTCCGTACCAGGAAAACCAGCTGCGCAGGCCGGAGCCGCCGAAGTAATAGTCGCCGCCCTCCAGCTCGAGGGTTTCCCGGACGGTCCAGTGGCCGCGGGGGATGTAGACCATCGCGCCCCGGCCGTGCTCGCGGGCGGCCCGGATCGCGGCCTTGAAGCTGGCGGTGTCGTCGGCTTCGCCGCCTTTGGCGCCGAAGTCCCGTTTCACGTCGAAGATCTTGCCGGGGATGCAG
>JAZMZH010000119.1:0-7774 GCA_045585875.1 Victivallaceae bacterium | reverse complement strand
TTTTTCACTCCGTCCACATCGCAGAAGGAAAAGGCGTCGTAGCCCCGCTCCCGGATCTTTTTCTGAAAGGCCAGGGCGAGCCGCACCGAATTTTCGACCGTGCCCGGCTGCGGATCGCGCACGAACTTCCAGTTTTTGCGGATTTTTTCCGCGCCCGCGCGAATCTCCTCCGGCGTGATCCCGGCGATGAGCTCCTGAATCTCCAGGAGGTCGAAGTGTTCGATCTCGGTGCCGAGCTTCCGCTTCAGCAGATTGCCGTCGTAGAGGGTCCCGAAGAGTCGCATGTCCCGGTAGCCGCTCATGCCGATGAGGGTGTGCCGCATCATCGCCGCGGCGGAGGCGGCGCGCAGATAGCGGACGGCCTCATCATAGCGGGGGGCCGAGTCCTTTTTGTTCACGAGGTACTTGAAGTTGTATCCCATCTCCCGCATGGGGGCCCGCAGGGCGGTGGTGCCGGCCTGATCGGCGGTGGTGACGAAGTGTCCGTTTTCGCGCCAGCCGCTGAGGCCCCAGAGCAGGATCGGCTTATGCCGGAAGGGTTCGGCCACCTTGATCACCGCCCAGGTGGGGATCCATCCGGCGACGCAGAGCACCAGAGCGTCGAAATCGCCCTGAGACAGTTCTTTCACGGCGCGCGCCGCCTGTTCTCCGGCGGGGTCGTCGCTGACCGGTGAAGTTTCCACCAGCTCCACGCCCCGCTTTTTCAGCTCGTCGGCGGCGGTCCGGCAGCGTCCGTCGATGAACTGACGGGGGGTGTTCACTTCGCCGAAACCGACGAACCCGGCCCGGATCTTCCATTCTTTCCCGCTCATAATGCACCTCCAAATGTCGGCATGATCAGCCTGTTCAGCTTTTTATATTGTTGAAAACATGGTTCGTAAACCCGGGCATCGGCGCCCGGTTCCACCCGGGCGGCGGTCCTGACCATGACCGCCGCGGCCTCCGCGGCGTCGGGATAATCCCCGGCCGCAAGCGCGCCCAGAATGGCCGCGCCCAGCGAAGTCGCCTCCTGACATTCGGTCACCGTCACCGGCAGATTCAGCACGTCGGCCTTGATCTGCAGCCACAGCGGACTGCGGGAAGCGCCGCCCAGAGAACGGATCTCCGAAATCTCCGCGCCCATCGCCCGGAGGGCCTCCACATTGTCCCGGAGGAGGTAGGCCACCGATTCCATGATCGCCCGCGCCCAGTGGCCGCGCTTGTGGGCGAGCGTGATGCCCCAGGCCGTGCCCCGGGCGGCGGGATTGCAGTCCGGCGAAACCGCTCCGGCGCAGTGGGGCAGCAGGATCAGTCCGTCGCTGCCGGCCTTCACCGCCGCCGCGGCGGCGTCGAACTCCCGGTAGCCCATGCCGCCGGAAAATTCGTCCCGGAAGTGCTTCAGCAGCATCCCGGCGGTGGGCGCCCAGGGCAGCAGCACATAACTGCCGGGGGCGAATCCCAGATAGGTGCTCAGGCGCTTCTCCTCGTCATAGACCAGCGAGGGAAAGGCCGCGCACACGGCCAGCGTGCAGCCGGTGGTTTCCGAGATCATGCCCCTGCCGGCGCATCCGCTGCCCAGATTGCCGCAGACGTGGTCGATGGGGGCGGCGGCGGCCAGGGCGCCGGGCCCGACCGGAGAATCGTTGGGGAGACATTCGCCGATGACTTCGCCGGGATCCTTCAACTCCGGCAGTTGATCTTCGCTCAGGCCGAGCGTTTTCAGCATGGCCGCGTCGTATTTCCCGGTCCGGATGTCGTAATAAAGGGACGAGGGCATCAGGCCCCGGCAGGTCGCGTATTGTCCGGTGAGCTTATGGAGGATGAAGTCCTCCACCATGAGATATTTTGCGGTCCGGGCGAAGACTTCCGGCTCGTGCCGCTTCAGCCACAGGATCTTGGCCGCGGGCCAGCAGGGGAGCATCTCGGTCTGGCCGGACATGCGGAAGAGCGCTTCATTGGTGAACTGTTTTTCCAGTTCGGCGGCTTCATCGTGCGCCCGGTTGTCCAGCCAGACGACGGCCTTGCGGACCGGAGCGCCCGCCGCGTCGGTGAAGATCAGGGTTTCCGCCTGACCGGTGACGGCGACGGAACGGATTTCCCCCGGCTTGATTCCCGCTTGGGCAATCGCTTCGGAAACGGCATTTTTCGCGGCGATCCAGTACTGCTCCGCGTCCAGCTCCACAAGATCGGGCGAGGGCGTTTCGAGGGTGTATTCGACCAGGCCGCTTCCGGCCATGACGCCCACCGGCGTGAAAACCGCGGCTTTTACGCCGGTGGTGCCCATATCCAGACCCAGATAATATTTCATCTTTTCCCTGCCTGCGGCGGGACTCCGGGCCTCCCGCGGGAGGCCCGGAACCCGTCAGTCAAAGAGTTTGTTGATTTCCCCGACCGTGATGTCCGCGAGCAGGTAGCCGCCGTCGGAACCCACCTGTCCGTTGATGATCAGACCGCCGTAGCCGCCGAATTTCTCGGCATCCGGACTGGGCAGATATCCGGCGTGACAGCTGGCTCCGGCGGAGAGCTGCACCAGGAAGGTCTGCCGCGCCTTGCTGCGGGCCTTGATGTTCTGACCGTAATAGAGGTAGAGTTCAAAAGGATTGTTGGCGATGGCGATGTCGCCCAGCCGGATGACATTCATGTCGAAGGACACCTCCGGCACCTTGTCCTGATCCTCGTAGCGGGTGATCACCGCCTGCTCGTTTTTGATGAGCACGAAGTGATGGAGCTTGCTGTCGTAGGGGCCGGGGCCGCCTTTTTTCTCGTTGGCGTGGGTTTCGGCGCAAAATGCCTCGTAGGCCTTGTCCTCGGGCATGATCGCGGTCAGCCGGGCCAGTTCGGCCTGCGCATTTTTGAAATCCTGATAGGAGGCGCGGCGGCGGGGCAGGCTCACCCGCAGGGCGGTGTGCTTCATGACCGGGGCGTAGTCGACGGGGCCGGGGACGGCGTTTCGGACCGCGTTCAGCAGCCGGTTGGCGATCTCCGCGACGCCGTCCTCATGCCAGAAGTCGGGTTCGGTGGCGTAATGGCGCACCAGATCCCGGGGGGACTGGCATCCGGCGGGGCTGATCTGATAAAGGGTGTGGAAATCCTCTCCGAACTCCTTTTTCAGCAGTTCCCGGGTGGCTCCGGCGAAGTCCGAGGAAACCTTATAGGTGGATTCCATGACCTGGGAGGGACAGGCGACGTTCAGGAGCATGCCGGTTTTCTTCCCCGTTTCGTCGAAGGTGAAGAGCATGTCCACGCCGGAATCCTCGCCCGCCTCCATGCCGATGAAGTCGCAGCGGGTGGTGTCGCCGTACATTTCGGCCTTGCCGGTGGAGTAAACCGCGCGGCGGCAGTGGCCGACCCGGGCGAATCCCAGAGCCCGGGCGATGCCGCCGGGCCGGAGATTTCTCCAGGCGTTGACCAGATTCTGCGCCATGATCGGCACCACGAAGTCCACATATTCCTGAGGCGAATAGATCTGGGAATCGCAGATCGGCTTCGCGGCGGAAACGCTCTGTCCCTTGAGTTTCACATCCGGCACGGCGGAGGGGCCGCTGTGGGTGTGGATGGCGTTCAGGAAGATTTTTTCCGCCTTGATCGACGGCTCCAGCTTCACCACGGCCTCGCGCACCAGCTTTTGAAAGGCTTCGGCCATGCCGACGTTGTCCATGCTGGCGGTGAGAAAATACTCGTTTCCGGAGCGGAAGGCCGCCGCGACGCTCTTCAGCCGGGAGTGGATCCCGGTGGCCAGACGGGTGTAGTACTGTCCGTAGAGGGCGATGGACTTTTCCGTTACCGGCGTGATGTCCGCCTCACTCCATCCGATCATGAGTTTGCTGTTCATAATATCGAAATCCTTTGGTTGTTTCGGAAGGGCACCGCGGGGAGTGCGGAGCGCCCCGTGGTCCGGGGCGGCCGCGGCCGGGCGGTCCGATCCTGTTTTTTTTTACATTTCCGAATCCCTCACAGAGCCACGGTCGAGCCGTTTTTCCAGCTCTCCAGCGCGGCGGTGAAGAGTTTGTGGGAGAGGGCGGCCTCCTCCGGCGTCACGCAGGAGACGAATCTGCCTTTCGGCCTGCCCTCGGTGATCTCGGTGATGAAGGACGCCCACATCTGCAGGATGCTGTCGGTGAATCCGAATTCGAAGATGCCGCCGGTGATGGTCTTGAATGCGCTTTCGTAACCCATGTCGATCTGCTGCACCGCCTGATCGCCGCCCTTGTACTCCAGCAATTCCAGCCGCCGGGGATTTTTGCTGGTCCACCTGGCGCAGCCGGTCATGCCCCTGATCTCAAAATACCAGGTGTCGGTTTCGCCGGGGGCGATGCGCTGGGTCTTGATGGTCAGCGGGAAAGCATGGCCGAATTTCGGATCGTCGGCTTCGCAGAGCAGCGTGGCGTTGTCCCAGGTGACGCAGGGGACCATCTGTCCGTCTTTGCCGGGCCGCTCCTTCACCAGCTTGGAGAGGACGGCGCGGACGTTTTTCGGGATGAATCCGGCCCGGAAGGGGAAGTGGCAGGCGTGCATGCCGAGGTCGCCCATGCAGCCGTATTCGCCGTTGAATTCGATCATCCGTTTCCAGTTGATGGGTTTCATGGGGTTGAGGTCGGAGGAGTGGAGAAATCCGGAATTGACCTCGATGACCGGCCCGAAAAAGTCGGTTTCCAGCAGTTTCCCGATCCGCTGCATCGCCGGATAAAAGGGGAATTCCGAACTGCACCGCACGATCACGCCGGGATGCGCCTGGATGCAGGCCATGATGGCGTCGTTGGCTTTTTTGTCGATGCCGAAGGGTTTTTCGCCCAGCAGATGACGGCCGGACTTGATGATGTCGCAGTAGATCTGCTCATGGAGATTGTGGGGGACGGCGCAGTAGACCGCCTCCACCTCCGGATTGGCCAGCAGCTCCTGATATTCCGCGGTGACCTGCCGGATGGTGGGGAAATTGTCCCGATACCAGGGGTAGAGGGCGGGATTTTTATCGCAGACCGCCACCAGCTCGGGTTTGGCATTCATCTCGGTAAGATGACACCATCTGGCGCAGGCGCTGGCGAACTCCCGCCCCATGAGTCCGGCACCGATGATTCCGAATTTCACTGTTCTCATAATTATCTGGTCCCTTAACAATTGATGTTTCCGCCGGGTGTCGTTTCCTTCCGGGCGCGGTTGCCGCGCTCCGGGCCGGCTCCGGCTTCCCGTCGCGGCGCGGCCGATGCGGGCGCCGCGGCGGCGGAGCCGCGGTTTCAGCCCACAAGTTCCTTTTCGGTCTCGGCGATGGCCTCCTCGATGATGTCCATGCCCTTCATCGCCACCTCGTCGGGCATGATGATCGGCGGGCTCATGCGGAGGATGTGCCCGGCGGGCACCCAGGCCAGCCCCTTGCGGAACGCCTTCTGATAGATCATTTTTCCGGCTTCGTCGAAGGGGGTCTTGAGCTTCTTGTCCTTGACCGTTTCGATGCCCAGCAGGCAGCCTTTGCAGCGGGTATCGCCGACGATTTTGTACTTTTCGGTCCATCCGGCCATGCGTTTCTTGAAGAGGACCTCAAGATGCTGGGCGTGTTCCAGCAGGCCCTCCTCCTCGATGACCTCAAAACAGGCCAGGGCGGCGGCGCAGGCCATGGGGTTGCCGCCGTAGCTGGTGGAGGCGCTGATCTTGTCCACCGCGTCGGCGTAGGGTTTCCGGACCGCCATGCAGGTCACCGGGAAGCCGTTGCCGAAGCCCTTGCCCAGCGTGACCACGTCGGGCAGGACATCCCAATGCTCGCAGCAGAGGATCTTGCCGGTGCGGCCCATGCTGGTGAGGACCTCGTCGGCGAAGAGCAGGATGCCGCGCTCGTCGCAGAATTTCCGCAGTTTCGGGAAGAAATCGTCCGGGGGCATGATCGAGCCGCCCCAGCCCTGAATGGGCTCAAGGACGAAGGCCGCGACCTGACCGGTGGTGGATTCCCTGATGAAGCTGTCGTAGAATTCCAGATACTTTTCGGTGTCCAGCGTGCCGTCGGGGCGGGTCCACCAGGGCCGGTAGGTGTCGGGACGCGGCACCATGTAAAATCCGGTGGGGCGGGCGGGGCCGCTGAACTTGGTCATGCGGGCGCAGCCGATGGAGTGACCGCTCTTGCCGTGGAAGTCCATGAAGCAGGAGAGGAATTCATGTTTGCCGGTGGCGGCGCGGCAGGTGCGCAGTCCGGCCTCCACCGCGGCTGTGCCGCAGTCATAGAGCTGGAAGCACTTGAGGTCGCCGGGCAGGGTGGCCGCCATTTTTTCCAGCAGCTTCACCTTGATCTCGGTGGTGAAGTCGTGGCAGTTCATGAGTTTTTTCGCATACTCGGCCACGGCTTCGGAAACCTTGGGATGGCAGTGGCCCAGGGTGGTGACGTAGATGCCGCTGGAGAAGTCGATGTACTGATTTCCGTCCACGTCCTCCATCATGCAGCCCTGGCCCTTTTCAAAGGCCACCGGGAAAAGTCTGACCTGACCGGAGAGGCCGCGGTAGTATTTGGCGGCGCGCTCGTGGAGGGCTTTGCTTTTCGGTCCCGGGATGGTGTCGGTGACCAGGTGGGGATAATAGGAGAGATCCAGTTGATACGGCGCGGGATTGTACTTGCCCATTTCAAGGTCCTTTCGTTTTTTCGGCCGCGGGGCCGGTTTGACTTTGCACATCGGAACTATACCGCGTTTTTTTCAAATTGCCAAAAGGAAAATCCGGCGGAGGGTTTTTTTGCCGGGAGATAATGTTATTTTTTAACAGAAGCAGCGGATATTTTTAAGATTCCGGTTTGCATTGACCGTAGGGAGATGTTATTTTATAACAAGGTCCGCCGAATGCGGACCGGCGGATCGGGAACGGGGAATCATGCATCAGAGACAGAAAAAAATTCTTGACATGCTCCAGAACGGCAAGGTCATGATCCGGGAGGCGGCGGCGGAGCTCGGCGTCACCGAAATGACCCTGCGCCGGGACCTGAAGGAACTGGAGGCGCGGAAACTCATCCTCTGCGTCAAGGGCGGGGCGATCCTGCATCCGGCCCGCTACGAGCCGGATACCGCGCCGGATGAGCATCTGGACCGGAAGTTCGCCATCGCCGACGAGCTCTACCGGCGCATCCTCCCCGAGGATTCCATCTTCATCAGCACCGGCACCACCAGCCTGGCCTTCGCCAAGGTGGTGGCGCGGCGGAACATGCACCCCATGACGGTGATCACCAACAGCCTCCCGGTGGCCTCGACCCTCTTTCGCTCCAGCTGCAAGGTGATCCTGCTGGGGGGCGAGCTGCGCACCAATTCCCTGGACCTGGTGGGGCCGATCGCGGAACGCAACCTCGAGGAATACCATGTGAAGTGGCTGATCTCCGGGTGCGACGGAGCTCTCTCCGACTACGGTTTTTACACCTCGGACGTCAGTCTCTCCAATCTTGAGAAAAAGTCTCTGGGCATCGCGGAACACGCCGCCGTCATCGCCGACAGTTCCAAATTCGGCCGCCGGGCGCTGACCCGCTTCGCCTCACTCTCCGACATTGATCTGCTGGTGACGGATGCCGGGCTCCCGGAGGAGGATTTCCGGAAACTGCACCGTTCCGGGATCGAAATCATCAAGGCCGCCCTGCCGTAACCGGGCGCCGCGCTCCCCGAAGTGCGCCGCCTGCCGGGAGATCAGCCGAGTTCCCGGCCGAGGAAGTCCAGGAGCAGACGGCAGCCGTCCTCCAGACTCGCCAGCTCCAGCGTTTCCTCCCGGGTGTGGCAGCCGGCACCGCGGCACACCCCGAAGCATACCGCCGGGATGCCCGCCGACAGGGGGATGTTGCAGT
>JAZMZH010000118.1:0-15289 GCA_045585875.1 Victivallaceae bacterium | reverse complement strand
ACCAACGCCCTGAAGGGCAAATATCTGCTCTGCGAACTCCTGCACCGCGCCGAATCCCGCCCCCTCCCCGAGGTGAACGTAGTGGATCTCCGGGCGAACGGCGGGAGCGACGACGGCAAGCCCTCCTTTTTTTCGCAGCCTCTGGTCGAGGCGGTACGGCGGAGGCTGGACGCCGGGGAGCAGACGATCCTCTTCCTGAACCGCCGCGGCTACGCCCGCAAACTGGAGTGCGAAGCGTGCGGCTACGTGGCCGCCTGCCCGGATTGCGCGGCGGCCTACACCTACCACCGGCGGCACAATATTCTGAGCTGCCGCTACTGCGGGGCGATGGTGCCCGCGCCCCTGCTCTGCCCCCAGTGCGGCAACGAAAAGATCCGTTACGTGGGCAGCGGCACGGAGCGGATCGAATCCCAGGCCCGGGCGCTCTTTCCGGACGCCCGCATCTTTCGCATGGATTCAGACACCATGCGCTCGGGCAAACATACCCACGAGAGCGTCCTGAACCGCTTCCTGTCCGGCGGCATCGACATCCTCATCGGCACCCAGATGATCGCCAAGGGACTTCACTTCCCGGGGGTGACGCTGGTGGGGGTGCTGAATGCCGACGCCGGTCTGGTCATTCCGGATTTCCGGGGCGGCGAGCGGAGTTTTCAACTGCTCACCCAGGTGGCGGGCCGGGCGGGGCGGGGGGACCGCCCCGGAGAAGTGATCTTTCAGAGTTTCGACCCCACGCACCCGGTCATCGAATTCGCCCGCGTCCACGACTTCACCGGATTCGCGGAATACGAGCTGGAGATCCGCCGCCAGCTGCATTATCCGCCCTACGGCAGAATGATCGCCCTGCACTTCGATTCGCCGGAGGAGGAAGAAGCCTCCCGGGCGGCGGAGGAGTGTTTCGACCGGCTCTCCGCCGCCGCCGGAAAGGGGACCGTGGTTTCGCCGCCGGAGCCCGGCTATCCGGAGCGCCTCAGAGGCCGCTACCGTTACCTGCTCCTGTGCAGGGGAGAAAATCTCGCCCGGGAGCGCCGTTTCATCCGCGACTATGTTTTAAAAGTCAAACATCCGCCGACCCTCGCGGTGTCGGCGGATGTGGACGTGCGGGACCCCTCCTGAGGCCCCCGGACGGTGTGCCCGCTTACGCCCGGGAAGCGCTTCCCATTTCCACGGGACGGCCGGTTTCGGCGGACCGGTAAACGGCGTCGAGGATGCGCATGACCGTCACCCCCTCCTCGGGACGCACCGGAAATTCGGTGCCGTCCCGGACCGCGTCGGCGAAAAGCGCGTAGGCCGAAGCCGCCTCGGGCGCCGGATCGTGGAGCCTGCAGTCCATGGGGAGGCCGTTGTCGCCGCGGTACCATTCCAGCTCGTAGGTGTATCCCTCGTTGACGTTTCTCTGGAGCAGGCCGCCATCGGTGCCGATGAGGCGGGTGGTCTGGAGTTCCCGCTCGCGGATGTGGGCGGCCCAGGAAACGTCAAGCTCCAGCGTGGCGCCGTTCGCGAAGCGGATCATGGCGCAGGCCATATCCTCGACGGAGTAGGTCCGTCCGCGGCTTTTGGCGCGCCCGGGACCGAATTTGGCGTACGTGCCGCCCATGACCCAAGCCGGTTCGGGATAGCCCATGAGCCAGAGGGCCAGATCCAGACGGTGCACGCCCAGGTCGATCAGGGGCCCGCCGCCCGCCTGCTTTTTGTCGAAAAACCATCCGCCCGGCGCCGAACCCGGCGCGTCGAATCCGTCCGGCGGCAGCTGGGGGATGCCGTCCCGGCGCATCCACTCGCTGCGGGCGTAGTAGATTTCGCCCAGGACGCCGGAATCCGTCAGCCGCTTCATCGCCCGGGACTGGGGGAAAAAGCGGTAGGAAAAATTGATGCCGAGCTTGCGTTTGCACCTGCGGGCAGTCTCCAGCATCTCCTCCGCCTCGGCGGCGTTCCTGGCCATGGGTTTTTCGCAGAGGACGTTGGCTCCGGCCTCCAGACCGGCCACGGTGAATGTCCGATGGAGCACGTTGGGGACGGCCACCGAGAGGATGTCCAGTTTCTCCTTTCGGATCATCTCCATGCCGTCGTCGTAGATGCGGCCGATGCGGCCGGGAAATTCCCGGGCGGCCCGGTCGCGGCGTTCCGGGGAGGCGTCGGCCACCGCGGCCACCACGACGTCGGGATGCGCCATATATCCGGCCAGGTGCCCCCAGCCCATGCCCAGTCCGATGACTCCTGCTTTAAGTTCAGCCATGTTCCTGCTCCTTTTTACTTCAGGGAACCGTCGGCGTTCTGGGCGACACCCGCCCGGGGGGCGGAATTCTCGGATCTGATCTCATCCAATGCGGGCGTCTCCGGCGCGCACATCTCCCGGAAGAACACCGGGCGGGCCCAGCGGACGGCGTTTCCGATGACCCGCAGGACCTCCTTTTGGTAATAGTTGGGGTAGGATTCGTGGCCGGGCTGGAAGTAAAAGATCCTGCCGTAGCCGCGGTGAAAGGTCACGCCGCTGCGGAATACATTCCCGCCCTCGAAGTGGCTGATGAAGAGGATCTCCCCGTCGGAGGGGATGTCGAAGCGCTCGCCGTACATCTCCTCATGGGGGATCTCAAAATATTCGCCGATGCCCTGAGTGATGGGGTGCCAGGGGGCGATGTTCCATAATCTCTCCCTTTCGCCGGCCTCGCGCCACTTCAGACTGCAGGAGCATCCGGTGACCTGACGGAAGATTTTCGAGAAGTGCCCCGAGTGGAGGACGATCAGTCCCATGCCCTCCAGCACTCTCTTATGCACCCTGGCCACGGCCTCGTCCGGCACTTCATGATGGGCGCAATGCCCCCACCAGAGCATCACGTCGGTATCGGAAACGATCTCGTCGCTCAGGCCGTGATCGGGGTCGTCCAGGGTGACGCAGCGGATCTCCAGATCGTCGGCGGCAAGCCCTTCGGCAAGGGCGCCGTGGATGCCCCGGGGATAGATTTTTCCGATCTCCGGCATCTCCTTCTCATGTCGGCCTTCATTCCAAATGGTCACTTTGATTTTGCTCATTTTCGCCTGTCCTTCTCTTTTTTTGATATGAAACTGATGGGCTCTTCCGTTAATTTACTGCTTGATTATTCTTTTTCAAATGCTATATTATATACAATTTGTGATCTTGACATGCAATTTGTGAGGTTTCTTTTGAATCACTCCGCCGACATCCGTTCCCGCCTGGACGAGATCCGTTTGTGGGAAGTGAAATTTCAGACCGTCCAGCCCTGGGAAACCTTTCCCATGCCCCACGAGATCGTACTGGAGCGGCAGGTTTCCGGCCGTTACCGCGTTGACGGGTTCGGCCGTCCTCAGAATATGACTCAGGTCTCCTGCACCCTTTCGGGCGAGGGGCTTTTCCGCTACGGGAGGGATCGTTTCCGGCTCACGCCGGGCAAAGGGTTCGTCTGCCGCCTCGGGGACCCGGAGAGCAGCTACCGCTACCCGGAACACGGGAGTGAACCGTGGATTTTTCTGTGGATGGATTTCATCGGCGACGCGGCAGTGCGCATGGTGGAGGAGCTGACCGCGCGTTACGGCCATGTGTTCGATTTCCCGGAGGATTCGGGGCTGATCCGTTACCTGAAATCCTTTCGCAGCCGGAAACGCAGCATCCGTTTTGTGACTCCGGCGGACGGCGCGGGGATCGTCTGCAACGTGCTCTCGCTGCTGGACAGACACATGGAACATGCGGAAGCCGCATCGCCGGGGCACAGGCTGACCCAGGCGGTCAAGGAAGTGATCTCCTCCAATCCGGGGAGCGGCGCCAATCTGAATCGGATCGCGGATCTTTTCGGCGTCTCCCGGGAACATCTCTCGCGGGTTTTTCACGAGCAGACCGGCATGACGCTGCGGGAATACATGGAGGAGGAGCGGATGGAGTTCGCGCTGCATCTGCTGCGGGACAGTTTCATGCCGGTGAAAGAAGTTGCGGAGCGGACCGGGTATTCCGGGGCGGCGAGTTTCGGGCGGGCCTTTCAGCGGCGTTTCGGCTGTACGCCCGCGGGCTGCCGCCGCCGCGGGGCCGAAGAGCGCCGATGATTGCCGGAGGTTGCGCCTTTTTTTAAGATTTTTCTGAAATCGGATTGACTTTTTCGGGAAAACAAGTATAATATAATAAGGAAGGGCGATGTCTTCTTTCCCCGGGAGCTTCGTCAAGATGTTTTGTTATTTTTGAATTGCACGAGCAATTATGGTATTTTTCTAAAATGGCCGTTACAATGAAAGACATTGCGAGGATCGTCGGGATCTCCCGTCAGGCGGTCGCCGCGGCCCTCAGCGATGTCGGCACCAGCAAAGTTTCTCCGGAAACCCGGGAACGGGTGCGAAGTGTCGCCCGGAGCCTGCACTATTTCCCGAATCAGAACGCAAAATGTCTGCGGGGCGGCGCCAGCAACACCATCGGCATCTACGGCGTGCCCTACGCCTCGGTGCTGACCCAAAGCCTTTTTCACCAGCTGAGCATCGCCCTGGACGCCGGCGGCTACGAGCTGATCGCCGGATACGGGATCGGCGAGGAGGCCGAGGAGCGTGCGATCCGCAACCTGCTGGCCCGGGGCGTGGACGGGATGATCGTGACCACTCAGGAAAATCCGCTGACCAAATGGGAACTGACCGGAGTGCCCTATGTATTCTCTCCCCCGGCAGTGACGGAGGGGTTTGACGTGGTGGTGGACCACGCCGTCGGCACCGAGGAAGCCATGAGGCGGATCACGGCCTCGGGGAAGCGCAGGACGGTTTTTCTCAATCCCTTCAACGCCAGCTGTTACGGCGAACCCAGCGAGCAGAAGCTCCTGGGCATCCGCAATGTCCTCGGGGAGTACGGCCTGGAGCCGGTCGTGATGACGGTGGAGGAGTGCGGCGGAGACGCGGACCGGCTGCTGGCCGGACTTCGGGAAGCGGCCCCGGAGATACTCTTTTGCTCCAACGATTATTTCGCGGGACGGATGCTGACGCTCCTGCTCAGCTCCGGCATCCGGGTGCCGGAGGATATGCTGGTGGTGGGTTACGACGGCCTCTCCGTGTGCGATCTCTGCGCGGTGCCTCTGGCCACGGTGGTGCAGCCGTTGCAGAAAGTTGCGAAGACAGTTGCGGCCCTGCTCCTGGAGCGCATCCGGGAGAAGTGCGTGAATCCGGTCCCGGCGGGCATCCGTCTGCCCTCCTATTTTTATCCCTCGGTCAGCTGCGGATTCCCCAACGACCGGCTCCGGACACTGCCGATGTACGGATCCCACTCGTGCCTGGAAGCCATCTGGGACAACACATTTTAAGCAGGCGGCCGCCGACCGCGGGAGCCGTAAAAAATTTTAATATTTTTTCATTCCCCTCTTGACTTTTTCCTGACGGGATATACATTACGGCAGATAGATTGCTCGAGCAATTAACCGTTGTTTCCCGTCACATGACGCCTGAACAATGAAAAGGAAAGGGAGAAAAATGAAGTTGCTGATTGCTTTTCTCATGATGGCTTTTTCCAGCCTCAATCTGCCGGCCGCGGACTGGTCGGGAGGATTGAACGTCAGGGATTTCGGAGCCAAAGGCGACGGCGTCACCGACGACACCGCCGCGATCCAGCGGGCGCTGAACTTCTACCGCAGCATCCCGGACCGGCAGCTGCTGGCCAAACAGCCTATGGCAGACGACCTGCCCGAGTTCGCCGGTCACAAGGCGCTGAGCTCCACCGGCGAAGAAGTCAAAATGCCGGAAATCTTCTTCCCCGCCGGGAGGTATATCGTCAGCAGCACGCTGGTGGCCGGTTCCGTGTTCCTCCGGGGCGAAGAGGGCAGCACCATCGTGATGACGGATCCGGAAAAGGATCTTCTCTACGGCCATCGGGGCTATCGCTCCCGGATCGAGGGGCTGACCTTTGAGGGCGGCAGGAGGCAGGTGCTCTTTTACACCTTCAACGAGGACATGACCTTCATATCCGTCTCCGACTGCACCTTCCGCAATTCCTCGGGCTATGCCCTGTGGAGCCACAATTACCGGAATCCTCAGGGGAAAGACTATTTCACCATCACCAAAGGCCCCTATTCCGTGACCTGGGAGGGCGATACTCCGATCCTGACACCGGAGGACGAAACCCTCCGCTATTACGCCAACTCCACTCTGATGAATGTGTACGACTGCCGTTTCGAGAACTGCGCCGGCGTCGCCGACGCGGGCACCGACGGTATGGAATTCCGACGCTGCGAATTCATAATGCCGGAAGATTTTTCCGGGGCCGCGATCAAAAGCGGCTCCTCGGAGCGCTGGGTGAAGTGCCGCGGCTACGCGCCCCGGGGCGGCTCGGACAAGTACTGGTTTTCCGATACAGGCGGCATGCCCGCGATCGTCGACTGCGTCTTTGAGTGTGGAGAGGACGGCATGTCCCTGATGAGGTGGCAGGCCGCCGGGAGGGGAGAATCCTACACCAGTCTCTCCGTCATCGACACCGATGTCGCCTGCGGCGGAAATCCCCTGCTGGTGATCGACAATGCCGAACAGGAAAATACCCCTAACATCATCGAGATTTCCGGATGCCGCAATCTGAGCGGAGACGACGCCCAGCTCGTCGAATGGGTCGAGCCCTTTGATTTCGAGCGGGCTAAAAAGACTTTCTTCGATTTCAGCTGGGCGATTGCCAATCTCGACGGCTCCTACTCCGCCGACTTCCCGTTCCTGCTCGCCTTTTTCAACAACGAGGGATTCGACACCTCCGCCGTCCCGGGAGCGATATGGCAGAACTTCTCCCCCGGCGTCCCGGAGGAGATTCTCGCAGCCGTCCGTGTGGACCCCGTGAGCGTGGAATGGGACGAAAGCGCCTTCACCACGGTCCTTAAGGCCGTGGATTACGGAGTGGATCTGGAAACCGCCACCGACGACACCGCCGCCATGGAAAAGCTCTTCGCCGCCGCCCGGGAGGCCGGAGGCCCGGTGAAGGTGGTGATGCCGCCCGCCATGGTCACGGTTTCGGAAACGATCGAACTGCCGGAGGATCTCATGCTGGATGTGCCCGGCCTGGGTTCCGTGAAACAGCTTGACCGGACGAAGCCGATCTTTTCCGGCACCGGCACCAGACGGCTTCATGTCCGCAACATGCGTCTGGTCTCCGGCAGCGGCGCCTTTGTCCTGGATGCCGCGGCCGACGCGGAGGTGCTGATCGTCCACTGCCTCATCTACCAGCAGTGGGGCAGCGCTTTCGTCCTCAGTGCCCCGGAGGAAAACACGGCTTGCTTCCGCCTGGAGCGGAGCATGTTCGTCTCCCCGATCCAGGGGGTGGTGACCAATTTCGCCCGCAACGATCTGGAAAGCATCTGGGTCAGCAGCAACGGCCGTCAGGACCGGCAGGCCTTTTTTGAAAACCTGGGCGGCGACATGCGCCTGCACGGCATGTGCGGAGTGCCGATGCCCCTGAAGGATCACGGCTGGAATCACCTGCCTTTCGTGGAAAACTGGCCGTTCTCCAACGAGACCCGCTGGGTCGACAATTACGGTCGGCTGGACTCCACCTACAGCCGTTACGGCGGCGAGTACTACGGGATCGTCCCGGTCTACAACTTCGCCGCGGACGGGACCGTAGCCATCACCGGGGCGTTCTTCTGCGCCGCCTTCCCCGACTGTAAAAACTGCATCGTCTACTGCGAAGCCAATCCCGCCGTCATGGTGTTCCGCGATTTCGGCTGGCACTGGAAGCGGGGAGTTCAAAACGCCGTCAAGTACGCCTCCGACGATCAGCCCTCCGCGAATGTCTGGTGCATCAACTTCTATTTCGAAAAGGACAGCTTCAACGCCATGTAAGCGGCCCGGATTCACCGGACCGGTCAGCCCCGGACAGGGACGCGCTTCCGCTGTCCGGGGCTGTTTTTGCTCCCGACCGCCCCCTGCGGGACGGGCCCTCGCCTGCGGCGGAGACGGAGCGCCGCTGACGCTCCGGGACGGCCTCCTCCCTCTCCGTACCCTGTCCGTATTCCGGCCCTCGACATCGCCGCCCCGGGCCCGTCCCGACGGTCAAAACTGCCGAAAATCGGGGAAACCACGGAAAATCGCAAAATTTTTTCAAAAATTTTTCCCAAAAGGGGTTGACTTTTTTAAAAAGTGTGCTATAATATAAATAGTGGCACGAGCAATGCGCTTTTTACCCATCGGTTCCGCGGCGTTGGGAATAAAGACTGATTGCTCGAGCAATTAAAGGATTTTTATCGGATTGCGGACAAACCATTCAACCAAAAGGAGCATTATGAGAAATCTGAATCCGGCGCTTCGGCGCCATTCGTATCCATGAGTCGTCGGAGCATCCGTGAAATCAACATCAACCACAACAACAGAAAAGAAAGTGCAGCCATGAAAAGAAATATTTTTACCCTCATAGAACTGCTCGTCGTGATCGCGATCATCGCCATTCTCGCCAGCATGCTGCTGCCCGCGCTCTCCAAGGCCCGGGCCGCCGCCCAGTCCGTGAAGTGCAAGTCCAACATGAAACAGCACGCTCTCGGCTATCACATGTACGCCAATGACAACAACGACTACGTGATCCCCATTAACTGTTACAGCGCCGCGCTGGGCGGAGATGTGTACTGGTGCGGTCTCTCTCCCAACTCCGGCCTCGAACCCTTCAAGGGCTCCGCGCCCGAGTCGGCCCTGATCTTCCAGTGCCCCGCGATCCCGCGTGCCGACTGCGCGAGCGGAACGGCCTACATGCCCAACGGCTACGCCGGCTGGAGCGAGGGCAGAGCCTGGACAGTCAGGAAGACCCTCTCCGCCGTGGAGGAGCCCTCGAAACTCTTCCTGCAGATGTGCTCCAAGAAGGGTCCCTACGGCTCCTGGTTCACCACCGCCTACCACTTCGCCGTCGCCAATCAGAGCAACTCCTATTTCCACAGCGAGCGCACCAATATGAACTTCTTCGACGGTCACGTGGGCGACGTCACCAAGGCCGACGTCAACGCCGCCCAGAGCGACGGCACCTATCACAGCTGCGGAGCGTTCACCATGGTGGATAAAAAGGACATCAGCACGATCAAGTCCTCCAGCGACTCCAACTGGGGCCCGTACTGATCCGGCCCATGCCTGATCTGATCCGGGATACGACTTAATGCTCCTCCCCTGCGCCGGTCAACCCCGCGCAGGGGTTTTTTATGCCGCAGGCCCCCGCTCCGGCACTCATCCGGGACTCCGCCCGTGGTCCCCGCTCCTCCCGGCAGTCCCGATGGTGCTCACGACAGGCCGGGCGGACTTGTCACGCCGCAGCCTCAGAGAAGCGAAGGCGGAAGCGGCTGACGGGGATCGCGCCCGCCTGTTGATCCGGCTCGCCCTCCCATGAAATCGGCGGATCACAACAGTTCGGAAACGCGGCGGGCGGCGGCGACCGCCAGCGAAGCCAGCCGCTCCGTCTCTCTGCGGATATACACCTCGGCGCCGGAAATGCTGATCCCGGCAATGCTGAATCCCCGATAATCCAGGATCGGCGCCGCCACGCAGAAAACTCCCTCCTCGTGCTCGCAGTCGTCCACCGCATACCCCGACCGGCGAATACCGGCGATCTCTTCGGCCATGGCTTCGGCGGATGTGATGGTGCTGGCGGTGAAAGGCTGAAATTCCATCTGTTCCAGAAGGGCTTCACGCTCGGATTCGGGCAGAAAGGCGAAGATGGCCTTTCCGACTCCGGTGCAGTACAGGGGGCCGGTCTTGCCGATCATGGAGCCCATGCGCACCGGTCTGGCGCCCTCCACCTTGTCCACATAGATTATCCGCCGATCCTTCAGCTCGGCCAAATGGACGGTTTCCCGGGTGGCGGCTGAGAGTTCCTCCAGCACCGGACGGGCGATGCCGATGAGGGGGTTCTGCTCTCTGGCGACGTTGCCGAGTCTGACGAAGCCGGTGCCGAGGAAGTAAGCGCCGTCGCGGGCGCGGACATAGCCGGCTCCGGAGAGGAATTTAAGCATCCGGAAAACGGTGCTGACGGGGATCCCGGAAGCCGCGGAGAGTTCGCGGCCGCTGATGCCGCCGCGGCTTGAGGAGATCAGTTCGACGAGGTCGAAGAGTTTGCCGATACTTTTTTCGCCATTTTTCATCATGATATAATATACTCCGGGGGGCGGGGCATTGCAATCTCACCAAGTGAGAATCTTGAAACTTTCTTGGATTTGATTTGACAATGTGGAGAAGTGCGATATATTATATAGCTAACGCGTCCCTATCGTCTAGAGGCCTAGGACACCGGGTTTTCATCCCGGCAACTCGGGTTCGAATCCCGATGGGGATGCCATTTTTGTTTTTAAACAAAAGATGGCATCCCTCACTCGGGATTCGGGGGCGGCGGAGCCGACCCGGGGTTTGCGAAGCAAAACCCAAACCCTAAGGGGTTTGACAAGCGAAGCGCAGAGCACGAGCGAAGCTCGGGCAATCCCGATGGGGAAAGCGCGAAGCGCGAGGGGCAATGCCATGAAAGATGGCATCCCGCACTCGGGATTCGGGGGCGGCGGAGCCGGACCGGGGTTTGCGAAGCAAAACCCAAACCCTAAGGGGTTCGACCAGCGAAGCGCAGAGCACGAGCGAAGCTCGGGCAATCCCGATGGGGAAAGCGCGAAGCGCGAGGGGCAAGGCCATATTAAAAAGATGGCATCCCGCACTCGGGATTCGCGGGACGGCGGAGCCGGACCGGGGGTTTGCGAAGCAAAAAACCTGAACCCAACAAGGGCACGAGCGAAGCTCGGGCAATCCCGATGGGGAAAGCGCGAGGGGCAAGGCCATATTAAAAAGATGGCATCCCGGACTCGGGTGGGAAATTTGCAATAAAGCGGACAAACGGCTTGCTTTAAACCGGGAATCATGCTACCTTACTTGAAGCAACAGAGAAACTTCAAAAGGAAAGAGAGCTGCGCAGATGAAATTTCGGATGGTGCATAACAATTTCAACGTATTCGACCTGGAGAAGAGCCTGAAATTTTACGCCGACGCCTTCGACATGAAAGAGGTCCGGCGGATCAATGCCGGGGACGGCAGCTTCATCATCGTCTATCTGGAGGACGGAAACAGCGCCCACCAGCTGGAACTGACGTGGATGCGGGATATGGACCGGCCGTACAATCTGGGGGACAACGAATTCCATCTGGCGTTCCGGGTGGATGATTACGAGGCCGCCCATGCACGCCATGAGAAGATGGGCTGCATCTGCTATGAAAATCCGGCGATGGGAATCTACTTCGTGACCGACCCGGACGGCTACTGGCTGGAGGTCATCCCGGAGAGGCGGTAATGTGGTGAAGCGATCTCCCATCACGCTGAAAAACCGTTACGAAAATCATATCATGGACAATCAATCAGAAGAGATCATTATTTATTCAACCGCCGACGGCAAAGCGACCATTTCTCTGCTTGCCAAAAACGGCAGTGTTTGGCTTAACCAAAATCAGTTGGCAGAACTTTTTGCCACCTCCAGAGCAAATATATCGACGCACATATCCAAGATATTTGAAGACAATGAGTTGCAAATGGATTCAGTTGTTAAATTTTATTTAACAACTGCCTCTGACGGCAAAAAATACAAGGTTGCCTTTTATTCTCTTGAAATGATTCTTGCCATCGGGTTCCGGGTGAAAAGCAAGCGGGGAGTTCAATTCCGCCAGTGGGCGAACCGGAATCTGCTTGAATTCATGCAAAAAGGGTTTGTCATAGATGATGAACGATTGAAAAATCCCGATGGGCGCCCGGATTATTTTGATGAATTGCTTGAACGCATCCGCGAGATCCGGGCTTCGGAAAAACGTTTCTACCAAAAGGTGCGGGAACTTTTCAGTTTGAGCAGTGACTACGATGCCACTGACAAATCAACCCAGATGTTTTTTGCTGAAACTCAAAACAAATTACTTTATGCCGTTACCAATCTGACAGCGGCAGAAATCATTGTTCAGCGGGCCAATGCCGAACTGCCGAATTTCGGAGCAACCAACTGGGCGGGGTCCATTATCCGCAAAGGAGATATTTTCATTGCCAAAAACTTTTTGCGCAAAGATGAAATAGATTCTCTCAACCGTCTGGTCATGATCTTTCTGGAATCGGCTGAATTGCGGATCAGGAACCGCCGTACTCTCACCATGGATTTCTGGCGTGACAATGTCAATCAGCTGTTGGAATTTAACGGCTTTAAGATTTTGAACCATGCCGGCGGTGTCAGCAACAACGACATGAAGCAGATCGTCGGCGAAAGATATGCTGAATTTGACCAGCGGCGCAAAGCAGAAGCAGCACGCAAGGCGGATTGGGAAGATTTGCAAGAATTAAAAATGCTTGAAGAATCCATCCTTTCCCGCCCCAAGAAAGAATAATCGGTAAATATATATATTCGTTATGACCGCCTGCCGTCGGCTGGAGGTCATAACGGAGAGGCAGTAAGCGGATACGGGACGGGCACGGATAACCGACAAGCCCGCCCCTCCCTGTCTTACGGACGGCAGGCCGCCACCGCCGCCGCGATGCCCGGCGCGGCATTGCGGATCACCTGCTCCGGCACGCAGAAGCTGAACCGGACATACCCCGGCATCCCGAACCCGGCGCCGGAAACCGCCAGCACCCGTTCCCGCACCAGCGCCTCCACAAATCTGCCGTCATCCTCCGTCGGCGACTTCGGGAAAAAGTAAAACGCCCCCTCCGGCAGATGAAATTCCAGCCCGGAACCTGCCAGCACCTCGGCCATGATTTCCCGGCGGCGGCGGTAGATCTCCAGCTCCACCTGCGACCCCAGCGCCGCATCCATCAGCCGCTGCCCGATCACCGGCGCATTCACAAACCCCAGCACCCGGTTGGCCAGGATCAGTCCGGACATGAGCATGCCGCGCTCCTCCATGGCCGGATTCACCGCCAGGTAGCCGATCCGCTCCCCGGCCAGCGACAGACTCTTGGAAAAAGACCCGGCGACAATGGCGCCGCGGAAATACTTCATCAGCGACGGGATTTCCAGATTGTCGTAATTCAGCGCCCGGTAGGGTTCGTCGGCGATGACGTAGATCGGGCGGCCGCAGGATTGTTCCGCCTCCGCCACGATCCGGCCCAGGGCGGCCAGTTCCTCTCGATTGTAGATTCTCCCGGTGGGATTGTTGGGGGAATTGATGATGATCGCCCGGGTTTTCGGCCCCACCGCCGCCGCGAATCCGTCGATGTCCAGCGCGAAATCCGGCTTGCGGGAGGGCACCGGCCGCAGCACGCCTCCGAAATTCCCGGCGTAAAAACCGTATTCCACAAAATACGGCGCCGGCACCAGCACCTCATCCCCCGGCTCCAGCACCGCCCGGAAAATCGCATTCATCGCCCCCGCGGCGCCGCAGCAGAGCATACAGTCGGCAGCCTCGATCCGGCATCCCTGCTCCCGCGACAGGTATTCGGCCAGCCGGGCCCGTATCTCCGGCGCCCCGGCGTTGGGCACATAACCGAACGCATAGGGCCGTCCGGCCCCCGCCGCCAGCGCGGAAAGCCCCGCCGCCACCGCGGGCGGCGGCGGCAGATCGGGATTTCCCAGGCTGAAATCATAGACACGGTCCTCGCCGTACTTCTTTTTCAGCTCGATGCCGGTCTCAAACATCTTGCGGATCATGGAGGAGCCCCCGATCTCGGCGGCGGTCCTGTGATTTAAAACATCCATAATGGTCTCCTTATATACTGCTTGGCAAATTTACGTAATTTAGCACAAGTTAAGGATTTTTGCAACCCGCGGCGACACTTTTCGGGGGGATGCGAAAGGAGTACGCAGCATTGAAAAAGAAACTCGACAAACACTGGCCGCTTCAGGCGGCGGCTTACTTTTATTCCGGCATCGGTCAGGAAGCCATGGCGAAAGCCTTCGGCATAACTCTCCGGAGCTTTCACGAATACTGCCGCAGATTCCCCGAATTCGCCCGGGCCGCCGAAACCGGCCGTTTGGACGATCCGGTGGAGGAAGCTTTGCTCCGGCGCGCCATCGGCTTCAAACAGACCGAAACCGTGTGCGAGGACATCATCGACCGGGGTTCCGGAGAAATCACCGGAAACTGCAAAAAACGCACCGTTGTGAAGGAGGTGCCGCCGGACATCCGCGCCCTGCTCTTCTGGCTGAAAAACCGTCGGCCCGACCGCTGGAAGGAGAAAAACGATGCTCCGGAAACCGACCCCGAGCTGGAATTCGACGAGCTGGATTCCGCCCTCTGAATCCCCCGGCGGCGGACGGCCGCCGCCATCCCGCGGCAAATCAGCGCCCGGACGCAAAAACCCCCCGGCAGGCAGCGGGAGCGCCTCCGGGGGTGACGGGAAAGACGGTCAGTTCTGAACCGTCTGGACATTTTCCGTGTCCAGAGGCGCGGAAAATTCCGGATCGTCGAAATTGATGTTGTCCATGAAGTCCGGATGCTCCGGATCCGCCGGCACCGTGACCGTGTCGATCTGCCCGTAAACCGCGGCGGCCAGCTGGGCCTTGGCCCGGTAGACACTCACCATGGCGTTCACCAGGTCGGTCTGAGACTGGACCAGGTTGGTCTCGGCTTCGTTGAGACGGGTGATCTCGCAGTTGCCGGCTCGGTACTCGTCCTGCACCAGATCCCGCTGCTGGATGACCAGCTGGAGGGTGCGGGCGTAGAGTTTGGCCTGCTTCACCTGATTCAGATAGTTGGCGTAGGCGCCGCGCACCTCGCTGACCACCGTCAGCCAGTTGCTGGCCAGCTCGAATTTGCTCTGCGCCAGGGCCGCCTGGGCTTCGCGAAGCTGGTTGTAGCGTATGAAGCCGTTGAAGATGGTCCAGCTGGCGTTGAGCCCGAAGGAATAGCCGGGACGGTTGGATTTGCTCTTGCTCTTGTAGTCGTCGGATTTCTCCTCGGGATAGGTGCGGGTCATATTGGTGCTGTAAGTGAAGCGCGCGTAGGCGTCGATCGTGGGAGAGTAGGCGCTGTAACCCTTGTATTCGTTGTACCGGGCGATGGTGACGGCCTCGCGGTAGCTTTTCAGATCGGGACGGTTTTCGAGGGCGATGTCCAGATAGGACTCGACACTGAGCACCAGCTCGTCCACGGTGCTGGGCAGCCGCGGAAACGTGACGTTTTCGGGCAGCGTCCCCTCGGGATAGCCCATAAGCACCGCAAGGGCGTAAACCGCGATCTCATAGTTGTAGGTGGCGGTGAGCAGATTGCTCTGCGCCGCGTTGACCCGGACCTTGAAGTTCAGGACATCGCTCATGGCGACCGCGCCGTTTTCGAACTTGATCTGGGTTTCCTTGAGGTTCTGGAGCTGGAATTTCAGGTCCTGGCGGGCGATGCCGCTGGCGGCCTCGGCGGAGAGAATG
>JAZMZH010000117.1:0-4763 GCA_045585875.1 Victivallaceae bacterium | reverse complement strand
GATGACGCCGCCGCCCAGCACCAGCAGGGTTTTGGGAACTTTTTTGATGGAGAGCAGTTCGGTGGAGGTGATGACCCGCTCGCCCTGCGGGATGAAGCCGGGGACCAGCGAAGCCGAACCGGTGGCGATGATGAAATTTTTAGCCTCCACGGTCTTGCCGGCGTCGGCGCCCTTTTCCACCAGCAGGTGACGGCGGTCCAGAAACGCTCCGGTGCCGTTGAGCACGGTGACGCCCGCGGACTTCAGCAGTCCGGCAATGCCGCCGCGCAGCTTGGCCAGGACGGATTCCTTGCGGGCCATCATCTTGGACCAGTCGAATTTGATGTCGCCGGTGATCTCCACGCCGAAATCGGCGGCCCGGCGGGCGGCGGAGAGCACGTCGGCTCCGGCGATGAGGGTCTTGGTGGGGATGCAGCCGATGTTCAAACAGGTGCCGCCCAGTTCGGCGCGCTCCACCAGCACGGTCGAAAGCCCCATTTGACCGGCACGGATGGCGGCGACATATCCGCCGGGACCGGCGCCGATCACACAGACATCATACTTTTCCATTTTCGCACAAATCCTTTCAAAATGCTTCAAAAACTTTCAAAAATGAACATACGGTAATGTAACACCGTTTCGGGGATTATGCAAATCGCCCGGAGGATTTTTCTTCAGCATTTTCCGAAATTTCCCTCTCCGGGCCGCGGTCGAAAGGCTCCATCACCCGCTCCAGCACCCCCTGGCAGAAACTGATCAGCATCCCGTAGTTCACCACCGGCACGCCGGATGCCGCCGCCCGGTTCAGCCGGTGAAGGGTTTCCCGGCGGTTCAGCATACAGCTCCCGCAGTGGACGATCACCCGGTATGCGCCGGGATCGGCGGGGAAGTCGTGGCCGGAGACGAAGTCGAATTCCAGCTTCTTCCCGAGGACGGCGGCGAGCATCCGGGGGATCTTCACCCGGCCGATGTCCTCGCAGCTGGCGTGATGGGTGCACGCTTCGGCCACCAGCACCCGGTCCCCGTCCCGGAGAGTTTTCAGCGCCTCCACGCCCCTGCGCAGCAGCGCCATATCCCCCTTGAGCCGCGAAAAAAGGATGGAAAAAGTCGTGCACGGCACTTCCGCGGGCGTATCCCGCACCATCTCCATGACCACCTGGGAATCGCAGATCACCAGCGCGGGCGGGACCCGGAAACTGTTCAGCACCGCCGGATACTCCGCCGCCTTGCACACCGTCACCGAGCAATCGTGATCCAGCGCATCCCGGAGGCATTGCTGCTGGGGCAGGATCAGCCGTCCGCGGGGGGCCTGGATATCCACCGGCACGATCATCACCAGATGATCCCCCGGCTTCACCAGATCCCCCAGGAGAGGCGGCGCATCCTCTTCCGGCAGAGCCGCGGTCACGAGCGCGGTGAAGCGGTCCAGAAACGCGCTCCTCTCCTCCGGCGAACAGCGTTTGGCGTCGTAGGCGATGAAACCGATCTTCCGCGCGGTCAGCCATTCCGAAATCTCCGCGGGCACCGGTCCGTTTCCGGCGTGGGAAAAGACCACTGCGAAGCCGCCCCGGCGGCCCTCCGCCATGCTCCGCTCGAATTCGCCCCACTGATCGGGACGCGCCACCAGCACGGTCACGTCGGCGCGCTCCAGAGCGGCGTTGCTCCTGGCCCGTCTGGCCTCCCCCAGTCCGGTGGCGTCATCCAGCCCGGCGGTGTCGATGAAGAGCACCGGGCCGAGGGGACGCAGTTCCATGGACTTCTCCACCGGATCGGTGGTGGTGCCGACCACCGGACTGGCGATGGCGACGTCCTGTCCGGCGATGTAATTCAGGAGGGTTGATTTGCCGACGTTGCCGCGGCCGGCCAGAACGATGGTTCTGCGAAGGGATTTGGGAATACCATTCATGGCGCTATCCTTTTCGTAAAAGTTTTTCAAGCTCGGAGTAACGGGGCGCCGAGCGGTAATTTTTCACCGCCATGGCCACGGCCCGCGCGGGAGCGATCAGCACAAAGAGTTTTCTGGCCCGGGTGATGGCGGTGTAGAGCATGCGCCGCTCCAGCATCATGAACTGTTCCGGCATCATCACCATGACCACCGCGGGGAATTCCGCCCCCTGGGCCTTGTGGACGGTGGCGGCGTAGGCCGGCCGCAATTCGCCCGCGGAGTCGAAATCGTACTCCACCGGGCGCTCCCCGTCAAACAGGACGGTGAATTTGCGCTCTCCCGGATGAATCTCCGTCACCCGCCCGAGGTCGCCGTTGAAAACATTGCGGTCGTAGTCGTTGACGATCTGCATGACCTTGTCCCCGGTCCGGAAATCGCAGTCGCCGGGGCTGTTTCCGGCTTCGGAGCTTCCGGGATTCAACTGCTCCCGGAGCATCCGGTTCAGCTCCCAGGTGCCGCAATTTCCCCGGTTGGTCGGGGTGAGCACCTGCACCTCCTCCACCGGATTGAAGTGAAAACGTTCCGGGATCCGTTCCGTGACCAGCCGGAGGACCAGTTCCGCCGCCCGCTTCGGCTCCTCGCATTCCACCCAGTAAAATTCCTCCAGCGGCCCGCCGCGGCCCGTCGCGGGATGAGGCATGAGTCCGGAATTGACCCGCGAGGCGTTGGCGACGATCCCGGAATCCCCCTGCTGACGGTAGACGCGCACCAGCCGGGTCACCGGAAACTTCCCCGAAGCGATCACATCGGCCATCACCCTCCCCGGCCCAACCGAGGGCAGCTGATCGGCGTCGCCCGCCAGAAGCAGCCGGACGCCGGGCCGGAGCGCCGAAACCAATGCGGCAGCCAATTCCACATCCAGCATGCTGACCTCATCGACGATCACCAGATCCGCCTCCAGAGGATTGAAGGCGTCGTGGACGAAACCTCCGGCCCCCGGATTCACGCCCAGGAGACGGTGGATGGTTTTCGCGCTCCGCCCGGAGGCTTCCGAAAGTCTCTTGGCCGCCCGTCCTGTCGGAGCCGCCAGCACGGTTTCCCAGCCGCGGGCCTCCGCCCGGCGGACGATCTCCCCCACCACCGTGGTCTTGCCGGTGCCGGGGCCTCCGGTGACGATGGAAACCCCGGAGGAGAGCGCGGAGGCGACAGCAGCCAACTGCTCCGGATTCAATCCGCCGTCGGCGTCCGAAACGGTTTCTTCCGGAAAGGATTCCCCGGCCAGACGCAGCAGACCGGCGGCCAGACGCCGCTCCGCGCTGCGGAGGGCCGGGAGCCAGACCATGCCCTCCTCGATGACGATCCGGCGGCTCTCCGCGAGCCGGGCGGCCCCCTCCGCCGCCGCTGCGCCGGAAACGCCCAGCAGACCGGCGGCTCCGGAAACAAGTTCCTCCAGAGGATAGCAGGTGTGCCCCCGGGAAGCCGTCTGCTCCAGATGATAGACGACGCCCGCGGCGATCCGCATGGGGCTGTCGGAAGCGATGCCGAGTTTGGAAGCGATGGCGTCGGCTTTCAGAAAACCGATGCCGGAAACCTCGGAGGCGAGACGGTAGGGCTCCTCCTTCACAATTCCGGCGGCGCCGGGGCCGAGTTCGCGCATGAGCTTCAGCCCGGTGCGCCGGGATATGCCCAGCTCCTGAAAAAAGACCATGCTGGAGCGCTCGTCCCGCAGTTTCTTCCAGGCGGCGATCAGTTTGGGGAGCTGTTTTTTGGATATGCCCGGGATCTCGGCCAGACGTCCGGGGTAGCGGTCGATGATGTCAAACGTCTCCCGGCCGAAGGCCCGGACGATCTTTCCGGCCTTTTCCCTGCCGATGCCGGGGAGGACCCCGCTGGCGAGAAATCCGGCGATGCCCTTTTCGGTGACCGGCAGGATCAGCTCGTAGCCGGAGGCGGCGAACTGCCGTCCGTAATCGGCGTGCTCTTCCCAAACTCCCTCGAAACATGCCGACGCCCCGGGCCCCAGTCCGGCCAGCGGGCCGCGTACGGTGTGCTCTTCGCCGTCGGCCTCCACCCGCAGCACCGCGTAATCCGTGTCGGCGTTTGCGAAGAGGATTTTCAGGACAGTTGCTCTGAGCTCCTCCGGCATTTCAGGCTCTTATTTTTTGATGCGCATCTGGGGAAACAGCAGCACGTCGCGGATGGATTCCGCACCGGTGAGCATGATGACCAGCCGGTCGATGCCGATGCCCATGCCGCCCGCGGGGGGCATGCCGTATTCCAGTGCCTGAAGGAAGTCCTCGTCCACCTTGTCGGCAAGCTCGTCGCCCTCCTGGCGGGTCCGCTCGAACTGTTCCATGAAGCGGCGGCGCTGCTCCACCGGGTCGTTCAATTCGGAATACGCGGGCGCGACCTCGATGCCGTTGATTTCCAGTTCAAAGACATCCACGGTGGAGGGGTCGTCGCTGTTGGCCTTGGCCAGCGGCACCAGTTCCGCGGGCATGTTCAGCACGAAGGTCGGCTGGATCAGCGTGCCCTCGATCATCTTTTCATAGACGGTGTTGGTGACTTCAAAATCCGGTTCGGCGGGGTCGATCTCGATGCCGAAATCGTTTTTCGCCCGGGCGATCTTCTCCTCCTTGGAGAGCTGAAACCAGTCTTTTCCGGCCCGTTCCTCCAGGAGTTCCCGGTAAGTGACCCGCCGCCAGGGCGGAGCCAGATGGATGATCTTGCCGTTGCCGTGATCGATGTCCAGAGTGCCGACGCACTTCATGGCCACGGTAGTGACCAGGGATTCGATCAATTCCATCATGGTGCGGCAGTCTCCGTAGGCCTGATAGACCTCCATCATCGTGAATTCGGGATTGTGACGGCGGGAAACCCCCTCGTTGCGGAAGTTGCG
>JAZMZH010000116.1:0-2044 GCA_045585875.1 Victivallaceae bacterium | reverse complement strand
CATTTCCAGATAGCGGGGGCTGATGTGGAGGCGCGGCAGCCAGCGGTCCCGGCCGGAGAGGATCAGTTCGCCGTCGGGGCCGGGGACGACCTTGAAATCGCAGAATACCTCCGACGCCGCGGTTTTGTCGGCGCTCTTCAGCGGAGCGGGCGAGAGACGGCGGATCCCCCGGAGAAGCTCTTCGACCTCGGCCACGGAGATCTTCATCCTGCGCGCCACCGCCGGGATGCGGTTGCGGAGCACATCGTCCAGGTGTTCGGAGATCAGCACGCCGGGCAGGCCCGCCGCGGCCTCCGGATCGCTCCGCCGCAGCTGAAGCATCAGGCACTCCGGCAGATCCCGGGCTCCGATCCCGGCGGGATCAAGAGACTGGACCAGGGCGAGCACCTCTCCGGCCTTTTTCATGTCGATCTGCTCGGACATGGCGAAATCGGCCAGAGGGAGTTTCAGATACCCCCGGTCGTCCAGCAGATCCAGCATCCGCAGGGCGAGGCGGACGGTTTCCGGGTCGGCGTCGGAGAAGCGCAGCTGCATCGCAGGACTCTCGTAATCATCCTCGTGGGCGCCGGCCAGCTGGAGCTGATACTGATGTTTGCCGTCATCGGCGTCGCCGGAGGGCGCGCTCCCGGCGCAGGAGAGATCGCTGAAGCCGTCGGCCAGCTCGGCGAGTTCGGCGAAACCGTCGTCCCGGTCGTACCCCTGCCCGTCGGTGTCGGGCGCCAGTTCGGCGCTGCTGCCGGAGGTGAGCAGATCGCCGGAGAGCACCTCGCCGGGGATGCCGTCCAGCTCCAGCACGGGATTTTGGGCCAGTTCGAGATTGATGCGGTTTTCCAGCTCCATGGTCGGAGAGGCCAGCAATTCCAGAGCCTGGTACTGCCGCGGCGAAAGCTGCTGGGAAACCGTGAGCTTCTGATGGATGTTCTGCGAGAAACTGTTGTCCATATCCCCCGACCTCGTCACTTCCCGATGCAGAACCGGCTGAAAATCATGCCCAGGATATCCGCCCCGACCTTTTCCCCGGTCACTTCCCTGAGGGCGGAGAGGGCTTCGCGCCACAGGAGCGCGGCGCATTCCCACTTTTCCGAGGACAGCGGAGCAAGAGATTCCTCCAGCGCCCCCGCGGCCCGGCGCAGACCGGCGGCCTGCCTGGCGTTGACGGCGAACTGCTGGCCGTCGGCCTCCCATCCGCTCAATTCCCGGATGCGGGCGGCGAATCTTGCGGCCAGCGCCTCCGTCCCCTCCCCGGTAAGGGCGGAGAGCTTCACCTCGTCCCCGGGCAGGGATGCCAGCTGCTCCGGGGTCAGCAGGTCGCATTTGTTCCATATCCGCCACACTTCGCCGCAAAAGGACTCCGGCAGTTCGGGCGCGGCGCCGTCGCCGTCGCGCCCCTTCGCGGCGTCGGCCACCCAGAAAACGAATCCCGAAGCCTGCGCCGCCTCCCGGGAGCGCTTCACTCCGGCGGCCTCCGCCGGGTCCCCGGTCTCCCGTATTCCGGCGGTGTCGGTGAGCACCGCCGGGACGCCGCCCAGCAGACAGCTCTCCTCAATGGTGTCCCGGGTGGTGCCGGCCTCGGCGGCGACGATGGCCCGGTCGAAATTCAACAGACGATTCAGCAGACTGGATTTGCCGGAGTTGGGTTTTCCGGCCAGCGTCACGCGCACCCCCTCGCGCCAAACCCGGCCGCGCTCAAAAGTATCGGCCGTGCGCCGCAGCCCGGCCGCCATCTCCCTCGTTTCGGAGCTCAGAGGTTCCGGAGACGCGAATCCGAATCCCTCCTCGTCGTCCGGGAAATCCAGTCGGGATTCGGCCTCCGCCAGCATTTCGGCCAGGCGGTCGGACACGACTTTTATCGCGCGACCTCCCGCGCCGTCGAGACGGCGCGCCGCCTGCTGAAAAGCTTCGCGGCTGCGCCCGGAGATCATCTCCGCCACGGCTTCGGCCTGCATGAGATCCATTTTGCCGTTGACAAAGGCGCGAAAGGTGAATTCCCCCGGTTCCGCCGTCCGGGCCCCCGCGGCGACAAGCCCCTCCAGAAGGGCCGCCG
>JAZMZH010000115.1:0-22843 GCA_045585875.1 Victivallaceae bacterium | reverse complement strand
GATCTGGTGAAGCGCATCATCGTCTGCAACTGCGGATTTATGGTGCCCACGGCGGATTTTCTCGCCGCCGGGGGCTTCAACACCGCCTACAAGGTCAGCTACGATTATTATTTCGCCCTGGAAATGGCGGCGAGCCACCGGATCCTCTCCGTGGACCGGCCGGTTTTCAAACGCCGCCGCCACGCGGGCAACATTTCGGGATGCACCTTTGAAAAGGAGCTTCAGGTGCTCCGGGTCTTTGAGGATTTCATCGCCGCCCGGGAGGGGCTGCCGCAGGTCCCCCGGCGGATCGTCAACCGGCGCATTTCCACCCTGAGTCTGCGGGCGGCCCGGCAGGGCCTCCGGGAAAAAGCCGATCCGGCGACGGTCCGGGAACTTCAGCTCAAGGCCTGGCGGAGCGGCCCCTCCTTCAAAACTTTCTGGCACGGGCTGCTGGGGCGCTGAGACCGGTTGCCGCGGCCCCGTTTTCAGAGTGATTGCGTCCGGGAGTTTGCAGACTTCAGTCCCCTGCTCGAAACCGCATAGTCCGGACCGTCAGCGGTCGGTCTCCTCGACCGCACCGGCGTTGTACTCAATGACCGCCGCATTACGCAGTCCGGAGAGGTATTGCTCCACCGCTTCGTCGCGCCCGGCGGTGCGGAGTTTCTCCCCCGCCTGCCGCCGGACCGCCGCCCAGTCGGGCTCCTCCTCCTCGCAGACTTCACGGACCAGCAGGAAGTAGACCCCCTCCTCCTCGATGTCGATCCGGGGCGAAATCATGCCCGGATGCAATTCCTCTCCCAGCGCGGCGGCGAATTCCGGACGCAGGCGGCTCTGCTCGACCATGCCCACGTCGCCGCCGCTCTCCCGATGCCAGACGGAGTAATTTCCCGCCAGAAATTCAAAATTTTCCGGGGACGGATCGGCGGCCAGCGCCCGTTGAATCCTCTCCGCCGTCTCCTCCATATCCGGCGCGTCGCAATCCAGTTTGATCATGGACAGACGCACGCTCGCCGGCATCGCGTACTCCTCCCGGTGCTCCCGGATGTATTCGGAGATCTCCCGGGGGGTGGGATCGGCACGCTTGTAAACCAGGCCGTTCAGGAGCATTTCGATCTTGATGCGCTCCTCGGCCATCTTCCGCAATTCGGGCACCCCGGTGTGAAAAAGCGCCGCCCGCTCTTCCAGTTCGGCACGGCTCCGGCATCCCAGCCGACGGGCAATGTGCTCCAGCGCCTCCTCCACATAACGCCGCTCCACCGGCTGTCCGAGGCGGTCGAATTCCATCACCAGCAGCCGCCGGTCCACCAGTTCGTCCAGTTTCCGCTTCCGGATGTCGGCGATCATGGGCCCCACGTCCTCCGCCGCGGCCAGCGCGTACACCCGGCTCTCGGCCTCCCAGGATTCGAAAAGCACGTCGCCCAGCGTCACCGGGACATCGTTCACCGTGGCCAGCACGCAGTTGATCTCCACCGGATTGGCTCCCCGGAGCACCACCGCTCGTCCGGAGGCCTCCGCCGCCGAAAGCGCCGGAGCGGCGGCCAGAACAACGGCAGCGATTGACGGAAACAAACGGATCTTCACAATATCACCTTCCTTTTCCCGACGGCGCCAGGATCCGGAGCATCCAGTGATACCAGGCGATGTTCTCGTTGATGTTGAAACGCAGCACCCGCTCCAGCTCCTCCGAAGCCTCCAGAGCCCGGCGGGCGGCGGCGGGATCGATCCGACCGAAGGCGAACCCATCCAGCAGCGCCTCGGAAGCCGCGTCGCAGTTCGGCAATCCCTCGGCCCGGAGCAGCAGGGCGGCGAAGAAACTGCATATCAGCGCCAGAAACCTCCCCCGCTTCGCCCGGTACTCTCCCAGCGCGGCGTCCTCGCTCCTGGCGCTGAGGCGTTTGGCCATGGCGGGATCGTTTTCCCGCAGCTGTTCCAGGACGGCGCGGCCGGATTCGGCGGCGCGCTTCTGCTCCTCCTCCAGCAGGGCGGAGGTGAGCGCGATGACGGAAGTGCAGATTTCAAAACCGCGGGCGATCTCTCCGGGCTCAAGACAGAAGAGCCGGTACAGACACTTCCGCAGTTCCGCGGCTCCGGGAAAATCGAAATCGGCGCAATTTTCCACCGCCGGCACCATCTGGCAACGGCTCCTGGTGGTGGGCAGCAGCTTCTCCGGGTGGAGGCTGGAGAGGATCAATACCGTGTCCGGCGGAGGCTCTTCCAAAGTCTTGAGGAGCGCGTTTTGGGCCTCGGTGTTCATCCGGTCGGCATCCCGGATGATCCCGACCTTGGTGGCTCCGGGCTCGGAGGCGCTGAGACCGAGACGGTTCATGAACCAGCGCACCGTGTTGGGTTCCGGATCGGAGGGATCTCCGATCTTGATCATTCCGGCCCGTCCCGACGGCGTCAGCTCCACGCAGTCGGCGCCGATCCCGGCGGCCAGACCGGCGCAGCTCCGGCAGCGGCCGCAGGGACGCCCGGAAGCGGCGGCCTCGCGGCAGCTCACCAGCGCGGCGACGACCCTCTCCATCCCGTCCAAAGTCGGTCTGCGGTCGCCGGTGATGAGATAGGCATGGGCGCGGCGGCCGGTCTTCACCGCGTTGGAGAGGCCGGAAACCGTCACCGGGAAGCGGCGCATGAACTCCTCAAAGACCGCGTTCATTGCAGATTCTCCAGATTTCCCGGTGCACCTCCTCGGGGGTGCCGGAGGCGTCGATCACCGCACAGCGCTCCGGATCGGCGGCGGCCAGGGCGAGAAACCCCTGCCGCAGTCGCTCGTGGAATTCCCGGCGCTCGTTTTCGAGGCGGTCCCGGATGGAATTCTCCGGGGAGCGCTCCGCGGCTCTTTTCAGGCCGCGATCCACCGGGATGTCCAGGATAAAGGTGAGGTCGGGGGTAATCCCGGCGCAGGCGAAATCATTCAGCGGCTTCACCAGCTCCGCGCCGATGCCCCGCCCCGCCCCCTGATAGGCCAGGGTGGAATCGGTGAAACGGTCGCAGATCACCACTTTTCCGGCGGCGAGCGCGGGCCGGATGAATTCCTCGATATGCTGGACCCTGCCGGCCTCGATCAGCAGGAGCTCAGTGCGGGGGTCGATTTTTTCTCCGTCCAGACCGTACTTGAAAAGGGCGCGGAGCTTCTCGGCCAGGGGCGTGCCTCCCGGTTCGCGGGTGGCCACCGCCGATCCCGGCTCGCGGGCTTCCAGCGCAGCCAGCAGCATCCGCACCTGGGTGCTCTTGCCGGCGCCCTCGGGTCCCTCAAAGGTGATGAAAGCTCCCCGGCGGGGACGATTTCTGTCATTTTCACGCGATTTTTTCATCTTTAAACTATAGTGCCGTTTGCAGAATTTGCCAAACGGTGCTACATTTATTTTTATGGATTTTTAAAATAACCCAGGAGATTTTTTTATGGCTCTGTCCAGAAGCAGCTACCTGTCCAAAAACACCGGGGATTTCCCGCCGGAACTGCGCATCGGAGACCGCCGGTACACCCGCATCGCCGACCTGCGCTACGGCACGAATCCCCACCAGCCCGCCGCCTGGTACGCCCCCGAGGGACAGCCGGGGGTCATCTCCGGCATGAAAGTCCTCAAGGACGGCAAAAACGGCCTCTCCCAGACCAATCTGGAGGATGTGAGCTACGCCCTGAACATCGTCAAATTCTTCGACCGCCCCGCCTGCGCGGTCATGAAGCATGTGAATCCCTCCGGAGCCGCCGCCGCCATGCCCGGCGACACCCTCCGGGACATTTATGTGAAAGCCCGGGACGCCGACGCCCGGGCGGCCTTCGGGAGCGTCATCGCCTTTAACGCCGAGGTGGACGCTTCCACCGCCGAGGAGATCATGTCCACTTTTTGCGAGTGCGTGGTGGCTCCGGCCTACTCCGAGGAGGCGGTGAAGGTCTTCTGCGACGGCGAACGCTTCAAGCTCAACCGTCACATCCGCATCCTCCAGTGCGGCGATCCGGCGGAGTTGCCCCGCTACACCGGCGACGCCGGAGGTTCCGAATGCCGCACGATCAAAGTGCTGGCCGACGGTTCGCTGGTGGTGGCGGAGCCTCTGCTCACCGGCCTGCGGTCCAGGGATCAGCTGAAACCGGCGGAGGGGGAAAATTCCAAAATCGGCTTCCGCCGTTCCGAATTCGCCGCCTCGCCCTCCCAGCTTGACGATCTGCTCTTCGCCTGGTACGTGAATATTTCCGTACGTTCCAACGGCGTCGTCATCGCCCGGGACATGCAGACGCTGTCGGTGGGCACCGGCGAACAGGACCGGGTGGGAGCCATCGAACAGGCCATCGCCAAATTCAAACAGAAATTCAAAGGTTCGGACACGCTTCAGGGGGCGGTCATGGCCAGCGACGGATTCTTCCCCTTCGCCGACGGAGTGGAAACCGCCGCCGCCGCGGGCATCACCGCCATCATCGCGCCCGCGGGCAGTCTGCAGGACGCCGCGGTCATTCAGAGAGCCAACGAGCTCCGGGTCGCCCTGTATCACGCGCCGGAACGGATTTTTTCACATCACTAACCACGGAGATTCATCATGGGTCACAGGAAACTTGTTTCACCCGGCACTGCCGCCGGCCAGCCCGTCAAGACCGAAACCGATCTGGGGGACAAGCTGGCGATATTTGAATTTCAACTGCTGCACCACTGGCGCAAGATCGCCGTCGCCTGCGCCGTGATCGTCGCCGCCTGCATCGCCTGGGGCGTCGCCAACACCGTCCGCTCCGCCCGGGAAAACAGCGCCCAGGAGGCGGTTTCCGCCGCCGGAAGCGACGAAGCCGCTCTGGAAGCCGCCGTCGCCGCCCACGCCAACGCCCAGGCGGTGAACGTCGCCCGGATGCAGATGGCCGCCGCGGCCGACGGGCGCGGCGAATACGACCGGGCGCTCAAACTGGCGGACGAGATCATCGCCTCCACCGGAGATGCCGAATTCAAGTGCACCGTGGAGCTTTTCGCCGCCGTGAACCGGGAAAAGGCCGGTGACCTCCGGGAGGCCTTCCGGCGCTTCGCCGCCGTCGCCGACAACGCCGGCAACACCGCTTCCCGCCGCACCGAAGCCGCCTATCAGGCCGGACGCGTCGCCGCGGCGCTGAACGACCGATCCGAGGCCGCCGGTTATCTGGGCCGGGCCGCCTCCGGCAGCGGCGTCTATGCCGACATGGCCGGGACCCTGCTCCGGAATCTGGAAGCATCCCCGGAACAGCCGGAAGCCGCCCCGGAGCAGTAAACGTCCATGATTTCCCAGGCCGACCTGACCCGGGCCCGGAAACAGCTGATCCGGTCGCTCGCTGCCAAACACGGCCGCAAAACCAGCGGCATGACCCTCTGCGAGGGGCGGCGCGCCGCGGGAGAACTCTTCCGCAGGCGGCCCGAGCTGGTTGAATTCGCGGTGGTGACGCCGGAGCACCTGGAGTTCGCCGCCGGATTTCAGGCCGACTTTCCGATTTACGCCGTGACCCGCGAGATCATGGCCGGATTGTCGGAGACGGTTTCACCGCCGGGGATCCTCGCGGTGCTGACCCCGCCCCGCCCCGAAACCGTCCGGCCTCCGGAAACGCCTTTTCTCATCGCCTGCGACCGGGTTTCCGATCCCGGCAATCTCGGCACCATCGTCCGGACCGCGCTGGCGGCGGGCGTCCCCGGACTCTGGCTGGCGGGGGATTGCGCCGACGTCTATTCACCCAAAGTGATCCGGTCGGCGCTGGGGGCGCAGTTCGCCATGGACATCCGGACATTCGCCGACCTGCCGGAACTGCTGGCGCGGGCCGCCGGGTACGGATTTACGGAGGTCGCCATTTCCGATCCCCACCGCGGAGCGAACTGCTTCACCGCCCCGGGGCTCTTCGACCGGAGCGTGATCGTCATCGGTTCCGAAGCCCACGGCGTCCCGGAGGAGCAGCCGGGGCGGCGGATCACCATCCCCATGCCGGGAGGCTTCGAATCCCTGAACGCCGCGCAGGCCGCCACCATCCTGATCTTTGAATACGTGCGCCGCCGGACCGGAGGCGGAGAGGAGTAGGCCATGCGGGCTTTTTTCATGCCGGAACTTAAGGATTGCACGATCGGGAGCGAAGCGCCGCTGCCGCCCCGGGAAGCCGAACACCTCTTCCGCACCCTCCGGGCCCGCCCCGGCGAATCGGTCGAACTTCTGGACGGCGCGGGCATTTCCGCAAAGGCCGAAGTCGTCGGAGACGGCCGGGTGCGAATCCTCGAAAAAACCCCTGTTCCGCCGCCCGCGCTCGCGGTGCGGGTCTACACCGCCCTGCCCCGGGCCAATATTCTCCCGTCCATGCTGACCGCCCTGGTGGAAGCGGGGGCCTCCGCGATCATTCCGATGATTTTTCAGCGTTCGGTGGTCAGGCCGGAGGCGCCGGGGGAGCGGTGGCGGCTGCGCCTGGAAGAGGGGTGCAAGCAGTCGCGAAACCCCTATCTGCCCGAAACCGGTCCGGTGATGACTCCGGAGGAGATGATCGCGGAAGCGGCGCGGCTTGACGCTCCGGGATTCTTCGGCGACCGCGACGGCGCTCCGCCGTCGGCGATCGGCGGCGGGCTGTCGGGGACGGCGGCTCTGGCCATCGGGCCGGAGGGCGGCTTCACGCCGGAGGAAGTGGAGATGATGCGGCGGGCGGGGTGGCAGGGCATTTCATTTTCCAGATACGTCATGCGTCTGGAAACCGCCGCGGTCACCGGATGCGCGATTCTGCGCGCCGTCCTCGCCTGAAAACCGCCGCCCGCAGTTCCGGGATGGATGGCCGGGGAAAGTTTGCAATAAGAGTTGTTTTTTCCTTTTGACGGTGATATATTACATAAAGATAGGAGTATGGTGAAGAAAAGATTCCACAAGGACAGAGAAAAGTCTTGATGAACTATATGTTGCTTCCCCCCCCTGCAGTCTAACCCAGGGATTATGGCTAATGAAGAAATTTTGAAGCGAAAATGATCTTGCCATGAATACATTTCTTCACTTTCTGAAAAATTTGAAATCGATCCCCATGGTGACGATGCGGGAATTGGAAGAACTGGCTCAGATGAAGGGGCATCAGGAGCTTTATACAAAGCAGTCACCTCAACGGCTGCAGAAGCTTCGTGAATACTCCATGATCGAGAGCGCTGTCTCTTCCAACCGTATCGAGGGGGTGGCGATCGACGATAAACGCATCGGAACGGTCATCTTCGGTAAAAACACCAACTTGCGAGACCGTAACGAAGAAGAAGTCAGAGGATATCGCAAGGCTCTTGATCTGATCCACACTCAGGCGGACAAACTTCCCCTTTCGATCAAAACGATTTGCGGACTTCATGCTTTGATCCGTCCCAATATCTGGGATTCGGGCAAGTTCAAGGAATCAGCCGGAGACATTATCGAAACCTACGCAGACGGTTCGTCAAGAGTCCGTTTCAAGACCGTGGCTCCGGATCAGGTCGAAACAACTTTGACCAGTGCGATCAAAGAATATCAGAATACGCTGCGCGACAATCGGATCTCTCCGCTGATCGCTCTGGCTTCCTTCAATCTGGATTTCCTCTGCATCCATCCGTTCCGTGACGGCAATGGCAGAGTCTCCCGTCTGCTGCTTCTGCTGATGCTGTATCAGCAGGGCTATGAGGCAGGACGCTACGTCAGTATCGAGAAGATGATCGAATCGACCAAAGACCGATACTATGAAACGCTGGAACTCGCGTCCCGCAACTGGCATGAAGGGACTCACGATGCCTGGCCGTATATCAACTATCTGCTCTTCGTCTTGAAGAACGTTTACAAGGAATTCGAGTCCCGGGTTGAAAACACCTCGGCACCTCGTGGCGGGAAATCCGAAATGGTCATCAATGCGATCAACGCTTGCTCCGACAGTTTTACGGTCCGCCGGATCGAACAGCAGTGTCCTGGCGTCAGCCGTGAACTGATTCGAAAAATCATGAAGCAGCATGCCTCCTGTTTGCAGTGTTCCGGTCGTGGTCTGGCTGCCATTTGGAAACGAATAAAGGTATTACCTCTTATAGAGGGTAAAAGTAAGGGTATTAAGGAATAAAGATTCCCTGCATCTCATCGAATTTCACGTATATATTCCCTCTGTGAACTGAGTTCATAAAATCAAAAAAAACCTCGGTGGTCTTCGGAGCATCGGGGTTGTCTGCTTTTAAACTTCAACCTTAACCGGCCCTTGCCGGTTTTTGTTTGAAAAAAATTTTTCAAAAATTTTCATTCCCTCATTTGCAAATTTTTCCAGGGGGTGTAAATTATTGTTGTCAGAAAATTAGACTGGACTAATTTAAAAACGGAAATTTAAGAAATAAAGCTGATTTTATGTTTGTTTTTAAATTATATTAAGCTAATTTAAAAGGTCCGGCAATCATGATTCACGGTTGCAATCAGTTGCCGTCACGGCTGAAATTCCAAAAGGAGGAAAAAATGAAATTTCAGAAAGAACTCACCGTCGCCGCCGTCACCTCTATGCTCATCTTCGGGTTCAGCGCCCGGTCCGCCGAGGCCGAACCCGGGACCGGGGAGAAGCCCGCGGTCACCGCTCCGGCGGAAAAGTGCGGGCAGCATGAGGGCTGCGATCACAAGGACGGCGACGCCATGAAAGGCGGATGCGGTCACAAGGACGGCGAAGTCGGGAAAGGCGGATGCGGCCACGAGGACGCCGAAGCGCCCGCCGCTCAGTAACCAGTTTTCCCCGGAGCGCCCGCTTCGGGCGCTCCGGAAGCTCCGGAGAATCCGATGAACACCACATTACGGGAACAGATTTCAATGAAGTCATTAAGAAAATTTACTCTCGTAGAACTGCTTGTCGTTATAGCGATTATAGCAATTCTTTCCAGTATGCTGATGCCCTCTCTGAGCAAAGCGCGAGCGGCGGCCCAGTCGATCAAGTGCGTGAACAATCTCAAGACCCACGGCCTGGCGGCTCAAATGTATTCCTTTGACAACGCCGATTTCATGGCCAGAATGAATACCGCGGCAAGCTGCTGTCAGGGAACGGCCTGGAACGGCGTCGGCGGATTCGGACAGCGCCGGTACGACATCACCGGGCCCGGACTGCTCACGGTCTACATGGACAACGCCATGGACGCCAAAGTCTGCCCCGCGGTCAAGGGCGAAGTGCTGGCCTGTCAGGAGGCAAAGGGATGGGCATTCGGCGGCGGCTACGGCATGAACGCCAATTTCGGCTGGACCGGAGCTTCCGACGCGGTCATGGCCACGGCCATCCGGAATCCGGCGGGCAAAATCCTCTTCGGGGACACGATGTGCAACTGGGGCGCCGCCACCGGATACGACGGCTATGTCATCCGCCTCTATCCCTACGACAAGTGCGTAAATTGGAATGGCGGAGTCAGCGCCATGACTCCGAATTCCCACTTCCGCCACAACGGCCGCACCAATCTCGCCTGGGTGGACGGCCATGTCAGCAGCGAGCTTCCGGCCGAGCTGGGCACTTCCGCCTACGAAATCAGTCACAACATCGGCTGGGTGCGCAACACCGCCGACGCCTGGCTGCTGACCGAAGAGCAGGAAGCCGTATACCACGCCCTGTAACCCAATCCCGCCCGCATACAGGAGAATATCATGAACCGTATTCCGAATGAAAGAGGTTTCTTGCGCGATCTGGCCGCGATGGGGAAAAAGCGGCTGGTGTGGATGCTGCCGCTGATACTGCTCTTGATCGTCTTCAGCTGGTATCTCCACTCGGACCCGCTGGCGGATCTGAAACGCACCGAGGAAACCGCGATGCCGGAGGAGGCGGCCGAAGTCATCGGCAAAGCCCTGTCCGACATCGGCGAACACAGGTACCGGGAACTTTCGCGCATGATGCGGACAAAGGATTCCACGGAGTTCGAAGCCAACTATTACCCGGACGGAATCTTCCGGCGGGAGCTCCCGGAATTTGCGCCGGCCCGGGTGGAGGGGGCGCCGAAGCGGCTGGTGGTCAGCTCGTGGGAAAATCTCTGCGTCAGGCTTCACAGCGAGCCGCGCGACGAGGACTATCTGATGTCGCTGGTGCGCATCGACGGCCGGTGGCGGATCTCGGAAATCATCCCGGCCCGACTCTGCGGCGATCTGTGAATCCTCCCTTCCCCCGTCGGACGGCACGGGCAAAAGGAACGCCTTGGAATTTCGGCGTGATCCTCCAAAAGACGAAATAAGTATCGGACTTTTGCGAGACGCCGAAAGGCATGGCGGCGGTTTCGGCAGGGCCGTCCCGTCAAAAAAAAGCATCTTTCGTTCCCGGGCGACTTGCAAAAATCCGACGGAAGTGTATAGTTAACGGTCAGGATTTCACCAACCACGGGGGGAAAATGCCGAACGACGCAACATCATCCGGCCCGATCATCCGTCTGCCCCGCACCGGATGCTTCATCACGTTCATCATCTTTTTTGCCATCGCCTTCGCAGTGTCCACGGCGCTTTATCATTCCCTGCTGGAGCCGAAGCCGGACTTTGAAATTCCCGCGGCATCGGCGGCCGTCTGCGATCCGGACGGAATTCTCACCGAAGAGGATTCCAAAGAGCTGGAGGACCTGGCCCGCCGGATCGCCCGGGTCGGCAGGTGCGATGTGCTGGTGCTCTTCGCAGACAACAAATTCGAGGATTTCTACGATCTTCTGGACACAGTGCGCGAATCCTGGACCCCGGCCAAAGGCGTCCTGCTCCTCTCCGAAACCCGCCGCGGCTGCCTCCGCCTGGAACTGCTGGGCGGCGAGTGGAAACTCGCCGGATGGGACGATGACGCCGTTTCCTCCAAACTCTCCGGGCTGCCCCCGAACCGCCGCGGAGCGGAGGCGAAGCTCCTCCTGTCACGTCTCCTCAAAGCCCTGGAGGCGGCTGACGCAGCCGCTCAACCCGCCGCCGTCAGTGCCGGGAGTCAGCCCGCCGCCATTGCCGATGCCGTGCAGCCCGCCAACATCGCCGCCGCCGTGCAGCCCGCCGCCATCGCCGATGCCGCGCAGCCCGCCAACATCGCCGCCGCCATGCAGCCCGCCGCAGTCAATGCTCAACCCGCCGCCGTGCAGCCTGCCGCAGTCAATGCTCAACCCGCCGCGGCAGACGAGGGCATCGACGACGATTTCCCGGACGGGGATGAGACGTTTCCCGACGAGGATACGGATCCCGTCGAAGAGCCGGATGCGGAGGAATTCACCGACGACGATAACGACGCGGTGCTTTACTCAAGAGCCTGGAGCACGAAATCCGATGTGTCGCCCGCGACCTTCGCGATCCTGTTCGCCTCGGTCTTTCTGCTGATCGGGTTTCTGGCGCTCCGAAACGGGAAAAAGAAGCGTCTGGAGACGCTGAAAAACAATCCCGGGGTGCAGGAGAGCTATCGCGAACGCTCCGCCCGAAATTCCAAGCTCCGCCTGGTGGATCTCAACGAGGAGCCGAGCGGTTTCACTCACAAGCCCGCGCTGAAAATCACCGCCATCATCCTCGGCATCGCCGTGGGATGGTCCTCGGTGAGCTCGGTCATCCACGAAGAAATTCAGCCGGACCCCGACATCATGAGCGCGGCGGCGGATATGCCCCGCCCGGAAAACGGCATCGCCGACCGTGCGGGCGTCTTCTCGCCCGAAGAGGTCCGGATGCTGGCCGGAGTGATCGCCGCGGCGGAGAGGAAAACCGGCGGAGAAATCATGATCCTCACCGTCCCCACCACCGGCGACGCCGGTATCGAGGAATTCAGTCTGGAAGTGGCTTCCCGCTGGCAGATCGGCCATGCCGGGGTCGATGACGGAGCTTTGCTGGTGCTCGCCGTCAACGACCGGCGGAACCGTCTGGAAATCGGCTACGGCTGGGAGGGCTCGATCAACGACGCCCGCGCCGGAGACATCCTCCGGGCCATCGTGCCGAAACTCCGGGATGAGAAATACGCGGACGCCTCCGCTGAAGTCGTCCGCTCGATCAGCGCCTTCGTAACCGGTGTCCGGGACGAAGAGGACGACCTCCCGACCTCCTCCGTCCGTCCGGCAGCGCCGCCGCCGGAAACCGTCGTCATCGCCGGCATCGTCCCGACCGGCGGAACCGTGCAGGACCCCCGGGTGAATTCGTCCGACACCTCTCTGTGGGCTCTGCTGGGCATTGTCGGCTCCCTGACCGGACTGCTGCTCGCCTACATGGGGCGGGTGATCATGACTTCGGTGCCCCATCTGGTCATCATCGACCCCACGGTCAAGCATTACACAAGCTCTTCCACGGGCAGTTCCGGAAGTTCCTCAAGCAGTTTCTCATCCCGCTCAAGCACTTCCTCAAGCCGCAGGGGCGGAGGCTCCTTCGGAGGCGGCGGAGCCTCCGGTAGCTGGTGATTTCATCGACAACCCGAAATATTCGGCATTTCCAACAAAGGAGAACATCATGAAAAAGGCTTATGCACCATTAATCGGACTCGGCGTCGTCATACTGCTGGTCATCATGTGGACCATCTCGGTGAAGAACGGTCTCATCGCCCTGGATGAGAGCGTCAACGACCAGTGGTCCCAGATCGACACCCAGCTCCAGCGCCGCATGGACCTGATTCCCAATCTGGTGGCCACGGTAAAAGGTTACGCCTCCCATGAAGAAAAAATCTTCACCGAGATCGCCGAGGCCCGGAGCCGTATGCTCGCCGCCGACACCCCCGCCCAGAAGGCCGATGCCGACGATGCGGTTTCCTCGGCACTGGGCCGTCTGCTGGTCCTGGCGGAAAGCTATCCGGACCTTAAGGCCAATGAGAACTTCATCCGCATCCAGGACGAACTGGCCGGCACCGAAAACCGCATCGCCGTGGCCCGCGGCCGCTACAACAAGGCGGTGAAGGCCTTCAATCAGAGCATCCGTCAGTTCCCCGGCTCCATGTTCGCTTCCGGCATGGGCCTGACGACAAGGGAATATTTCGAACCCGCAGGCGGACATGCCGCGGTGGAAAAAGCCCCCGAAGTCAAATTCTGAATCGAAGACAGGAGCTCCCGGCATGAATGAGATTTCCCGGACGGCCCGGCGGGCGAGAGCCGCGTCGGGAATGCTGAAAACGGCCTCCGGCGCCCAAAGGTCCGACGCCATTGCGCGCATGGCCGATGAACTCGTGAAGTGCCGGGAGAAGCTCTTCGCCGCCAACGCCGCCGATCTGGCCGCCGCGCCGGAATTGAGCGAAGCCTTCCGGAAAAGGCTTCAGGTCACCGAAAAGGTCTTCGAGTACATGCTTGCCCGGCTCCGGGAAACGGCCGCCCTCCCCGATCCGGTGGGACGGGTGCTGGAGGGACGGACCATGCCCTCCGGTCTGCAGGTGCGCCGCGTCTCCGTGCCCATCGGAGTGATCGCCGTCATCTACGAATCCCGCCCCAACGTCACCACCGACGCCGCCTGCGTCGCGCTGAAGAGCGGCAACGCCGTCATCCTGAAAGGCGGCTCCGAATCCATCCGCACCAATCTGGTGCTGGCCGAAGCCATGCGCGCCGCCGTGACCGCCTCCTGCCTGCCGGAGGACTCCGTGCAGTTGCTCTCCGGCGCCGGTCATGCCGAGGTCGAGGAGCTGCTGAAGCAGGATGAATATGTGAATCTGATCATTCCCCGGGGCGGGAAAAGTCTCATCCGGGCCGTCGCCCGGGGCACCCGCATACCGGTCTTAAAACACTATGACGGCATCTGCCATCAGTATATCGCGCCGGACGCGGACACCGACATGGCGGTCTCGCTGGTGGTGAATTCCAAGTGTCAGCGGGTGGAAGTCTGCAACGCCCTGGAGACCCTGCTGGTGGATGCGGAGGCGGCCCGGCGGGTGCTGCCTCCGGTGGCCGCCGCCCTGCGGGAGAGGGGCGTGGAACTCCGGGGATGTCCCGAGACCCGCGCCGTCCTCCCGGATTGTCTCCCGGCCTCGGAGGAGGACTGGGACACCGAATATCTGGCGCCGGTGCTCTCCATCCGCGTCGTCCACGGCATTGACGAGGCCATCGCCCACATTGAGGAACACGGTTCCGGGCACACCGACGGGATCATCACCGGCTCGCTGGAACTCTCCGAGCGTTTCATTGCCGGGGTGGATTCGGCCTCGGTGCTGGTAAACGCCTCCACCCGGCTCTCGGGCGGCGGAGACTACGGCATGGGCGCGGTGGTGGGCATCAGCACCGACCGGCTCCACGCCCGGGGGCCGGTGGGGCCGTGCGAACTGTGCACCGGCAAATGGGTGGCGGTGGGCAACGGACACCTGCGGAACTGATTCCCGCTCTCTGAGCAAACGGGACTGCCGCGCCCGGCGGATCCGCCGCGGACGCGAAAAGCCGCTCAGAACTTCAGCGACTCCTCGATGGCCCGCTCCATGAATTTCTCGCCGGTCCCCTTCGGGAAGTGGGTCGCGCCGTAGCTGCTCTCGTATCCGCCCGCCGGGAAATCCCCGGAGAGCGGCAGGTAGCCGTTGAAGCCGCCGGTGATGGAGACCAGCACCGCGTCGGGATTGGCATCCCGCAGGCCCAGGGAGATGCCGCTCAGGACTTCAAAAGGCATCCCCGTCAGCACCTTGTCTCCCAGACGCAGCAGCCGCAGGGGCATGGTGAAATTTCTGCCGGAGTAGAATTTGGCGATCTCCCGGGAGCGGAAGTGAAAATCCCGGTCGGGGGATTGATTTTTCTCCGCCTGAAAGTAATTTCGGTCGGCGTTTTCAAAGTCCAGTTCCGGAGGCAGCGACACCGGCACCTCCGCCACTTTCATGGCAACGGTCTGAGAAGCGTCCCGGCGGAAGAGCATTTCATTCTGCTGGAGGGTCAGGGCCAGAATCTCGCCGATATTCTTCCGGGAATTGATCTTGGGGTTGAACTTCTGACTGCCCGGCCCACGCAGCCTCGGCACCGAATCCCCGGCCGCCCCGAGCATGAAAAATCCCGGACAGCCGTAGAGTTCCTCGATTTTACGCCGGAAATACCAGGGATAGTCGCCGCTCACCAGATAGCCGTCCCGTCCGCCGGTGACCGGATGACAGCCCACGCATCCGAGAATCGCCGCGGGCCCCTCCCCGGTCACAAACTTCCAGGCGCTCATGAGCGGATCGCATTTCTGAAACAGAAACTCCCCGTCATTGGCCGGGTACTCCCAGTTCATCTCCACCATGCCGTCGCTCTTCCGGATGGTCCGGCGGTTGAACATGATGCCGGGCGCCTCGAACTGCACATGCTCGACATGGCACTCCCGCATGGATTTCGTCGCCGCGTCGATGGCGTCCAGAGCCCGGTCGGTCCACAACTCCTGATAGACATTGTCCGCGGGATGGTCGCCGAACTCCAGCTCCCCGCCCCGTTCGGTGATGAAATACCCCTCGAATCCGGGAGCGAAGTGGGTATGGGTCGAGCAAAGCCAGATCCGGTCGGCGGGGATGCCGAACCTCTCCGTGATCCGCCCGTAAACCATCTCGCACTGGCGTTTGGGGATGCCCACCATATCGGCGGTGATCAGGAGGATGATCCGCTCATCGCCGCCGGAGAGGGCCATCACTCCGACCTCGACGGGTTCCTCGACGCCCCGGGAAAGGCTGTTGCGGTCGCCGTAACCGCGGAGAAAGGATCTCCGATCGGGCATGGTGAAGCGTTTGGCGGTACCGATTTTCATGATGCGCTCCTTGAAATGCTCCCGTTGAATTTACTTCAATTCGCCGATGTTGTCAACCACTTTGCGGAAAGCCTCGGCATGGAGTCGGATGGCCTCGGGATCGAAATGCTTGAACCAGGGCAAATCAAAGATCCGGCAGTGCAGCGTTTCCGCCACCGGCAGACTGCCCGGCCCCTGACGCACATCCCGCTGTCCGAAAGCCAGCACGGTGGGCCGCCCCTGGCGGAAGAAATCCAGTTCGTGAAAGACCGGGTGCAGATGCAACGGCGCATTGTAGCCGCCGCCGGTGACGACTCCCTCCGCGCGGAGCGCGGCGGCGAATTGATAAGAGTCGGCCTGTTCCGCCAGTTCCCGGCTCATGACGCCCTTGGCGTTGTACCATCCGCCCTTGGTGGTGTCGCCGCCCGCCGGGGGCCGGATGGCGGAAAGCCCCGGAATCTCCTCAAGAAGATCGCAGAAGGTATTCATCGCCCGGTCGATCTCGGCGATGCGCTCCGGATAATGCCGCAGCTGCACCCGGCCCATGGCGGAGCAGGTCTGATTGATCCGGTATTTGACGCCGCCGATGGGGAGGCCGCGAAATCTGATCAGATCCTGGTCGGAAATCTGGGAGGTGGAATCGTTGTACCGGCTCGCCACCCCGGTGCGTTCGTAAAATCCGTAGGCCACGCAGCGCTCGAAGAGTTCCCGGTCGTCGGTGCAGATCATGCCCCCCTCGCCGCAGGCCAGGGACTTCCCGGCCATGAGGCTGGCGCAGGAGATGTCGCCGAAGGTCCCGCACATACGCCCTTTGTAGAGCGCCCCGTGGGCGTGGGAATTGTCCTCGATGATCCGGAGATTGTGTTTGCGGGCGATGGGGATGATCCGGTCCCAGTCCGCAGGCTGGGCGCCGTAATTCACCACAATGATCGCCCGGGTGCGGGGGCCGATGCGGTGTTCGATGTCATCCGGGTCGATATTCAGATCCTCGCCGATGTCGGCGAAATTCACCGTCGCCCCCAGCCGGATGACGGCGGCGCAGCTGGCCCAGTAGGTCATCGAGGGGCAGATCACCTCATCCCCGGCCCCGATGCCGCAGGCCCAGAACGCCGCCGAGAGCGCGGCGGTGCCGTTGGCGGTGCTGAGAGCGTATTTGACGCCGTTCCAGGCGGCGTATTCGGCCTCGAAAATCTTGGAAATGTCGTTCTCCGACATGGTTCCGGCGCGGAGCACCTCCGTCACCGCCTGAATATCCTCGTCGGTGACGATGGGCCAGTGAAACAGTTCCTCATAATCCCCGGCAAGGGCCCTGGGACCGCCTTTGACGGCAAGTTTGCTCATTTTGGATTCTCCCTTTTGATGAATCTTTGAAATTCGATGGTGCGCCCTTCGCGGGCGGATTGATAAATTCCGCAGATCACTTCCACCGCCATGCGCCCGTCCCGGGGCGAAATCGCCGGGCGCGCGCCCGTGAGGATGCATTCCGCCAGTTCGGCGATCTGCCTCCGGTGCCCCTCGCAGGTGATGGCGGCGGGATTGCCGGAACCGCCGTGCAGCCCCTCGCCCGCGGCGCCCTCCCTCCGGATGACCTCATCCTCCGGGGTTTCCCGGTCGAAACACCAGCGGACGATCCGGTCGTCCTCCAGAGATATGCTGCCCCGGGTGCCGGAGATATCGATCCGCCTCGGGAACCCGGGAGCGCAGGCGGTGCTGGCCTCGATCGTGCCAAGACCGCCGTTGGCGAAGACCATCATCGCCGCCGCCGAATCCTCCACCTCGATCCCGCGGTGCAGGATATTGGCGCACCGGGCGGTGACTTCCCGGACCGGACCGCAGAAGTACAGGAGCTGGTCCACGGTGTGAATCCCCTGATTCATCAGCGCGCCGCCGCCGTCCAGAGCCCGGGTGCCGCGCCATCCGGCGTTTCGGTAATATTCGGGAGCGCGGTACCAGCGTATGGACGCGGAGGCCAGGACCGGGTCTCCGAGCCGCCCCGCCTCCAGCGCCTTTTTCACCAGCATGGAAGCCCGGCTGAAACGCATCTGAAAAACCGGCATCAGGATGACGTTGTTTTCCTCGCAGGCTCCGATGATGGCGTCGGTCCGCTCCAAAGTGACCTCCAGAGGCTTTTCGCAGAGAATATGCTTCCCGGCCCGGGCGGCGGCGACCGCCGCGTCCCGGTGGAGTCCGCTGGGGGTGGCCACCGTCACCGCGTCAATGCCGGAGGCCAGCATCTCCTCCAGCGAAGCCGCCCGGCGGCAGGAATTTTTGGCCGCAAAAGCCTCGGCCCGCGCCTCCGCCGGATCGTAAACCGTCTCCAGTACCGAATTGCCGCTGAGCCTGATGGCGTCGGCATGCACCTGGGCGATGGCGCCGGCGCCGATGATTCCGAATCGAACTTTTCTCATCTTTCATTCCATGATCTTTTTTTCACGGACGCCAGCAGCCGCAAAGCGTTGTTGCGCCCCACGTCCAGCAGTTCCGCCTCGTCCAGCACCTCCAGAGAGCGGAGAAACTCCATGCAGCCGTGCATGTTCACCGCCGCGCCCATGAGGTATTTCCCCTCGGGATTCCAAAACTTGCCATGAGGTGTGAGCACCCCCTTTTTCCCGCCGAATCCGTACTCCCCGGGCGGCAGACCGCACACATGGCACATGTCGCTGGTGACGATGACCTTTCCCGGGCCTTTGACCTTCAGGATCAGTTTGATCAGCTCCGGCGGCAGATGATGGCCGTCGGTGATGATCATGGCGGTCAGACGCTCCTCGGCCAGCCCCGCCAGCAGAGGATTTTCATGCCGCGGCAGCAGATTGGGACAGGCGTTGCCCAGATGGGTCAGGGTCAGCACCCCGGCGTCGGCGGCTTTGGCCACATCGGCGTAACCGGCGTTGTGATGGCCCGCGGAGGGGATGATTCCCAGCCGCAGCGCCTCCGCCGCGGCTCCGGAAACATCGGCGCCGTCGGCGGCAAAGGTCATCATGGCGACAAATCCCCCGGCCGTCTCCCAGAGACGGCGCACGCCTTCGGCGGAGCACTCCCGGATCAGCGCCGGGTCGTGAGCCCCGGGAAAGGTGATCATCGGCCCCTCCAGATGGATGCCGGGGATGCGTTCCTCGAGGCCGTGTCTCTCCACCGCCCGCCGGATCAGGGGCAAATTGCGGCGGTACAGGGCGTCGGAAGCCGTCACCACCGTGGGCAGAAAAATCTCCGTTCCGACGGCGAAAAGCTCCTCCGCCGCTCGGAGGAAATCGGACTCGGTGAGCGCGGGCGAGGAGAAATCCACTCCCCGGCAGCCGTTCACCTGCAGATCCACCCACCGTTCAGCGGTCATATTTTCCCTCCAGCAGCGCCGCCGCCTCCCGATCGAGAAAGACGTTGTAATCCGGGTGATTGCGCATGATCGACGCCGGCACCATGTTGGTGACCGGCCCCTCCAGAGCCAGCTTCACCGCCCGGGCTTTTCGGGTATCCGGCACGGTATTGATGATGGAGGCCGCCCGCATGATTTCCCGGCAGCTCATGGTGACGGCGTACTCCGGGACCGCCTCCGGGCTGGGAAACCACCCCTCCCCGTACTGCTGACGGCGGCAGGCCTGATCCAATTTGGCGACAATGTAGGCCCGCTCCGTGTCAAAATCCGCCGGAGGGTCGTTGAAGGCCACATGACCGTTTTCGCCGATGCCCACAAAGGCCGCGTCGATCACCGTGCCGCGGATCGCCTGCTCCAGCTCCGCCAGCGCTTCCGGGATGTCCGGAGCGTCGCCGGGAATGGGAAAGAACTCCCCCGGCGGCACGGGCAGCCGGTCCAGGATGGTTTTATGCAGATTCAGGCGGAAGGAGGCCGGGTGGGTCTCATCAAGCCCGATGTACTCGTCCAGATGAAAGATGCTCACCCGGCTCCAGTCGATCCCCGGCTCGGCGATCAGGGCGTCGTAGGTCTGATTCTGGCTCGGGGCGCAGGCCAGCACCACGGATGCGCGCCCCCGGGCGGCGATCGCCTGCCGGATGCGGTCGGCTCCGCACCGGGCGGCCAACGCCCCCATTTCGGCTTTGGTTTCGCTGATATGAACTCTCATTGCTCCCTCCCTTGCGAAAAACAACATGTTGTTCTGAATTGACAGGGATAATATACACCGGATTCGGCCGTTGGCAAATTTTTTCACGGGTTTTCCCCACATTTATCCCGTATTTTTCAGAAAAAGACGTTTTTTGGCCGCTGTGCGAGCGTGACGGTAGAGGATTTCTGAGCCCCCGTCTTTGCAGATACGTCGTTTTGAGCAGGGAATGTTATGCAAAGTCAAAAAGCATCTGATATGCCTGTTCAGGCGCACCCCGGGTCCGTCTTGGACTGCGTCGTCCCATCGTATCGCAGCATTGAATAACGCTTGACAGGTCGAGCGTGAGAGGTCGGCTGCCCCAATAAGGAGCAGCCTCCTGCTCGATTTCCGCTTTCGATTCTTCTCCGGGATCGGGAACCGGTCAGAATTTCGGGAACTGATAAACCGGCATGGGCCGTCCGAACTTCAGCGACAGTTCGGCCGCTTCCAGCATGGCCATGATCTCGAAGGATTCATTCAGCGGGACGCCTTCGGATTTGCCCAGGAAGAAGTTGCCGATGTCTTCCACCAGATTATGGTAAAGATGTTTGCCGCCGACATACGTGAACATGCGGTTTTCGCCGCCTTTGCGGAGGACGCCGCCGTAACTGTAATTGCCTTTGGTGAGCAGAACCGTTCCCCGCCGTCCGTCCCCGTAGGTCACAGTGCAGGCAACGCCTTTCCGGTCCGGTACCGAGGTCACTTCGATTGCTCCCGGTCCCATGATCTTTTCCAGCATCTCGAATGTATGGACACCGTACCAGACGATGGACGACCCCGCGGGCGCCATTCCCAGCGGCCCCCAGGTGATGCCCTGGTCGATTTCCGGCATTTCCTCATGGGCCTGGACGATGTTTGCATCATAACGCAGGGAGGACGCCGTGAAAAAACGGACCTTGTTTTCCCTGGCAATTTTCAAGATTTCCTCCGCATGCTCCAGAGTGTCGGCGAACGGCTTGTCCAGAAAAATCGGTTTCCCCAGCGGCGCGCATTTCCGGAAATATTCCAGATGCAGAGTCGGGTCGTTGATCTCTATGAGGATCGCATCGCAGTCCGATACCGCCTTTTCGAAATCTTCCGTTACTTTGATTCCTATGCTTTCCAGGTAAGCCTGTCGTTCGTCCAGTCCGTCTTTCTGCTGAAACGGGGTTTCGAAACGCAGATCCCAAGTGGTCTTCATCGTCGTGACCCGGTATTCTTTTTCCATAGCCGGGTCCTGCATGAATTTCGGGAATTCGGTTGCATGACTGGTGTCCAGTCCGACGATCGCGCATTTGATTTTTTTGGCCATTTCCGATGATTCTCCTTCACTACTGTCCGGTAAAAATTACCAGACCTGATTGATGATGTCGGCTCCTGCGTTATATGAAAGGTGTCTGAAGTCTTTCATTTGAGCGCAGGAGATCCGACAGTGTACTGCAATAGCATCTTTCAGCAACTTTATTCCCCGATATCGTCTTGAAAAATCCGTAAAAAACTTGTCCGGCATCGGCGCTTTTCAGATTCTGACAAAGGACAGTTCAGGAGCTCCGGCGGAATAATCGATCCGGTACTCGCCGCCGGTGACCGGGTAGACCACCGTTTCCCCGCGCTCGAAATCATCCGGAGCCGTGAGCTGACGGACGAATTCCCCGTGTTCCGAAATATAGGGTTTGCCGAATTGGGAGATGACATAGGCCCGGTCGCCGATCTGATGATCGCACCCGGTGACGATGATGCCGTCAGCCATGACCGGGGTCACGAAAAACGCGGCGGGCTTGAATCCGGCCCGAAGCATGTTGGCGAAAACTCCCGCCTTATCGGCGCACGGGCAGGCTTCATCTCCCAGCGCGTGGACGATCACCACCTGAGCCTCCGGATTGTACCGGTACTGGATCGCCAGGTGGGCGGGATTGCCGAAATCCCTTATCTCCATCATCGCCGGTGTCAGATAATTGGCGGCGGCGGGGTCGGCGGAATAACCGGCGTCAAGCGCCCCCCTCCCCAGCGCCACATCCCAGGTGAGCACAGGCCCGCAGAGGTCGATGACGCACCCGAAGCTGCGGGGAGCCAGTTTGTTCAGCATCTGGGAGACATTGCCCCCGCCGGAAGCTCCGGAAGCATAAGTGCGGCGGCGGTTGAACGGGATGCCCCGTTTCGTGAGATGCTGCCGCACCTCCCGCAGCGCCAGCAGACAGTCCATGCTCTGGATCACCCCGAAATCATACGGAGCGTCCCCCCGCTTCCAGCCGCTCTGCCAGTAATTCACGTCCAGAGTGATCAGGTTGAATTTATCGGCGATCACCCCGCACCAGGGCGCGCAGGTCTGCCAGGTGCCGCCCCAGTTGTGGGAAACCAGCATGATGCCGGTGTTTTCATTGATGCCGCCCTGAGGACAGCAGATGTAGACTTCCACCTGCCGCGGCTCCGGATGTCCCGGCGCCTTGTGTCCCCGTATCGCCGCCAGCTCCGGCAGCACGCCTGCAGACGATTCCCTGATTGTTTCCATGTCCTGTCTCCCTTATAATTCTGTGCCGCACCGGACACGACAGGCGCCGATGTGTGCAACATGTTGTTCTGCTTTTGCAGAGATAATATATACCGGATTCGGTCTTTTGCAAATTTTTTTCGGGATTTCCCCTGTATTCACGGCACATTCATGAAACATATGAAGCTGACAGCCGGTTTCGGAATTGATTTTTGTCTTTTCCGGGGCTATATTAAGGGCGATTGTTCGGCGGGATTGTTTCAAAAAAAAGGAGAATTGACCTGTGGGAAGCGTAACCATCCGAGATATCGCCCGGGAATTGAACGTGGCTCCCTCCACCGTATCCAGCTGTCTCAGCGGCGATGCGAAGCGGCGGATGTCCCGCAAACGCATCGAGCAGGTGCGCCGAAAAGCCGAGGAGATGGGATATATCCCCAACATGCTGGCCAAGAGGATATTCCGCCGCAACAACCGCAAGTATTTCGGCATCGTCATCAGCACCGACACCGCCATGGTGAGGACGCAGATCATACTTAACGGTCTCCTTTCGGAGCTGAGCAGGAGGGGCGACTGCGATTTCTCCGTGCTCTACGCCCCCGGCAACGATCTCTGCGAAGCCCTGAAAACCGGGGTCGGACTGGGGATCAACGACTTCATCATCACCGGATACCTCCGCGGCTACGATCTGCGGCGGCTGCCCTTTGACAGACTTCCGCCGGTCAATATCTATGCCGCAAACTATTATTTCGACCCCAGC
>JAZMZH010000114.1:0-4773 GCA_045585875.1 Victivallaceae bacterium | reverse complement strand
GAGGAGTTCACCCTCTCCGACACGGTGACCGCGGAGGTGCCGCCCTATCAGGCGGTGATCCTCGCCTTCGGCGCCGGAGAATAACTCCGGTGGGTATTGCGGCGGCTGATTTTGTAAAAATTCAGCCGCCGCATTGGATTTACCGCTCCTCCGTGATATCATATCAGGACGAACGGCGTCGGCCTCATGATTTTGCTTGCGGCGGGACCTCCTCCTCAGCTCCTGCGCGGTGTTCTCTGCGGTAGCGGGTCGGCGGCGCATGAAAAATGCTTCGGAAGCACCGCGAAAACGAAAACAGGTGATCGTAGCCGCACAGCGACGCCACGACCTTCACCGGATAGGAGGTGGAGGTCAGCAGTTCACATGCCTGCTCCATGCGCAGTTTCTTCAGCATTTGATACGGCGACATCCCGTAATGCCTGCGGCACAGCACGAAAAAATGCGGCGCCGACACCCCGCACCGGGAAGCCATTTCCGCCACGCTCCAGCGCTGTTCCGGATGCAGGCGCATCCGCGCCCGCAGCAGTTCAAAGGGCGTCCGGTCCCGGTCGGCCCCCCGCACTTCATCCTGCAGCAGTTCAAAGACCATGCGCCCGATCCCCTCCCGAAACACGCTCTCCCGATCCGGCCGGTCGGCGGACAGGCGCAGGGCTTTTCCCATGAGCTGACGGAGCAGTTCTCCCTCCGCCGTCGCGCGGCGGTGAAAAACCGGTTCACCCCACGCCGGTCCCGGCGTCAGCAAAAAGAACACGCTCTCCGCCGGTCCCTCGGAACGGATTTCCTGACACCCTCCCGCCGGCAGGACCAGCGCCTCGCCTTCGCTCAGGAGGACGGAGCATCCCTCGTAATTGCAGTGGAAACGGCCCAGGCGGCAGAAGAGGACGAGATGCCGCCGGGCCGCCGGATAGCGGACATGATAGCCCGCGGGATAAGCGCAGACCGCCGCCATGAAAATGCTCCCGCCCGCGTATGCTCCGCCGCCGAACTCGGCGAAATTCACGAATCGCTCCGAACTTTCCGGCGGGATCGCAATAATTTTTGTGGTATTTTTCATAATTTTTTGCCCTTGACGCCGATTGCAGCTTTTCACCCCGACGCTATATTAAACATAGCACGGAAATTGAGAAAAACAATCCGAAAAAGGGGAAAATCATGAAAGCGGAATTGAGGGCCAATCGGAATTTCGTGATCGGCGAGGTCGACGATCATATTTTCAGTGGTTTTGTGGAGCATATCGGGCGAAGCGTTTACAACGGCATCTTCGAGCCCGGCCATCCCGAAGCGGACGCCGACGGCTTCCGGCGCGATGTGGCGGCCCTCGTGCGGGAGCTCGATATGCCGCTCACGCGCTATCCCGGCGGCAATTTCGCCTCCGGTTACAACTGGAAGGACGGCGTCGGCCCGGTCGAGCAGCGCCCCGTTCGCCCCGAATACGCCTGGCAGGCCGTTGAGCCGAACCGGGTCGGGATCGACGAATTCGTCCGCTGGTGCCGCCTGGCCGGGACCGAGCCGCTGTACACCGTCAACCTCTGCACCGATACGCCGAAATCCGCTCAGGAGCTCGTCGAATACTGCAATTGCCCCGGCGGCACCTGGTGGAGCGACTTCCGGCGGCGGAACGGTACGGAGGCCCCGCATAACATCCGCTGGTGGTGTCTCGGCAACGAGGTGGACGGCGAATGGCAGATCGGGCACATGACCGCGGCGGAATACGGACGCGTCGCCCACGAGGCGGCCAAGATGATGCGCATGGCCGATCCCGACATCAAGCTGTGCGCCTGCGGCTCGACCAATAACCTGATGCCGACCTTCGGCAGCTGGGATATGGAGGTTTTGCGTCACGTCTTCGACGATGTGGATTATCTCTCGGTGCACAGGTACTTCGACAACGGCGGCCGGGATTTCGGCAGATATTTCTCCATGCCGGAATTGATGGACTGGTATCTCGAGCATGTCGTCGCCTGCTGCGACGCGATCGCCGCCGAACGCAAATCCCGAAAGAAGCTCATGATCGCCCTCGACGAGTGGAATATCATGTACCGCTCCAGCGGCACTCCGGCGCCGGAGGACCGCCGGCAGTACGGCCGTCCGCTGTTGGAAGAGGTCTACGACATGGCCGACGTGCTGGTGGACGGCGGAGTGATGCTGAGCATGCTCGACCACGCCGACCGGCTGAAGATCGCCTGTCTCGCCCAGTCCGTCAACGTGATCGCGCCCATCATGACCCGCACGGGCGGCGGCGTCTGGCGGCAGACGATCTTTTATCCCTTCCGGGAGACTTCCCGTTACGGGCGGGGGACCGTTCTCCGGTCCGTGATCGAATCCCCGAGCTATCAGAGCGTCGAACCCTGCGCCGGCAGCGTCCCGTATCTGCGCGCCGCCGTCGTCCGGCGTCGGGACGCGGAGGAGCTGACGGTCTTCGCGATCAACCGGGCGGAGGAGGAGATGGAATTTACCGCGACGCTGGAGGATTTTCAGCTCGCGGGCGTGGCGGAGGCGGAGGAGATACACCACGATTCGCTGGACGCCGTGAATACCGAAAACGAGGAAAATGTCGCGCCGCGGCCGATCGCGCCGGAACGTTTCCGGCTCTCCGGAAACCGATTCTCCGCCCGCCTGAAGCCCTGTTCCTGGAATCTGTTCCGCCTGACGCTGGCGGAGTGAACCGGAGTCTCACTCCCCGGGTTGAAAACAGAAACAGGCCGGCGCCGCGAAAAACGGCGTCGGCCTCATGGTGCTGCTTTGCGGCGGGACCTCCTCCGGTCCGGGTTTCAGCTCCGGAGCGGGAGATCGGCCCGCTTGCCGCGGCTTACTCCATCGGGAGCTGGGCTCCGTAGCCGTCCATGGCTCCGAAGAGCTTCAGGGCGTCTTCCATGGGGTAGCGGTTGGCGTACATGTCGCAGGTGGTGGTGATGGTGCCCTGGAGGGGCAGGCCCAGCACGCTGCGGAGACCGTTGCACTTGTCCTCGTCCAGCTTGGTGGCCTCGGTGTACTTCATGGAGAGGAAGCTGTTGAGGTACTGAGCATTGATCCGGCCCTTGAAGACCGAGGGATCGGTGAGGTCGATGTTGTCGCTGATGGATTCGATGCCGTCGGCTCCCTCCAGATCCTCGAAATCCTCCACCCGGACCTTGGCGATGGAGGGGGAGATGGTCATCTGGACGTCGGATTCCCGGTTCAGGAAGAAGATGTTTTCGTCCAGGCAGGTGACCTTGTCCTTGGAATTGCCCTTGGTGTTGTCAAATCCGGTCAGCACGTTCAGACCGATGATGTTGTTGTGGATGTCGGCGCTTACCTTGGAATTGGTGCGGATGCCGAAACCCATGTCGGCCAGATCGTTGAGACGGCTCCAGGTGAAAAGCACCGTATTGTAGGCGCACTCCCACTCCAGCATGTCTCCGGCGCTGGAGCAATTCACGTTGATGCCGATCATGCGGTTGTTGCAGAACACGTTGTTGATGATGCTGACCTTGCCCTTGTACCAGTTCAGGTTCACGGCCATGTTGGAGCCGTTGACGAAGGTGCAGTTGCGGATGGTGATGTTGCCCTCGCCCCGGGAAGCGGTGGCGGAGTAGATGGAATAACGGTTGGCGCTCGGGAATTTGTCGGCCTTGTTCTTGGCCGGGCCCTCCAGCCACATGCCGGTGTCGAATCCCTCGGGCTTGCCCTTTTCGGCGTGATAGCTGGAGGCGAAGCCGTCGTCGAAGATGATGCCGTCGATCACCATGTCGAAGCCCTTGGGGGCGGTGGCGGGGGATTTGTCGAATTCGATGTGGAGGATGCCCTGACCGGAACCCTTTTTGTCGTTGTTCTCGTTGCGCGGCTGAAACATGGTCAGATAGCGCAGGGGATCCCGCTCCGCGAAGTCCGGCGAATAGCCGCCGTAGAGGGAGACCGGCTTGGTCATCTCAAACCACCCGCACTTCATCCTGCCGGGATAATTGCCCTCGGCGAGGTGGATGGAGTCGCCGGTTTCGGCGATTTCCAGAGCCTTCCAGAGGTTTTTCAGCGGGGCCTCGGGGGTGCCGGGGTTTTTGTTGTTGCCGGTGGAGAGGGAAACGTAGATGTCTCCCGCTGAGACGCAGACGGAGGCGGTCGCCAGCGCGGCGGCCAGTGCGGCGATGCGACGGAACATGATCATACACTCCTTTGTTGCCATTTGAATGACGCTCCCCGCGGACGGACCCGTCCCGGGAAATGGTTCCGGATTTACATTAGCACGGTTTCCGGGATTTGCAATGCCGCGGAGGCAAAAAAACGGAAAAAGAGCCGGAGAATCCCGATGCCGCCGGTTGAAAATCCCGGGGGCCCGCTGTATATTATCCGCCGGATTTTTCCGGAATCAGTCCTATCGAACAGGAGGTGCTTATGAGTGGTGAAACTGCGGAAAATATGGTCTGGCACGACATATACGAACCGGGATTTGTCCTGGACGGTCTGTACTGGCACCGGCGCGGCGGCGGTTTCCGGCGCATCCCGGAGGGCGTCCGCATTTCGGAGCGGGTCGACGGTCTGGCCGACAACACCGCCGGGGTGATGCTGCGTTTCCGCAGCGGCGCCGATTCGGTGACGGTGCGGGTGAAGCTCAAGCGCTGGCAGGAGAGCCTCATGGGACATATGGCGCAGACCGGCAGCGCCGGATTTGACCTCTACGCCGGAGAACCCGGGGCGATGGTCTTTGCCGGAGCGAGCGTGTTTCCCGTGGGCGCCGACGGCTATACCGCCGAACTCTTCCGCCGGACGGGGGCACCCCGGGTCCGGGAGTTCATCCTG
>JAZMZH010000113.1:0-3474 GCA_045585875.1 Victivallaceae bacterium | reverse complement strand
GCCGCTCCGGCTCCCGCTCCCGCCGCGGCCGCTCCGGCCGCCCCGGCCCCGGCGCCGACGCCTGCCGCCGCGCCCAAGGCCGCCGCCAAGGCGGCCCCCGCCGCTCCGGCTCCGGTTCCCGCCGCGCCCAAGGCGGCGCCTCAGGCGGCCCCGGCTCCGGCCGGGAAAAAGGCGATTTCGCCCCGGGCCAGGAAACTGGCCGCCGACTACCTCATCGACATCAACAAGGTCAGCGGCACCGGCGGCGCCGCCGGACGGGTCACCTCCCGGGATGTGGAGGCTTACCTGGAGGAGATCGGCTACGACAATTACAAGATCACTCCGGTGGCTCTGAACATGGCCAAGGCCGAAAAGCTGGAAATGATCGCGCTTCACGGCACCGGCGACAACGGCCGCATCACCATGGCCGACGTGAAGGAAGCCGTGGAATCCCGGCCCCAGGCCATGAGCACCATGCGCAAGGTCATCGCGCAGAGACTCTCCCAGTCCAAGCAGACCATCCCGCACTTTTACGTGACCGTCGGCGTGGACATGACCGACATCATGGCCAAGCGCAAGGCCCTCAAGGACGCCGGGATCAATCTCTCGGTCAACGTGTTCGTCATTAAGGCGGTGGCGCTGGCCCTCCGGGAGTTCCCCTTTGTCAACAGCCTCTGCGACGGCGTGACCGTGGCCAAACGGCCCCGGATCAACGTGGGCATGGCGGTCAGCATCGACAACGGACTGGTGGTGCCGGTGCTCCGCAACACCGACAAGATGGGTCTGGACGAGATTCAGGCCGCCTCCGCCGAGCTGGCGGACAAGGCCCGCCGCGGCAAGCTCACCGCCGACGACATGAAGGGCGGCACCTTCACCATTTCCAACATGGGCATGATGAACGTGGACAACTTCATAGCCATCGTCAATCCCGGCGAGAGCGGGATCCTGGCGGTTTCCAGCTGCGTTCCCGCTCCGGTGGTGCGCGACGGCGAGATCGTGGTGAGAAACATGATGAACATCACCATGAGCGCCGATCACCGCATCGTCGACGGCTCCATGGCGGCGGCGTTCGTCAACGCCGTCAAAACCAAGCTGGAGGACATGGCCCTCTGGGATACCATGATCTGAAATTGCGGGAAGTATTCGACAACATCCGTAATACCAGGCCGCTCGTGCACTGCATCACCAACTATGTTACGGTACACGAGTGCGCTTCGGTTTTGCTGGCGGCCGGCGCGTCGCCGGTCATGGCCGACGCCGTATGCGAAGCTGCCGACATCACCGGCATCTCGGACGCTCTGCTCCTGAATATGGGCACCTTTAATCCGACAACCGCCGAGGCGATGAAGCTGGCGCGGAAGCGCGCCGGTGAGAAGGGGATTCCCGTCGTATTCGACCCGGTGGGCGCCGGAGCCAGCCGCAGCCGTGCTCAGCTGGCCGCCGACATGATACGGGACAATCCTCCCGAAATCATCCGCGGCAACGTTTCCGAGATCCTCAATCTCCTGAACGGGGAGGGGGGGGCCAGAGGCGTGGACGCGGACGAGGCGGACGCCGGACGCGATCCGGCGGGAGCTGCGGCGGCTTTGGCGAAACGCACCGGGGCGGTGGTCGCTGTTTCCGGGGCGACCGATTACATCTCCGACGGGGAGACGGTGTGCGCCGTGCGCAACGGCACTCCGCTGATGGCCGGGATCACCGGGTCCGGATGCATGCTGGGCGCGTACATCGCGGCGGCGGCGGGCGCCAATCCCGGAAATCTCTTCGCGGCGGTCCGATGCGCCTGCATCGCCTTTGCGGCGGCCGGAGAGATCGCCGAAGAGCGTCTGCGGAGTATCCCCGGGGGCGGCTGCGCCACCTACAATATCTGTCTCATCGACGCCGTCGGCAATCTCCAATGGAGCGATGTGACGGAGAGGATGAAGTATGAAGAATTCACAGCTTGAATTGTATGCGGTCACCGACCGCCGCTGGCTGGTGGACCGCACTCTGCCCGAAGCGGTTCGCGAGGCGCTGGAGGGCGGGGCCACCATGGTGCAGCTCCGGGAGAAGTCCATGGAGCGGGAAGCCATGCTCGACGAGGCCCGGGAGATCGGAGCCGTCTGCCGCTCTTTCAACGTGCCTTTTATCATCGACGACGATGTGGAAATGGCATTGGCCTGCGGCGCCGACGGGGTGCATGTGGGCCAGGAGGACATGGAGGCCGGACTGGTGCGCCGAAGAGTCGGGACGAAGATGATCGTAGGGGTTTCCGCGCACAATGTGGAGGAGGCTCTCAGAGCCCAGGCCGCCGGGGCGGATTATCTCGGCTGCGGAGCGATTTTTCCCACCGCCACCCACGACCGGCCCCATGCTTTGCCGATCCCGGTATTGAGAGACATCTGCCGGGCTGTGTCCATCCCGGTGGTGGCCATCGGCGGGATCAAACTCGAAAACGTCGAACTTCTTGCCGGTTCCGGCATTGCCGGAGTGGCGGTGGTGACGGCGCTTTTTGCGGCATCCGACGTCCGCGAATCCGCCCGGCGGATGCGGGAGAAACTCAGGACCGTCATCTGAACCGGCGCATTTCAGGATTTGATTTTGAGGATTTTTTCACGGTGCAGTGGAAAAATCCTCTTTTTCATGCTAAAGTATTTCTGCGTGAAAATTTCCGCAGCCTTGCACGCGGCGGTTTGCCGGTGCGCGGGGTGACGGGTTGAAAACATGATCGCGGGAGAAAATATGCTGCTTGATTTGCTGAAGTCCGGCCTGCCGGAGATCCGGATTGAGAAAAATGTACCCTGGAGCGCTCTGACCACGCTCGGAATCGGCGGCGCCTGTCCGTGTACGGTGCATCCGGCTGATGCGGAGGAGTTGTGCTCCTGTTTGACTTTTTGCCGGAAACACGGCATGCCGACGGCCTTTCTGGGGGGTGGGAGCAATACGGTCGGCTCCGATATGGAGCTGGAGACGGTGTTCATCGTGCTCGATGCTCCGGGATTCACCGGCATTGAGATCGGGGACGGTTTTGTCCGGGCCGGAGCCGGAGTCCCGCTGCGCCGTCTGGCCGCCGCAGCCGCAGAAGCCGGGCTGGGAGGATTGTCTCCTCTGAGCGGCATCCCCGGGACTTTGGGCGGGGCTCTGACGATGAATTCCGGCGCCAACGGGCACGCCGTGGGCGAATTGGTGCGGTCGATTTCCGGAATCGGTCCCGACGGCGTGAAATTCGTCCGCACGCGGGAGGAACTCCGCTGGGAATACCGGCGGGGGGCTCTCCCCGGCGACTGCGCCATTGTGGAGGCGGAGCTGGAATTGACCCCCTCCGACGCGGCGGCGGAAAAAGCGGCGATGGCGGCGGAGGCGGCCAGACGGGCTGCCGTGAAACCGGGCCGGAGCGCGGGATGTGTCTTCCGCAACGCGGGCGGGACTTCGGCCGGTCGGATCATCGAGACGGCCGGATGCGGGGGGCGCGCCGTCGGAGGGTGCCGGGTGTCGGATATTCATGCCAACTACATC
>JAZMZH010000112.1:0-11833 GCA_045585875.1 Victivallaceae bacterium | reverse complement strand
GATGAAATTTCCGGTGCTTATAGCGGAGCAGAAACACACGTTCCCTTCCCGAACACGGCAGTTAAGGGCTCCAGCGGCGATGGTACTGTACATTTGACTACGGGAGAGCAGCACGGCGCCGGGATATTTTTTCACGATCCTTCGGATTCGCACTGTCCGGAGGATCTTTTTTTTACTTCTTTTCGGGCGGGAAAAGAAGTAAAACAAGAAAAGGCGCACGTTTTTTGGGGAGGGGCAAGGGACCGTCCCGCAGGGGCCCGCACTCCGGGCGGCTGTGAGCGGCCCCGGAGCATTGGGCGGCCATATCGCAGGGGCCGCACACTCCGGGCGGGGGGCGACTGGGAAGACTATGAATACTATGAATACTATGAATACCATGAATACTATATTTCGCAGGATTCCCGGGCTTCACAGTATTCTCAGTATTCACAGTATTCTCAGCCGATCACCGTGTTGGCGACGGTTTCCGCCGGCCTATCCGCCCCACATCGTCGCCGCGAACTCCGGATCAGCCGTTTCCGTCGGAGCGGTATCTCCGGCGGAATTCCGTCGGAGGAAGCCCGCTCTTTTGCTTGAAGCGCCTGCTGAAGTGGTAGACATCCCAGTACCCGAGTTCGTCCGCAATGGCGCTTACGGGCCGGTCCGTCGCCAGCAGCAGACGGCACGCCCGGCGAAAACGGAGATTTTCGCGATACTGCTGGGGGGACGACCCGGTGAGCTGACGAAAAAGCTCCAGAAAACGGGAGAGGGAGAGACAGGACGCCGCCGCCAGTTCGCGGTTTGAAACATTCCGGGCCTCTCCCTTGAGCATCGCAAATGCGTTCTGCAGCCGATCCGCCGTTTCTGAAACGGATCCCGCCTGCTCCCGATGGGACCCGAGCCCGACGAGTTCCGCCAGAAACACGTTTCCGATCAGCTGCTGCCGGATCGAATCCACCGTATTGAGGTTATGAGGCAGCGCGATCAACGCCCGCATCAACTCGGCGAAGCGTCCGGCCTCCGCGGCCGGAGTCAGCATCGGAAGCTGAAAAAATCGCAGAAGATCGACGTCCCCCATGGTCAGGGCATTGAAATGCATCCACAGACATATCCGGTCGGCGGGAGCGCCGATTTCGGAGACCCGGTGGGTGGTCCCGGCGGGAATGAAGACGAAATCGCCGTTTCTTACCGTGAAACTCCTGCTTTCGGCGAGTTCCACGAGCTTGCAGGGCTCCTCCGTGCCGACCGCCGGAATACAGCAGAAGTGAAAGGGCATCGTCCGCCAGTTGGTCGTCTGCCGGTCGGGCAGGCGGGTGGCGTTTCCGATCAGAAAATCAAAACTGCACTCCAGAGGCACGTTTTGCTTCCAACATTCGCTGTCGCAGGGGAGGCAAAACAGGTTTTTCGGTTTTTTGTACATCAATTCCGTATGATTCTACATTGGCATCACGTTGACGGTCTTGTATAATATAAACATGGATGCTCAAAAATCAAATGGAGTTTTGTGCAATGGAATTCATGCAGCATTTTTTTCAGGTCAAACCGCGGCCGGGGGAATTGCTCACCGGGTGTCTCGGACAGGCCGGTTTCCTCTTCGGCAACGCCGCGGGGACGGTCGTCGTGCTGGACGCGTATCTGGGAAACGCCTGTGAAAAGGCTTTCGGTTTCCGACGCAAAATCCCCGCTCCCGTCGCCCCCGGCGCGCTGCGTGCGGATATCGTCGCCGCCACCCACGCGCACATGGATCATCTGGACGGCGACGTGCTCGCCGCTCTCGCCCCCTCCGCATTTTTCATCGGAGCCGCCGATTGCGAAAAGGAGGTGATCCGGGCCGGATTTCCGCCGGATCCCCGCCGTTTCCTCCGTCCCGGAGAGAGCTGCCGCATCCGGGACGTGGAGTTTCGGGCCGTGTACGCGGATCACGGCGAACTCGCTCCCGAAGCCATCGGTCTTTATATCGTTTCCGACGGCGTCCGGATCTACGTCACCGGCGACACCTCCTGCTGCCCGGATAAGCTTGCCGCATCCCTCGGAGGCGCGCCCGTCGATATCATGATCGTGCCCGTCAACCCGGCTTTCGGCAATCCCGGCGAACGCAACGCGGCGAAAATGGGGCGGGCATTTCATCCCCGGGTGCTCATCGGGGCGCACTTCGGCATGTTTGACGCGCACGGCGGCGATCCGAAACTGTTTCTGGAGTGCTGCCGGGACGAATTGGAGCCGGAAACGGAGGCGTTTGCCGCCGCCGTCGGCCGTATGCTGCTTTTTTCCGCGGCTCAGGGAATGAAGGAGGTTTAACGTATGTTTCGGGTTCTCAGATTGAATGCCCGCACCTTTCCGGTGCTCCCGGCGGAACGCGCCGTGCTGGACGCGGACAGGTTTGAACTGATCGAGGCGGAACTGCCCGGGGAGTGCGGCTGTCCCGGCGACATCGACGCGGTGATGATCGTTTCGGCGTATTTCACCGGGGCGGACATGGCGCGATTCCCCCGATGCAGGATCATTTCGCGTCTGGGCAACGGATGCGATAAAATCGACCTTTCGGAGGCAGCCCGCCGGGGAATCCCGGTGGCAAACGTGCCGGACAGCTTTTCCTGCGAGGTCGCGGATCACACGGTGGCCATGATGCTCTCCTGCCTGAGAAAACTGCCCCAGCAGGACGCGATGATGCGGCGCGGGACCCGCCCGCTGGATGAATACGGGCTCCACAGGATCTCCGGCATGACGCTGGGGATCATCGGCTTCGGACGCATCGGCAGGCTGGTGGCCGCTCGCGCCTCGGCGTTCGGCATGGCGGTCGCTTTTACCGACGGCGGCGTTCCCGACGGCGCCGTCGGAGCGAAAAAACTGACGTTGCCGGAATTGCTCCGGGTTTCCGACGTGCTGACCCTGCAATGTCCGCTGAACGACCGGACCCGCGGGATGCTGGGCATGCGGGAATTCCGGCAGATGAAGCCGGGGGCGGTCATCGTCAACACCGGGCGCGGCGAACTGATCCGGGAGGATGAGCTCGCGGAAGCGCTTCGGGACGGGGTGATCGCCGGGGCCGCGCTGGATGTTTTCGGCTGCGTCAATGTTTTCACCGAGGGCGGATTCCCCACCGATCATCCGCTTTTCTCGCTGCCCAATGTGCTGCTTACGCCTCATGTGGCGGCGAATTCCGTGGAGGGACGGCGGGAAACCCATGCCAGGGGCGCCGCCGCCGTCGCCGAATATCTGTCCGCCGGCATCCTGCCGGAAAATATCGTCAACCGCGAAGAATGGGAGAAGTTCCGAAATGTCTGAAATGATGAAAGCCGCACGCCTTTACGCACCCCTTGATCTGCGGATGGAGGATATTCCGGTGCCGGAGCCGGGGCCGGGTGAGGTCCTGTGCAAGGTCCGGCGCGCCGGAATCTGCGGGACCGATTACGCCATTTACACGGGAGAGTTCTCCTTTGTGAAATCCGGCGACGTGCACTTCCCGCTGACCCAGGGACACGAATGGTCCGGCGTCGTCACACGGGTCGGGAGCGGAGTCCGCAACTTCAAACCGGGCGACCGCGTCATCAGCGACACCAATGTCAGCTGCGGCCGGTGTTTTGCCTGCCTGAGCGGCCGGATCACCGAATGCCGGGAACTGCGCCCGCTGGGCACCATTCACGCCTGGGACGGCGCTTTTGCGGAATACATCCTGATGCCGGAGCGGCACACCTTTCATCTGCCGGACACCGTGAGCTTCGACGACGGCGCGATGGTCGAGCCGACGACGATCGCCTATTCCGGGGTCCGCGCCGCGAAGATCTCCATGGGGGAAACCGTCCTCGTGCACGGCTGCGGTTCGATCGGGATCATCGCGGCGAAGCTCGCCGGACTGGCGGGGGCGTCGAGAGTGTTTCTGACCGGGCGGACGCCGTTCAAACTTGACTGCGCCAGACGGTTCGGCGCGGCCGACGTCTATATCAACACCCGCACGACCTCCATCACGGAGGCGATGGAGGGGCGGACGCCCGACAAAGTGATCGAAACCTCGGGATCGCGGGAGCTGCTGACGGACGCCTTCGGCCGGGTCCGCAACGGCGGGATTGTCGCCTCGGTGGCGTTTTATGAGAAAAAACTGGCGGAATTCGACGTGGACCGGCTGATCTTCGGCAATGTTGACTTCGTCGGCGTGGCGAACAATGCCGGGACCTACGAGCCGGTGCTGAATATGCTTTCGGCAGGGAAATTTCATCCGTCGGAACTGATTACCGGGCGTTATCCTTTTCATGAAATTCATCAGGGGTATGCGGACATGAAGCTGAAAAACGCCACCCGGATCAAATGGATGCTGGAGTTTGCGGAATGAAGCCGATCACCTGGATGTGCCGCGGAGGCCGGGTTTCCGGACTCTTCCCCGCGCCGGGACTGAACGTGCTCTGGAGCAATCCGCGCTTCGAGCCCGGTCCCGGCTGGCCCAATCCCGGGGGCGACCGGGTGTGGATTTCGCCGGAGAGCGAACTCTTTTTCCCCGACCGGGAGCGGGGATGGGCGGCCTACGCCGTGCCCGCGTCGATCGACCCCGGAACCTTCAGCGCCCGGGAAACCCCGGAGGGCGTCGTCATGACCAATGCCGGAGAGGCCGAATTCTTCGGCGCAGGCATCCGTTTCCCCTTCCGGCTCGAGCAGGAGATCCGCCGGCTGGACGATCCCGGGGAGGAAATACCGGAGGGCATATCTTTTGCCGGATACCGCAAGCATGTCACGCTGGAGGTTTCCGGAACTTTCCCGGAGGAGCTCCGTCCCGCGATCTGGAATCTGGCGCAGTTCGCGCCGGGCTCCGTCCTCAGCGTCCCCGGAAGGCAATTCCGGCGTTATTTCGGCGAGCCCGGCTGCCGGATCGGGGAGGATTGCATCGAAATGCCGCTGCCGGCGCGCGGCGAATCCTTTAAGATCGGGATCGAGGGCGGAGCCTCATCCGGACGGATGTTCTGCATGAACTTTTGTGCTCCCCGGCCGTGGTTCGTCATGCGGCTGTTTCATCCGGCGGTGGAGTGCTGCGACCGGCCCTGGGGAGGCGGAGCCGCCTGCTGTCAGCAGATCTTCTGCGACAACGGCGATGCGGGGGGCTTCGGCGAACTGGAACACCATTCGGAGCCGGTGCCGCGCTCCGGCGGCGTCACCGAAGACGTCTCCCGCACCATGGCTTTCGCCGGTCCGCTTGAAAAACTTGAGAAATTGTATCGGAAATTTTTGCAGAAAGGAATGAAATCATGATGGCACCATTGTCTTTTCCGGACACCCCGGAGCTGCGCCGGGAGGTCCTGGACGCCTGCCTGACCATGTCGGCGCTCAAGCTGTGCATCTCCACCTGGGGAAACATTTCGGTGAGAATCCACGGAGGCATCCTCGTGACTCCGTCGCGGATGGAGTACGGGAGCATGACCGCCGACGATCTCGTCGTGACGGATGCCGCGGGCAAAAGAATCGCCGGAACCCGTCTGCCTTCGTCGGAAACGCTCCTGCACTGTGCGCTCCAGCGGGAGCGTCCGGAGCTGCCGGTGTGGATTCACACCCATCCCCGCTGTCTCTCCACCCTTGCGTGCAGGCGCCGGGGGATGCCGGTTTTCGTCGAAGACATGGCGCAGATCGTCGGCGGGGCGGTGAACTGCACGGAATATGTCCCCGGCGGCCGCCATCGCGAACTCGCCGAAGCGGCGGTGGCCGCGCTCGCCCCGGATTCGGCGGCGGTGCTGCTGGCCAATCACGGGGTGATCGTCGGCGGAACTTCCCTGCGGGAAGCCCTGGCCGCCACCGAGGTGCTCGAAAAGGCCGCCGCCGTCTGGCTGGCCGGAGAAGATTCCGTCGTGCCGATCCCGGAGGAGCTGGTGCGCGAGGAGCGAAACCGCTATCTTTACAAATACGGAAAGGAATAACGCCCCATGGCCGCTTACGACATCGTATCTCTCGGAGAACCGCTGCTGCGCTTTTCTCCGCCCGCGGGTCAGCGGATCGACTACGCCGATTCGTTCGAGGTCCGGCTTGCCGGATCCCAGATGAATATCGCGGCGGACGCGGCCCGTCTCGGGCTGAAATCGGCCCTGCTGACCCGTCTGCCCGCCAATCCGCTCGGGGAGCTGGCCAGACGGAGGATTTTCGAGTTCGGCGTGGATGTTTCGCACATCGAAATGGCGCCGGAAAGCAGAATGGGCGCCACCTTTGTGGAATTCGGCATTTTTCCCAGGATGGCCCGATCCATGTACGATCGCGCCGACAGCGCGGCATCGGGCATTGAGGCCGGGACATTCGACTGGGAGGCGCTGGCCCGGGAGAGCCGGGTTTTTTATTCCGACGGGATTTTCCCCGCGCTTTCGCCGGGATGCGCTCTGGCGGCGCTGGAGTTTTTCAAAGCCGGGCGGCGCAATCAGGTCAGAAACGCTTTTGATCTGAATTTCCGCCGTCAGCTCTGGACGGCGGAGGAGGCGGACCGATGCTGGCGCGAAATTCTGCCGCTGATTGAAATGGTCGTCATCAACCGCAATGTCTGCGAGGAGGTGTTCGGACTTTCCGGGAGCGATCGCGAACTGTGCGAAAAATTTGCGGCGATGTTCGGCTGCGAATTCGTCGCATTCACGTCGCGCACGGGGGAGGGCCGGAAACACGGCGTCTGGCACGCGCTCCTCCTGCACGAAGGGAAATTCTTCGAGGGAGAGACGGAGTACGACATCGTGGACCGATACGGGTCCGGGGACGCATGGTTCGCGGGGCTCATCCGTTCGATTCTCGCCGGAAAAAGCCCGGAGGAGGCGGTGCGTTTCGCCAACGCGGTGCTCGCCCTCGCGCACACGACCTTCGGAGACGTGATTCAATGTTCCGCCGCCGAGGCGGAGGCCCTGGCCGATTGCGGGCCCCAGAAAATTCTGTACCGATAAACAAGGAGAACATTATGATGGATTATCCCGATCCCGGTTTGAAGGAGCGTGTCGTCGCCGCGACCAAAAGCACCGGAGTGCTGCCCTGCATCAAAACGCTGAAACCCGCGGATTTCCTCGCCTACGCCCGGGCCATGTACGACGGCGGCGCCCGGGTCATTGAGATCACCATGACCACGCCGGGAGTGCTGGCGGGGATCGAGGCGGTCCGGGCCGAATTCGGAGAAAAACTTTTCGTGGCGGCCGGAACCGTCCTCGACGCGGCCACGGCCCGGGAGGTGATCCTCCACGGCGGCAGTCTCATCGTCTCGCCCACGGTGCGCGAGGAGGTCATCCGCACGGCCAACCGCTACGGGGTGCCGGTGTATTCCGGCGCTTTTACCGCCAGCGAAGCCCAGCTGGCGATGGAGCTCGGGGCGACGATGGTGAAGATTTTTCCCGCCGCGCTCGGCGGGCCGAAGTACATGACGAATCTTAAAATGGTATTGCCGGAGATCAATCTGATCCCCTCCGGCGGGATCAGCGAGGAAAACGCGGGCGAATTCATCCGGTGCGGGGCCTGTGCGGTTTCCGGGGCCAGGACCTTTATGAATCAGGAAAAGATCGCCGCGGAGGGGCTCGGCTGGATCACCGGACAGGTGGCGCGCTTCATCGAAATCGTCCGCAGGGCCAAGCGGGAAACGCCCTTCCGGCCCGTTTAGACGGCGCCGTTCGGGAGCGATCCCGGATCAAACCGTCGGCCGGGAGCATACGGCGCCGCGCAACCAAGGCCAGCCGGAGATTTCAGGCGAAAATCCCCGGCGGCGATTTGATTTTAAGCTTCTCCGGATATATATTAGCTCCTGTTGTCCGGCAGGCAGAGGGGAGGACAGGCGGGCCCCGGATTCGCCGGGCGCTCTCTTTTTATCATGACCGGGCCGCCGGGAAAGGGACAGAATGATCGCCTATCTTAAAGGAGAATTGCTGGAAGCCGACTTCAACGGCTGTGTCGTAGTTGCCGGAGGCGTCGGCTACCTGGTGCAGATACCCCTGAGCACTTTTGAAAAGCTCCCGCGTCCCGGGGAAACCGCCGAACTCTTCATCCGAACTCAGGTCCGGGAGGATGCCATCGTCCTCTTCGGATTCATTTCCCGGGAGGAGCGCGCCCTCTTCGATCTGCTGGTCAGCGTCAACATGGTGGGGGGCAAGCTCGCCCTGGCCATCCTCGGCGCCATGCCCGTGGACACCTTCTGCGCCGCGGTGAGGGCCGGGGATGTCAAAATGCTCTCCCGCATCCCCGGCATCGGCAAACGCACCGCTGAGCGCCTGATCGTGGAACTGCGGGATAAACTCGGCGGCATCTCCGCCTCTGCCGCGCCCGCCCCGGGAGCCGGTCCGGAGGTCTCGGCGTGTTTCGCCGACGCTCTGGCGGCCCTTGAGCAGCTGGGCTTCAAAGGCGACGCCGCGGGCAAGGTCCTCCGGGGCATCATGGAGAAAATGCCCCCGGAAGAGTGCACCACCGAAAAATTGCTCATGCTGGCGATCGCCGAGCTCAACACCGGCCGCTGAACTGGAAATATTTGAAAACGGGGGTGACTGTTATGTTTCTTTATCCGGTACCGTCGAAAATCGAGTCGGGTGAGAGAACCTTCGACTATTCGGACCGCACCGTCATCATCGCCGCCGTCGGCCCCGATCCGCTCCTGCGGGACGCCATCCTCCGCCGCGTCGCCCGGGAGCGGGAACTCCACGGCCGGGAGCTTGCCGTCACCGCGGGCGACGCCCGCCGTCCGCTGGCGGTGCTGGAGCTGGATCCGGAGCTGGGCCGGGAGGAATTCCGCCTTTTCACCGGGCCCGAACACGGTTCCGTGACCGCCGGAGGCGCACCCGGTCTGGTGTACGGGCTGGATGCCTTTCTGAAGATTTTTTCGGACCGGCCCGCCCGGGTGCCGGAGCTGGAAATCAGCGACCGGCCGGATATTCCCCGCCGGGGCTACATGCTGGATATTTCCCGGTGCAAGGTCCCCTCCATGGACGAACTCCGCCGCCTGATCGACATCCTCGCGGAACTCCGATGCAATGAATTTCAGCTTTACACCGAGCATACCTTCGCCTTTGAGGGAGAGGAACGGGTGTGGTATGATTCCTCGCCCATGACTCCGGAGGAGATCATGGAGCTGGACAGCTATTGCCGGGCCCGCTTCATCGAGCTGGTGCCGAATCTCAACAGCTTCGGGCATCTGGAGCGCTGGCTGCGGCTGCCGGAATACGTCGCTCTGGCGGAATCCCCGAAACCCTGGTATTTCGAGGCTGCGGACGCCTCTTATCAGGGCACTCTGCACCCGGACGCGAAGTCGCTGGAATTTGTGGACGGCCTTTACCGCCGGATGCTGCCGAATTTCTCGTCCTCCACCCTGAACATCGGCTGCGACGAGACCGTGGAGCTGGGCAAGGGCCGTTCCGCCGCCCTCTGCCGGGAAAAGGGCGTCGGACGGGTTTATCTGGATTTTCTCACCCGTCTGGCCGAACTGGCAGGGAAATACGGGAAAAAGATTCAGTTCTGGGGTGACATCATCATGAAGTCTCCCGAGCTCATACCGCTGCTGCCCCGGGGCATTACCGCCCTGGAGTGGGGGTACGAGGCCGATCATCCCTTTGAGGCCGATTGCGCCCGGTTTGCCGCCAGCGGCGTCCCCTTTTATGTCTGCCCCGGCACTTCCTCCTGGAATACCTTCACCGGACGCACCGGCAACATGCTCGAGAATATTGCGCGGGCCTGCCTGTACGGCAGCCGGGCCGGATGCGCCGGTATGCTGCTGACCGACTGGGGGGACAACGGACACCACCAGTACTGGCCGATCTCCTGGCCCGGCATCTGTTTCGCCATGGGGTGCGCCTGGAATGTCCATGCTTCCGACGCCCACCGGCTGTTGCTGCCCGAGGCGGTGGGACGCTTTTTCGATCCCCGCGCCCGGGGCGGGGCGCTGGGCGCGGCGCTGCTGGAGCTGGGGAGCTTATACGAGGAGTTTCCGACCGCTGTCTGCCGCAACGCCGCGGTATGGTGTCAGGCGCTCTACCGTGATCCCTCCTCCCGCGTCGTGACGGAACTGCTGAAACAAACCGATTCCGGCATGACCCGGCGGGCCCTGAAGCGTCTTCATGCCTGGCGGAAGACGTTCGCGGCCCGTCCGCCCACCTCCGACGCGCTGATCTTGAGCGAACTCGCCAACAGCGCACTCATGACCGAATGCGCCCTGAAGTATCTGCTCCGGAGTCAGGGAGGCCGCATCAACGTCCGCGCGTGGCGCGACGCCATGGCCGCGGTCATCGGCGAACACAACAGGCTGTGGCTGAAACGCAACCGGCCGGGCGGCCTGCACGAGAGTTCGGAGCGGCTGAGAATGTTCCGGGAGCGTCTGTCAATTCGGACCGGGAATTCCCGAACTCCGCGTTGACGGAGCAGGCGTCTCTAAGTCCGGGGCGGGAAAATTCCCGGAGCCGCCGCCGCCGCGAAATCGGAGAATTCCTCGCGGAAACGCGCCGCGGAGAAGCGTTCCACACGCTTCGAGACGACGGCGCGATCCCAGAGGCGGCCTTCAAACTCCTCCATGGCTGCGCAGAGGGATTCGGTATCCTGTTCGTTGAAAAACACGCCTGAAACCCCGGGCTCCACCGTCTCCAGCGCTCCGCCCTCGCCGAAGGCGATGACCGGCGTCCCGGCGGCCTGCGCCTCCACCGGCACGATCCCGAAATCCTCGATGCCGGGAAAAAGCAGCGCCCGGCTGGAGGCATAGGCCCGGCGCAGATTGTCCGCTTCGAGGCGTCCGGCGAAGACAATGTCCGGAGAATCGGAGGCCAGGCGGCGCAGCTCCCTCAGCTGGGGCCCTTTGCCCACCACCGTGAGTTTCCGTTTCATGCGCAGGCAGGCCTTTACGGCCAGGTCGGCGCGTTTGTAACCCACCAGTTCGCCCACGTACAGGTAGGGCGCATCCCGGCGGAGTTCGTCGGGCACAGCCTCCCGTCCGGCGGCGTAGTATTCCACCTCCGCGGGCGGATGAATGACTTGGGCGTCCCGTCCGTAGATCCGCTTGATGCGCCGGGCCACAAAAGCGGAATTGGCCGCAAAGGCGTCCACCGATTCGGCGGAGCGCAGATCGCAGCGCCGCAGGTAATTCCTGAAGAGGGTCATCGCGAGCTTGCCGCCGAGTCCGGCCTGCCGGTAATAATCCCCGTACATATCCCACAGGTAGCGCATGGGGGTGTGGCAGTAGCAGAGGTGAACCGCTCCGGCGGGTTTCACCACGCCTTTGGCCGGTCCGGATTCGCTGGAGACCAGCAGATCGTAACCGTCGAGCCGGAGCCGCTTCAGGGCCGAGGGCATCAGAGGCAGATACTTCTGAGGAGAATTTTTCGCCCCGGGGAGGGAACCGATGAAGGTCTCCGCGATCCGGTGCCCCGCAAAGGGCTCTCCGGTGAATTTCCCGGGATTCCAGGCGTGGGTGAAGATGTCCGCATCCGGCAGGACCCGGCACAGTTCCAGAAGAACCTTTTCGCCGCCCCGCATCCCGGTCAGCCAGTAGTGAAGAAGCGCGCTCCGCATCCTATCTCGCGCCCCGGCAGCGGAGCACTTCCAGCACCGTCTGCAGCAAGATGTAGAAATCCTGCCAGATCGACCAGTTGTAGATATAGTACATGTCCAGAGAGACCCGGCGCTCGTAATCCACATCGCTGCGGCCCGAAACCTGCCAGAGGCCGGTGATCCCCGGCTTCACCTGGATGAAAGCCTTGTACTTGTCGCCGTAGTAGCTCTTTTCCGCCTCGACGATGGGGCGAGGGCCGATGATGGCCATTTCGCCGCGGATGACGTTGAAGAGCTGGGGCAGTTCGTCCAGGCTGGTGCCTCGCAGTATCTTTCCCACACCCGTTACACGGGGGTCGTTCTTTACGGTCCATGCTTTCTTTTCCTCACCGGGCTCCTGCATGGC
>JAZMZH010000111.1:0-5803 GCA_045585875.1 Victivallaceae bacterium | reverse complement strand
TCCAATTCCGCTTCTGCCTCGAATTTCGCTTCCGCTTCAGATTCCGGTTCCGCTTCCAATTCCGCTTCTGCTTCCAATTCCGCGTCTGCCTCGAATTCTGCTTCTGCCTCGAATTCCGCTTCGGCTTCAGGTTCCGCTTCCAATTCCGGTTCCGCTTCAGATTCCGGTTCCACCTCGAACTCTGCTTCGAATTCCGCTTCTTCCTCCGCTCCTTCCGTCAGAGCGAGGCCGCCCTGCCCCGATTCCGCATCCGCTGCCCGGAATATCTGCCGCAAAAGAGCCTCCGCGGCGTCGATTTCCGCGCTGCTGAGGGACGGCTGTTTCCGGAGTTCTGCGATGGTCCTGTCGAGAAGTTCCGGCAGAGCGTCGTAACGTTCCGGCAGTTCCAGCGGCGTCTCCGCGATCGTCTCGACGGCGGCGGACAATTCCTCCGAGGCTCCGGAGAGATTGCGGCGGCACAGCTCGGCTCCGGCGGAGAATACCATACGGCGGAGACGGGACTGGGTGGTGGGATTGGTGTTTCTCGCGGCGGTCTGGGCGATGGCGGCGGCGGCTTCGTCGCCTTTCCCGAGCGCGATGGCGGCAAAAGCCCAGTCCAGATAATGGCTCTCGTTGCCGGGCTCCATGTCCACCAGTTTCACGGAGTACCAGATGACGGAATCCCAATTTTCAAGCGCCAGAGCTTCGTCGGCGGCATTTTCGAGAAACGAGCACAGTTCCCGGTTGGAATTCAGACGCATTCCCAGCGCGTCCTCCACCGCCGGGTCGGCGGGCGCTCCGTCCTGACGGGCCTCCTCATAGACGGCGGCGGCCTCGTCGTTGCGGTCCAAAGCCAGCAGCACCCGGGCATATTCGGAACGGACTTTCGGAGAAAATTCGCTCTCGGCGGAGATGCTTTCGTAAAGATCGGCCGCCGTCTGCCAGCCGCCCCTTGCCGCCGTGGCCCGGGCCACGGCCAGACGCAGGCGGGGCTGATCCGGCAGAGAGGATTTCAGCGCGTCATACATTGCGAAAGCCTGCTCGCCTCTGCCGACGGCGGCAAGGGCCGTAATGCAGTCGATGGTGATTTCGGGGTCGTCGGGGGCAAGTTCATGGGCTTTCTGCAAAAAGGGCACGGCGTCGGCGAAACGATTTTCCGCCGCGTAGAGCCGTCCGAGTTCGAGGTTGCCCTCCGGATTCTCCGGGTCAAGTTTCAGCAGGCGCTGATATTCCAGGACCGCCAGTTCGCTGAAATCCTCGGAGGCGGCCTTGCGGGCGGCTTCCAGCCGGGCGGAGAGTTTCTCCGGCGTGGAACTCTCCGCGGTCAGACGGTCGATTCCCTCCTGCGGGGTGAAAACGATCTCGCCGGAAGCCGCCGGCACGGCCGGAGCCGGAAGAGAGGGCGCGGCGGCGGGGCGGCTCTCGAGTGCGGCGATTTTTTCCAGCAGACGGTCCTTTTCCCGGGAAAGCTCGGAGAGCGCGGTCTCGAGTTCCCCGCAGCGTTCCGCCGAAGCCGAAGCCTGTTCCAGCGCCAGACTGAGGTTCATCTGGGCGGCTTTCAGATCGATGTAATCGTTGCGGAGCTCGACGTTTTTGCGTTTTTCCTCATCCAGGGCGTCGTCAAGGGATTTGACCTTGCCCTGAGCTGCGGCGAGCTCGAGGCGGAGTCTGGCCATTTCCTCCCGGAGACCGGTCACTTCGGACTCGTGGGCGCGATCCACGAGCACCTGCCCCTCCTCGCGGGTTTTCAGGCGGGTCTCAAGTGTGGAAGCGCGGGTGCGGAGTTCTTCAGCCTCGAGCTCCAGATTGGCGGCGCGGTTTTCCGCGTCACGTTTGTCGTTTTCCGAAAGATCCAGAGACAACGAAACGGTGTCGAAGCGTTCCTGAAGGGAGTCCAGCTTATTCTGCAGGTCCCGGTTGACGTTTTCAATGCGCTGGAGGGTTTCTCCGGTGCGGGTGGCCTCCAGGCGCATATCCCGCAGGGAAGCGCTGAGCTTGCGGTTTTCGCTGTTCATATTCAGGTAGTCCCTCTCCAGCTCCTCGTATCGGGACTGGAGCCGCTTGAGCTCGTCGGCGATGCCGGTATCATCGGTGGAGGCGTTGGCCAGGGCATCGGTCAGGGTTTGATTTTCCTCTCTCTGGCGTGCGAGACTCTTCTTCAGTTCGGCGATCTCATTTTCGAGGCTGGTGATCTCCGCCTCGGCCCGGGCGGCTCTTTCCCGTTCGGCGGAAAAATTGCGGGTGCTCTGGGCCTCGGAGCGTTCGTATGCGGAAACCCGCTCCTTCAGCTGCTGGTTTTCGATGCGGAGGCTGTTGCGGTTCTGGCAGGCCTGATTGTAATCCTCGTTCAGCTGGTTGTATTTTTCGGTGAGGTTGTTGAGACGGCGGACGGCGTCGTCGGCGGTGATCTGCGCCTCCAGGAGGCGATTTTTCATTTCCTGGACTTCGGTGTTGGGATACTGATTCTTATCCTTGAGGTCCCGGTACTGCTCCAGGAGCAGGGTGTATTGTTCCTGAAGGGCCTGTTTTTCGCTGAGCAGGGAAGTGATCTCCGCGGTGCTGGCCCGGGCCGACTCCAGCTCCTTGCGCATGTTGTCCAGATCCATCATGGCGCGGAAATACCGCTCCTTGTATCCGTCGGGATCCTCGGCGGCGGCGGGAACGGGATCGGGGCGGCGCTGGGAAGCGGGCAGAGCGGAAGTCCGCTGTCCGGTGGAGGCGGCGATTTTTTCAAGGCTCTCGGTACAGGCGCGGATGCGTCCGTCGATGAGCTCGATATTCCAATCCGGGCGGGCTTCCTTGACCAGGGTATAGTTGTCCCTGGCCCGTTCGAACATCTCCTTCGCTCCGGCGAGGTTGCCGTTGCGGAGCAGTTTTTCCGCGGTCTGCTGGTTGTCATGGGCCTCCCGCCAGAGGTCCCAGGGCTCCTCGGCGGCGACGGCGGCGACGGCGGACAGGCAGAGGAGAGCCGTCAGCGCGCGGCGGATCAGAAATTTGCCAAAATGATTCATGCTGTTCCCCTTTCGGACGCAGATTCAGCGTAACATTCAAATTCGGAAGCCAGGCTGCCGTGGATGCGCAGCCGCAGGACAATGGAGCCGTCGGGTTCGTAGCGCTGCATGAGCACCGACCCGCTGCGATGGGCGAGCGCGGCAAGGTCGTGACGCTCCGGAGGCAATACGCAGTGCAGGACGCGGCTTTTGCGTCCGGCAAATTCCCGGAGCCGCTCGATGAGCACCGGCATCCCGGACCCGGTTTTCACTGAGACGAAGATGCCGTCGGGGGCGATCCCGCGCGCACGCGCAGCCAGGAGAGGATCGTCACCGGCCAGATCGCACTTGTTGAACACTACGATCTTTTCAAGTTCGGAAGCCCCGATGGAATGGAGCACCTCCATGGTGGTCTGCCAGTGCTCCCCGATGTCGGGAGCGGAAAGGTCGAGGACGATGATGAGGATGTCGGCGATGGCGGCGCTCTCGAGGGTGGACTTGAACGCCTCCACCAGTTCATGCGGCAGTTTCCTGACAAATCCCACGGTGTCGGTGACGAGGAGCTCGAGATTTCCCGGCAGCACCGCCCGGCGGGTGGCGGGATCGAGAGTGGCGAAAAGCTGATCTCGGGCCAGCACTCCGGCGTCGGCGATGCGGTTCAGGAGCGAAGATTTCCCGGCATTGGTGTATCCCACGATGGCGGCCTGGGGGACGGCGTTGCGGCGGCGGAGTTTGCGCTCGGTGTCCCGGCGGCGGCGGAGATCGGCCAGCTCCCCGTTGAGGATGGAAATGCGGCGCTTCACCTGACGGCGGTCGAGTTCGATCTGTTTCTCGCCGACGCCGCGGGCTCCGGTGATGCCGCCGGACTGCCGCGAAAGATGGCTCCAGGCTCCGGCCAGGCGGGGGAGCTGATACTGCAATCTGGCCAGCTCCACCTGCATGACGGCCTCTCGGGTAACCGCCCGGCGGGCGAATATCTCGATGATGATCTCCTCCCGGCCGAGGACGGGGCAGTGACAGCGCCGCTCCAGATTGCGCTGCTGGGAGGGGGTGAGGGAAACGTCGAAGATCACCATGTCGGCTGCGTTCTCCCGGACGGCGTCGGCGATTTCCTCCACCTTGCCGGAGCCGAAGTAGCTCTCCGGAGACGGGGTGCCGCGGACATGGCCGGTGATGCGGGCGACGGCGGAGATGCCGAGATTGCCGGCCAATTCGATGAGTTCATCGGTATGGGCGGCCTCGGTTTCGGGGGCGGCGCCGGTGATGTGCGCCTCGGCGATGACGGCTTTTTGCGGCTCGGGGCCGGATTCTTTTTCGATCTCTATCATGGCTCTGGGGTTAACGGCGGGATGCGCTTCTGTGGTGCGCGGCGCGGGACTCGAACCCGCACACCTTTCGGCGCAAGAACCTAAATCTTGTGCGTCTGCCAATTTCGCCAGCCGCGCATCCGCCGGTTAATATAGCATGGAAAAGTTTTTTTTCAAGAAAAACCGCACACCCTCGTTTGCGGAGAGCCAGAATCACGGTATATTAAACAATATTGCCATCAACCGAGGGAAAATCATGGACTTGGAGAGCTATTTCAACACCGGCGCCGGTCGGGAGATCATGGACATCGCCTATTCGGTTTTTCCGGGCATCCCCGGCAATTCAGAGATTCACTTCCGGGAAGCGATCCGGAGAGGATTTCACGGTCTGAAAGCCGATATGCGCCTCTCCCGGGACGGCGAAATCATCCTCTGCCACGACGACGGCTACACCTTCGACGAAGCCGGACGCATCACCGCTTTTGAGCAGAATTGCCGCACCGCCATCCGCGATCTCTCCGCGAAGGAGATTCTGAAACTCCGCTTTGCAGCGACTTACGGCGGCGTCGCGCATGCGCCCTGCACTCTGGAAACCATGCTCGGTCTCTGCCGCGACAACGGACGCATCGCCTACCTGACCTTGCGAAGCTGCGAATCCTGGCGGGCCGAAACCATCGTCCGGATGACGGAACTGCTGCGCCGTTTCGAGATGACCGGACGCACTATCATCAACATTTTCCCGCCGGGATTCCCAGAAGCGGTGCGCATGGTGGATGATCTGTGCCCCGGTCTGCGGTACTGCAACACCATGGAACAGGATACGCCGCTTAACGAGCAGATCATTGAGGATTCCGCCGCCCGCGGCTTCCGCATCATCTGCCTCTGCGGCCTCACCGACGGTGCCTTTGATCCGGCTTTGGCCGTCCGGGCCGCCGCAGCGGGCATTCATATCTGGTGCTGGGGACTCGAAACCCGGGAAGCGCTGACCGATGCGGTGCGGCGCGGAGCGACGGGTTTTCAGATGTACATGCCGGAGGGCACTGTCGGATTGCTTGCGGAAATGTTTCCGGGCAGGATCTCGCTCTCCTGATGATTGTGGAGAAAAGAGACTTTTTGTGTGGATAAAAGGGATATGCGCTTGACGCGGACGGTTTCGGCGGTATATTAGAGGCTGAAGGAGTCATGCCATGAACGACAAATTCTCCGTTTCCGCCATGTTTCGGTGCCGGCGCTTTTCCGACGCCGAAATCGCAAAATACTGCGGGATTCTCGCCGAAGGCCGCGCCCGGCACCTGGTGCTTGACGCCGAAACGCTTCAGGAAGTGCTGGAGCATCCGGAGCGGCTCGGCCATTATCGGCGGCTGATCGCTTCTTTCGGTCTGGATTTCCGCGACGCCCATTCCACCTGGGGGGACAACTGCGGATTCGGCTCCGGCAACGACATCGCGGAGATGCTTCCGGAATCGGCGGCAAAAGCCGAAACCGCCATCAAGATGCTCGGCGACGCGAAGTCGGAGGCCAAGCGGT
>JAZMZH010000110.1:0-11445 GCA_045585875.1 Victivallaceae bacterium | reverse complement strand
ACGTTCGGGGTTGGTGTCCCGGGCGGGGCGGGTGAAGATTTCCGCATCCGCGCCGGGGCTTTACGTCCCGCCGTCCACATTGCGCAGGACGTTCCGTGAATTCGTGATGTTCGTTGCGGAGGCGCTCCGGAATCATCCCCTCCCGGCCGATCCGGCTCTGGAGGCGGTCCGGGCGATGCTGGCGGCCCGGCGCAGCCGGAAGACGCCGCCGGTCCGCACCGGTCCCGAAACCGTGGCGGTGAAACCCCGCGGCTGCTCCCCCGGCAATCCCGGGGCGCGCCGGGCGGTCGGCATCCTGGACTTCAATTCCGAAACCGGGGAGTGCATCCTGCCGGACTTCTGCGAACCCGGGCGGATGCCGGGATTGAAGAAGCGCATCGCCATGGCCCGGGCGGCGGGGATCACCCGATTCCGGATTACGAACCTGAGCGGATTCGCGCTTTTCCGGGATTTCCCGGAGGCCCGACTGGTGACCGGAAATCCTCTGCCGGTGACCAACAGCATGACGGCGGAGGCGCTGGCGGAGCTGGGAGCGGTGCAGGTGCAGGCCTCCTGGGAGCTGGAACGGAGCGCCGTGGAGGCGCTGCGGGACGTGTCGGAGGTGCCGGTGGAGGTGTATCGGTTCGGCCGTCCCGCCCTGCTGACCACCCGGGCGGAAATCCCGGCGGCGGACGGAGCGTGTTTCAAAGACGCCAGGGGTGTGGAATTCACCGTCCGCCGGGACCGGCGGGCCGGATTGAGCCGGGTGTACGCCCTGAAAGTCCTGTCGCTGCCGGCGGTGCCCGGCACGGAGGATTTTTACGATCTCACCAATGCCTCGTGGCGGGAAAAAAACACTTCGGCCTTTAATTTCGACGCGGAATTGATTTGAAAAAATCCTGTTTTTGTGGTATAGTTTCCAACAAGAGTTTTTTCTGGGGGTGGTACGGCATGAAAAAATGGTATTATCTGCTGAAAGGTCAGAAACTCGGTCCGCTTGACGACCGTCATATTTCGGAGCTTGCGGCCGCCGGGATCATTACGCCTCAGACTCCGATCCTGGCCGAGCGGGCATCCGACTGGGTGGAATTTCGCGACTCCGAGCTGGCCGACGGCGACACCCCGTGCCGCGTCATCAATCATATCGGCCGGATCGAGCGCAGTTTCACGGATCTGAAGGTGCTCCTGGTCTGCGGCGTGATCTTCATTCTGCCGCCGGTGCTGCGGACGATCGGCGAATATATCAGCCGCCGCGGCGAGATCAAAGCGGCTCCGGAGCGTTTTTACACGCTTCTGGAATTCGCGCTCGAGGGGGACTGGGGATCGCGCGTCTGGCTGATGCTGATGGCGATCGGCGCGGTGGTGCTGGCGGCGACCCTGACGGTATGGGGGATGCTGCTCTACCGTCTGTGGCGGGTCATTCCCGCCGAATCGAGGCCGCTGCCTCCGGCGGTGCTGGCGATGGCCGCCGTGGTGCCCTTGGTGTCGGCGGTGGCGAATTTCTGGTCGGTGGCCGGTCTGAACGCCCGGCTGACCGCCCGGGAGCGCCGGGAGGGCGTCATCGGCAGGCGTCCGAGCTACACCCTCAGTCTGGTTTTCTGCATCCTGTCGGTGGCGGCGCTGGCGCTGCCGCAGATTTTTCTGCTGATTTATTACCCTGTGTGGGGCGCCACGGCCCGGCAGCTTCACGACGCGGCGGTAAATATCCTTCATCAAAGACTGCTGGAGTGAGAAATATGGCTGAGAAATGGTATTATTTGAATAACGGGCATACCGCGGGGCCGGTCGACGAGGGCGCCTTTCGGGAACTTGCCGCCGCCGGGACGGTGGACGGCAGGACCATGGTCTGGCATGAAAATCTGAGCGACTGGGTGGCGCTGGAGGATTCCGAACTGGTGACGGCGCTGGCGGTTCCGGCGGATGAGGCAGGACCGGCGGCGGAAATCGCCCGGACGATCCGTCTGCACCGGATCGGACTGCTGGTGAACTGGCTGGCGGCGGCGGCGACTCTGGCCGGAGCCGCGCTGCTGGTGACGGCGCTCTGGTGCCGTTGGCAGGACGGATTTTGGACGACCGGATGGTGGGTATCGGCGCTCTGCACCTGTTCCGGGGCGCTGGCGGTGTGGCTGGTGGGCTATGTGCTGGGACTGCTTCAGATTTACCGGGCCTGGAAGAGCCTGAATCAGGCGGATGTCAATGTGACGCCGGGGCAGGCGGTGGCCGGGTGCGTCATTCCGATTTTCAATTTCTGGTGGTATTTTCCGGCGGTTGTGGAGCTGGCCCAGAGCTTCAATGCCCGGCTGCAGCGGGAGGGGGTTTCCGGGGAAGTGGTCAACGAGGGCGTCTGCCGTTGTTTCGCCGTCAGCCACGCGCTCTGGCTTCTGGTGCTGCCGATCCCGGCGGCGGTGATAAGCTGGTGCATGATCCCCGGGGAATTGAAAAAGGGATGCGTGACGCTGCAGCAGACGCTGATGCGCCGGAGATTGTCCGATCACCGCAAGGGGGTCCTTGCCGGAAAAAATATCAACTCGGAGGAGCGGACGGAGTGATGAAAGAAGCGGAACTGAAGAAATTTGTCGGCAGCCGGCTTAACGAGGGCGTCAGCCTGAACCAGATTCAGAAGATGCTGGCCGAGGAGTACGACACCCGGATGACCTTTTTGGAGCTCCGGCTCCTGGCCGCCGAGATCGAGGATGTGGACTGGAGCCGTCAGGACCCGGAGGAAAAACCGGAGGAAAAGAAGAGCGAGCCCCAGGAGGCCGCACCCGCCGGAGACGGCAAGATCTCCGTGGAGATCAGCAAGATAGCCCGTCCGGGGGCGGTGATGAACGGCACGGTGACCTTCCCCTCCGGGGTAAGCGGGGAGTGGCTCCTGGATCAGATGGGACGGCCGGATTTCGACAAACTCACCGGCGAGCCCACTCAGGATGACATGAGGGCCTTTGTTCAGGAACTTCAGAGGAAACTCTCCGGGGGAGCGCGCTGACATTGCCTCACGCCACCTCCGCCGGGAGCCGGGCTCCGTCGCGCTGGCGGAACATCGGCAGAAGATGCGCCGGAATCGGCCGGAAACTGTTGCGGCTGACGGCGGCGGCGGCGGTGCTTTTGTGCGCGGTTGTGTCCTTTTGCTGTGAATTGCTCGGCGAGGGCTGGGTGCTCAAGGAGTGGGTGGCGGCGCGGCTGATGGGGCTGGCCGGAATCCGCTTCAGCTGCGGCGAATGGCGTCAGGATCCGGTCAGCGGAGAATTCGCCATAAAGGATTTCAGCGTGTCGGCGTCGAATTTCGACGGCGACTTTGTGAGCGTGGATTTCCGCGGCGGCGAATTGCACGGCTGGCTGGATGTGAAACTGTTTCCGGTTTTTGCGGTGAATCTGCGCCGGGTGACGGTAGCCGACGCGGAATTTGAGGCGAAAATCTGTTTTGATGTGGACGAAAGCGTCCCCGACCCGCCGTCTTTTTTTGATACGTTCGATCCGGAGACCGACGCGATGACGGTCCTGCCGTCGCCGGAGATCGGGGAGGGAGAGCGGGGGCTGGGACTGCCGTTTTTCATGCCGGAAATTGCCGCGGACGATCTGAAGATCGACCGTCTGAACGCGGCGATCGAGTGGCGGCACCGCAACGGCACCCGCGAAGTTGTGGAATTCAGGGGCGTGGGGGCCGAAATCCGGCGCTGCGTCCCGGATGAGGTCAACCACCTGATATTTACGGCCGACGGGGGGAATTTCGACAGCGAATTTGCCGACATGTCCTCGGGGCCCTTTCGCGGCACCATCCGCTGGGAGTTCACCCCGAAGACCTTTGTCCGGGTGCTGGGGCTCGAGAGCGACCTCACGGAATACCGGCTGAACATGCTGGGGCTGGAATGGCCGGAATCACAGGTGTCGGCATGGATCAGGAGCGAGGGGTGCAACTTCATTTTCGACCGCATCCGCGCCGAATCCTGCCGGGACGGCGGCGTCAGCTCCTTTGACATATCGGGAGCGATCAACACCGATTACTTCTGGGTGATGCCGGGCAGTGTTTTTATCTGCGCCGGGGATATCCTGGAACAGCTCACCGGCCGGAGCGGCCGGGAGGATTTTTCCGCCCGGACGGAGATTTCGGGATTCGGCAACTTCCGGCGGGGATTTTTCAGCGCCTCCTCCGAATACGTTTTCCGGAGCGGTTGGGAGAAATCGCTCCGGGAATTTTACGGCCGTGTCTCCTGCGACCACCTTTACGATGTGGAGGCCTCCGAGCTGTGGTTCCGCAATGTCGGCGCCGTTTTGAATTCCGGGACGGAGACCGGGGCGGTGATCGAGATTTCCCAGGATCGGGACAAGTATCTCGGTTATGATTTCAGAGAGGGCAGGTTTCTCTCCGCGGGCGGTTTTGAGATCTCGGCATCCGGGTGGGGCGACGCGCTTCGCGCGCTTTGTCCCGGCGATGCCGATTCCGCCGTGCGGCCGGCCTCCGGGGTGGCCGGCGGACATTGGAGAGTGACCGGCCTCCCCGGCGGGGCGGGGGTGAGGATCGACGGAGAAACCGCGGTCGAAGGTCTGCTGTTCGGGGATCGGCGGATTTTGGACGCTCCGGCGGATTTCCGAGCCGCGATCTCCGCCGCCACCGACGACATGAGGTCCTGGCGGGTGGAATTGCCCGAGGCGGTGCTGGCGGATCCCTCCGGGGAGATTCTGCGCGGCGCGGGCAGCCTCCTCTGGGACGGAGAGCGGGCCGAAAGCGCCGCGGAATTCGTGGTCAGACCGGAGGGACTGGGAATCGCGAAGGACGAAGCGGTTGCCGCCGCCCTGAAGAGTCTCGGCGCCGGCGAGGTGCGCTTTTCCGCCGCCGGAGAAGCCGCCGGACGCAGTATCGCCCTGCGGCGTATGGAGATCGGAGCGGGGTGTCTTGCCGCGGAGTTTTTTCCGGTGGAAGTGAGTTTGGACGGCGCACTCCCGCCTCTGCGCTGTCTCATCACCTGTTCGGAATGGGTCCCGGAGATTTTGGGCGCGCCGGTGTCGGGCGTCTGCGATCTGACGCTCTCCGGGGAGGGTTTCGACTGGGCCGCGAATTTCTCGGGTTTAAACTGGGACGTGGGCATGGAGGGCGGAGGCAGTTTGGACGGCGAAAAGTTTCGGATCCGGAAACTGGAAGCCGGCCATCCGGAATTCGGCCGCTGGCGGAGCGGTGAATTTTCGGTGCTGCGCACCGCCGGGGGATGGATCTGTCCGGGAGCGGCGGAGTTGACGGCGGAGGTGGAGCCGGGCAGGATCGCCTCGGTGCTTGGGTTTGAAGAAGAGGTTTCCGGCGTGCTCTCCGGGCGGGTGTCCATCACCACTCCGGAGGCCGGAACGGTGACGGCGGAGATCGGAATCGGCCCCGCGGAGGACGGCGGCGGCGTGAGCGCGGCCGGGATTCGGCTGGAGCCCGAGCTGACGGGACGGGTCAGCTGGACTTCGGACGGCGAATTTTCCGGCGGGGGAAGTCTGAATTCCGCGGGCGGGGCGGAGCTCGCTTCCCGCTGGCGGCTGAACGGGCGTTTGCCGCGTTTCGAATTGCTTTGCGATGTGGAGAAATTCCGGATGGCCGATCCCGGTATCGACGACGTCGTCGGCACGCTCTCCGTCACCGGCGGAGAAGGGGCGGTTCTGTTTTCGGCGTCGGGATCGTGGAGCTGGCGGGAAAAATTTCGCGGCCGATTGGGGCTGCATGGCGTCGGCGACGCGGGATCGCTGGAAGTCCGGGAATTGTTTTTCCGGGCCGAGGACGCCTCCGGAGGCGGGGAACTCCTGCGCGTTTCCGCCGCGGGGGTCGTGCCCTTCGATCCGGAGGAGGCCATCACCGTGTCGGCGGAAACCGCTTTTTCCCTGCCGGAGCTGGAGCGGGTCCTGGATGCCGGGGAGGAGGATTCCGCCGAAAACAACCGGTGGGCGGAGACCGGACTGGATTTCGGCAGTCGCCTCCAGAAGATCAGCCTTTCGCTTCGGGATTGCGAAATCATTCCGGGAATGACGGTGTCCGGGCCGGTTTCCCTGACCGTCGTCGAGGACGTCGTCGAAGCAGAGAGCAAGGAGGCGCGCCTGAATGACGGCCGGCTGGTGCTGGTGTTTCGGGCGGAGGGGCTGGACACTCCCGAAAAGAAATTTTCATGCAGCGGCAGAGTGGAGGATCTCACCTGCGATTTCCTGCTGCCGGACAACAACGGCATGAAATGCCGGGAACTGGTCTTCGCGGGTTCCGGCCTGCTGACCGGAAATCCGGAATTCGCCGACCGCCTGGCGGGAGAAGTGAGCGGGCGGTTTGCCGACATCCACTGGGAGAACAAATTTTTCAACAGCATCACCGGCAAGATCCTGCTGCTGCCGGTGGAGGCGTATCTGCGCATCTATTCGCTTCTCCCGGAGATCGATCAGAAGTTGCTGGGCTATTCCGACATCGGCGAGGATTTTCTGCGGGTGTACGCCCATACCGGGGTCCTGAAATTCGACAACGCGGTCCTCCGCGCCCGGACGGAAAACTCCATGGTGGAAATATCGGAGTGCGTTCTCTCCGGCAGCGTCCACGAACTGCGTCTGCCCGGACGCTTCGGCTGGGGCAGCCGCAACGAACTGGAGCTGGATGTGGGCTACTGCGCCGGAGGCGTGGTGCTGCCCATGAGCCTCACCGGCACCGTGGACGAGCCCGTTCCCCGCTGGGACGAGAGCTGTCTCCGGCTGGTGGGGGAAAATATTCAGGAGACCGGCACCCGGCTCTTCAAGGGCGTCAAACTCCTGATCCCGTGGTTCTGAATCGAGGGTACGGCAGTCATGCGGGCGGTTTTCTTTTCCGACATACACGGCGCTCTCTCCGCGCTGACGCAGCTCATGGAGTGGTGCGGCGGCAACGGTGTTGACCGGATGTTTCTGCTGGGCGATATTTTTTATCCCCGCTCCGGGTCAACGGAGGCCGCCGGAGCGGCCTCCCTGCTCAACCGGGCCGGGGCGCGCCTGTCCGTCGTCGCCGGCAACTGCGACTCCGGGTCGGATCTGGCGATGCTGAAGCTCCCGGCGGCCCGGGACCGGATGGTATTCTCTCTCGGCGGGCGGACCTTTTTTCTCACCCACGGTCATATCTGGAACGGCTTTCATCTGCCGCCGCTGCCGGAGGGGTCGGTCCTCGTCCACGGGCACACCCATGTGCCGGAGGCGAGGGAGACCGGGGACGGGATCGTCGTCTTCAATCCCGGGTCCATAGGAGCGCCCCGCCGGGGCGCTCCCCGGAGTTTCGGCTGCTGGGAGGACGGTCGTCTGACGGTCCGGCGTCTGGACGACGGCGGGGCGCTCATGAGTATCGGGCTGCCCGCCGTGCGCTGAGACCGGTTACGCGTTTTCGGCGGCCCTTTTCCGGGCGTGGCGCTCGTGGTAGACCTTGGCGTCGTAAAAACTCTCCGATGCGGGACGGGCGTAGTCGGGAAATCTGGCGGCCAGTTCCGGGGAAGCGTCCCGGGGAATATTCCGGAAGCGGGGGTACGCCCACAGATACTGTTCCGGACGTTTGGCGATCTCCCGGGTTGAGATGTCCAGGACCTCCTGGATGATCTCGTGGTCGGAGGCGTATTCCTGCAGGGGACGGCTGAGGGGGATGGTGTGAAAATGGATCTTGCCGTCCTCCTCCCGCACCGCCATGCTGTAGCAGATATCGGAGGGCATCTTTTTCTCGAGGCAGTATTTGGCCAGGACCGCCGGAGCCAGGCTTGAGGGGGCCGGGAGGCCGAAGAAATCCATGAATTCGCCGCCCTCGCGCACCTTGGTGTTCTGGTCGATGAGGATGCCCAGACAGCTCCCGGCGTTGAAGGCCTTTATGGTGCCCCGCAGGGCGCCGACCGAATAGATGACGTGCACGCCCTCCACGCGCCCGCGGACGAGTTTGTTGAAAAATTTGTCCATATAGGGATTTTTCACCGCCTTTACGATGACCGCGATCCCGGCGGTGTCCCGGTAGAATCTGGCGACGGTGGCGGAGGCGCCCTCCCAGCTGGCCATGTGGGGATTCACATAGATGGTGCGTTCGCCGGCCGCGAGCCTGGCCAGAAGTTTGGCCTTTTCCTCATCGTCGATGAGGTAGCTGCGTTCGAGACGTTTGCGCGAACAGGAGGCCCAGATGAATTCCAGGAGGCAGAGGATGAAATTCATGGCGCTCTTCCGGATGACTTTTTTGCGTCTGGCCGCGTCCCACTCCGGAAAAACCACCCGCAGATTGGCGTCGGAAATACGGTAGAACTTTCTGCCCCGGGAGAGAAAGAAACAGCCGATGTGCGAATACGCCGTCACCATAAACCGCGGCGACCACCGCAGCAGCAACAGCCCGAAGAGCGAGATCATGTAGACCAGACGACCGCCGAAATCTTTGAGATTCATGATATTTTCCTTTGGTTTCCTATCGTTGTCGTGTTTATTTTCCTTCACGTGCCAGCTCCGCCGCCCGGCGGCAATTTTCCCGGGCCTCCACAGTCCATCGGCGTCTCAGCGCCGCGACGTCGGCGACGGCGGTGTCGCCGCCGACGCTCAGCCGCCGGAGCATTTCGTCGGCTTCCCCGTATTCAAAAGGCAGCCGCGAAAACGCCTCCATGGCCATGGGGACCGCTCCGGGCCCCCCGGCGGCGATGATTTCCCGCCAGGCTTTCTGCAATTCCGGCTGGATGTCCAGCATCAGGCAGCGGATCATCACCCGGAGCAGGCCGAAATACCGTCCCGTCCATTGATAGTTGTAGACCACGCCCTCGGCGGCGGAACAGGGATCGTAGTCGGGGTCGGAACGGTACTGCCGGAATTCTCCGGAGTATATTTCCCGGCGCACCGGGGCCCGGCGCAGGGCCGGACCGGAGGGGCCGCCGGGGACGCCGCTTTTAAAGGCGTAGAGTTTCTGCCCCTCCTCGGAGAGGAGAAAGATGATGAATTCTCTGGCCTGCTCCTCATGGGGCGCGCCCCGGAGCATCTGCACCGGGTCCGCCGACACTGTCGTGCCCCGGTACGGAGTCACATAAAAGAGGTGGGCCGGATCGGCGCCCTCGGATACCTGCCGCTCGGCAGCGCTGGCGGCGTAAAAGTCGATGCCGATCCCGGCGGCGGCGTCTCCCGAGGCGATGGTGTTGACCGCGGCGCCGGCGCTGTCCGAGACCAGAGAGGCGTTGGCGATGATTCTGCGGACGATGTCCAGTCCGTCGCGCCATCCTTCGGCGGGGGTGCCTCCGGAAGCGGTTTTTTCGGCCATGGCCTGCTGCACGATGAGTTCATAGCATTTGGCGACGGATCCGGATTTGGTGGGGTCGGCCGCCGCGATGAGTCCGAAATACTCCGGTCCGGCCAGATCGGACCAGCGGACCGGGGCGGGGATGCCGGCATCGGCCAGCCGTTCCCGGTTGCAGCAGATGCCGAAACTTGAGAGGCAGACGCCGTAGAAGCATCCCTCCGGATCGTAGACCGGTTCGCCGGAGATCTCCCGCGGCATGGATTCCGGCGCGAAGAATTCCGGATGGATCCGGGCGACGCCGCCGTCCACGGCGTAGCCGGCTTTTTTGTTTTTGCCGTGGTCGTAGGTGCCGCCGCCCCAGAAGAGGTCGGCGTCTATGGAGGTGTTTCCGGAGAGGAACATTTCCCGGGCCCGGGCGGCTTCGGGGTCGCGGGGATCTCCGTCGCCGCGAAAGGCTTCGGCGACGGCGTCGCTCCACCTGCGGCCGGAATTCTCCCATTCGCGGCGGAAGGACGCCTGATAGCGGTCGGCGATGTAGCGGACGATGTCGGAGGTGCCGCCCGGAGAACGGTAGTCCACGAAGATGCCGCGGCCGTGGCGGGCGAAGTAATACCTGCGGAATGCCGCCGCCACCTCCCGCCGGAGGTTTTCCGGGTGCGGGGTGTAGATGACCACGGTGTCCTCCTCCGCGCCGGGAGCGGTTTCCCCGGCGGAGGATTCCCGGAAGAAAAAGGGGAGGACCGCGACGGCCAGCAGGGGCAGAAGCACCGCGGCGATGGCTGCGGTATTTTTCATAAATCGTCATCCCTCACGGGGATCAGGTCCTCGCGTCCGCAGCCCGCGGCGACGGTTTCGCCGGCCCGGATCCCGGAAAAGGAATCATCGAAGCACCGGATCTTTTCAGCGGTTTCCAGGACCGTGCGCTCGCCTTCAAATCGTGCGGCGGTGATATGCAGGGGGAAACGGTTTTCGCACTCCTCCGCGGCTCTGCCCAGACGTATGCGCTCCGGGCGGCAGCACAGAGTGACTTTTTTCCCGGGAGGCGGGAGACGGTTTCCGGTCCGGTCGGGTGTCAGCGCGCCCAGGGCGGTTTCCGCTCTGCCGTCGGCGGTCATGCGGGCGGACAGGAAATTGGCTTCGCCCATGAATTCGGCGGCGAAGCGGGTTTCGGGACGGCGGTACATAGCCTCGGGCTCGCCCAGGGCGGCGACGGCGCCGTTGCGGAGCAGGGCGATCCGGTCGGCCATGCCCAGAGCCTCCCGGCGGTCGTGAGTCACATAGATGGCGGTGAGCCCCCGGCGGGAACAGATGCCGAGGAGCTCCCGGCGCATTTCGTCCCGGAGGTTTCCGTCCAGATTGGAGAGAGGCTCATCCAGGAGGATCATGCCGGGTGCGCCGGCCAGGCATCTGGCCAGCGCCACCCGCTGCTGCTGGCCGCCGGAGAGCTCGCCGGGGCGGCGGTCGGCCAGGGCGGTCATGCGGGTGGCGTCGAGGGCCTCCCGGAGGCGCGCATCGCGTTCGGCCCGGGGGAGCTTCAGGGATTCCAGTGCGAAGGCGACGTTTTCGGCCACGGTCATATTGGGCCAGAGGGCGTAATTCTGAAACACCATGGGGGAGCGGCGTTTTTCCGGCGGCAGATCGGTGACGTCCGTGTCGTTGAAGAAGATTCTGCCGGAATCCGGCTTCAGCAGTCCGGCGATGATCCTCAGGAGGGTGGTTTTGCCGCATCCGGAGGGGCCGAGGAGGAAAAACTTTTCGCCCGCGGCGATCTTCAGGTTCAGGGGCAGAAGCACGGGGACCTGGCGTCTGCCGTAGCTTTTGCTGATGTTTTCGATGCGGACATCGACCATGGAAAACCCTTTCTTGCTTTTCTATGAACGGCACGTCCCGGGAGATGCCGGCGGTTTTGACAATATCAGATATTATACACCCGGAATAATATTTTTTCAAAAAAACGCAAAAAAAACTTGAAATTTTGCAGGAAAGGACCTAAAGTAAATAAAGACGTCGTTTGGAAACAACCCGCGAAAGGAGAACGATATGTCACTGCAGGGAGCAAGTATCATCGCTTTGATCGTCATGATCGCCGGATTCATCGGCCTCAAGGTCATAAGCAACAAACAGCAGACCCTTAAAAACGCCAATTTGTACGCGATCCTCGACTTGGTGGTGATCTTCGTGTGCGCCGGCACCCTGATCTGGAACGAGTTTCTCTACGATCTGGTCGTCGACAAGGCATCCCTCGCCAAAGACCG
>JAZMZH010000109.1:0-15199 GCA_045585875.1 Victivallaceae bacterium | reverse complement strand
GCCCAGGTGGCAGGTGATGAGATTGACGTCCTCGACCTTTTTGCCCAGGTATTCGGCGGAGGCGAGGGTGACGTAGCGGTGGCTGGTGCCGTGAAATCCGTATTTGCGGATGCCGTATTCCCGGTAGAATTTCTGCGGGATGGCATAGAGGTAGGCTTCCGGAGGCATGGTCTGATGAAATTCGGTGTCGAAAACCGCCACATTGGGAACGCCGGGGATGGCGGCTTCGCAGGCCTCGATGCCAGCGAGATTGCCGGGATTGTGGAGGGGGCCGAGGGGAATGTATTCGCGGATGACGTCCTTGACTTCTTCGTTGACGAGCTTCGGGGCGGTGATTTTCTCACCGCCCATGAGGACGCGGTGGCCGCAGGCGACGATTTCGGAGAGGTCGGAGATGACGCCCTTGTCCTTATCCACCAGCATTTTGACGATTTCGCGGACGGCGTCCTCATGATTTTTCACCGGTACCGGGGTTTCGACCTTGAGCCCGTCGGCGCGTTTGTAGACCAGATTGGGAGAATCCGAGCCCAGGCGCTCAACCACGCCCTTGGCCATGGGGGACTCGGTTTCCATCGCGAAGAGGGTGAACTTCATCGAGGAACTCCCGGCGTTCAAAACCAGTACTTTCATTCATTGACTCCTATTTTTTTCGGAATACGATTCTTCCTTTGGTAAGATCGTAGGGTGACATTTCCAGTGTGACGCTGTCTCCGGGCAGGATGCGGATGAAGTTCAGGCGCATTTTGCCGGATATATGCGCGTTTACCACATGCCCGTTGGGGAGTTCCACCTTGAACATGGTGTTCGGCAGCAGTTCTCTGACCACACCTTCCACTTTGATTACATCGTCTTTCGCCACGTGAGAATCTCCGGTTGTTTTTCTGTTATCAATACCATATGCTCGAAATGCGCGGATTTTTTACCGTCGCAGGTATGGACCGTCCAGCCGTCGGCGGCCACCTTGACCCGGGGGGAGCCCAGGGTGAACATGGGCTCGATGGCCAGCACCATGCCGGGCTGAAGTCTGGGGCCGGGGCGCCCGCAGTTGTAGTTGGGGATGTCCGGAGGTTCGTGGAGGCGGGAACCGCAGCCGTGGCCGACGAATTCCCGGACAATGCCGAGGCGACCGGCGACGGCGCAGCGCTCCACGGCTTTGGAAATATCCCGGACGTGATTTCCGGCCACTGCCGCCTCAATGCCCGCTTTCAGAGCTTCGCGGGTGGTCTCCAGCAGTCTGGCTTCGTCCGGGTCGGGGGCGCGGCCGACGATGAAACTCACCGCGGAATCGCCGGTGCAGCCGTTGATCGTGACCCCCAGGTCCAGACTCACCAGGTCGCCGGTCTGCAGCACCTGGGCGGGGGAGGCGATGCCGTGGATCACCACGTCATTCACCGAAATGCAGATCTGCGCCGGAAATCCGTTGTAGTTCAGAAACGAACTCGTCCCGCCGGCGGCGGCGATAAGCCGTCCGGCCAGTTCGTCGATTTCGCCGGTGGTCATGCCCGGGGTTATCATGGCGGCGAGCTCGTCGCGCACCTGCGCCGTTGCCTGGGCGGCTATCCGGATGCCGTTGATCTCTCCAGGCGTATACAGCACATAATCCCGGGTCCTGAACATATTACCGCAAGGCCTCCATGAGCGCCGCCATGCCCTCTTTTTTGTCTTCGGCGGTCAGCTCGAAGAGCAGTCCGGCCCTGCGGTAAAAGTCGATCAGAGGCTGCGTGTTTTCGTGAAAGACCCTGAGCCGGTTCACCGCGGTGGCTTCGGAATCGTCGCTGCGCTGGTAGATTTCGCCGCCGCAGTCGTCGCAGACGCCCTCGTGCTTCGGCGGCATGTAGATGCGGTTGTATATTTTGCCGCATTTCCGGCAGAGAATCCGGGAAGTGAGACGCTGGATGACCACCGAGTCGGGGATGTTCAGATAGACCACGCAGTCCAGTTTTTTCCCGAGTTCGGCGAGGACCTGATCCAGCATTTCCGCCTGACGGATCGTGCGCGGGAAGCCGTCCAGGATGAAGCCGTTGTCGGCGTCGGGCCGGGACAGCCGGGCCTTGACCATGCCGCAGACGATGTCGTCGGAAACCAGACCGCCGGTTTTCATCACCTTTTCCGCGGCCATGCCCAGCTCGGTGCCCCGTTTGATTTCGTCTCTGAGCAGATCGCCGGTGGAGACATGGACCAGCGGTTCCTGCGCGGTGAGCAGCTCCGAATAGGTGCCTTTGCCGGCGCCGGGAGCTCCGATGAAAATGAGATTTTTGCGGGTGAGCATGAAACCGACCTCCCTTAAATGAATTCCTCAAGCAATTCCGCGGCGCCGGACAACGGGATCTCCCGCTGGCTGCCGTCGGAGAAATTCTTAAACTGCACCGTACCTCTGGCCAGCTCATCCCCGCCGAGGATGAAAACGCCGGAAGAGGCGTTTTTGGAGGCGGAACGCAGCAGAGCTTTCATGGAGCGGGTTTCGACTTCGCAATTTACCCGATGCCCGGCCCGGCGCAGTTTCTCCGCCAGCTCCATCCCCGGCAGCACGGCGGCGTCGCCGAGAGGGGCGACCGTCCACAGCGGCCCCGCGGCCTCGGCGGTATTGCACCCCTTGGCGTCGAGAATCATCATGAGCCGCTCCACCCCGGCGGCAAATCCAACGCCGCGGAGGGGACGGGTCTCTCCCGGCAGAGTCAGTTCGTAACGTCCGCCTCCGGCCACCGCCGACTGGCCGCCCAGCGCGCCGTGGCTGACTTCCCAGACGGTGTGGACGTAGTAGTCGAGCCCCCGCACCAGGGAACTCTCCACCCGGTAGGGAACTTCGAGGGCGTCCAGAGTGCGGCGGACCCGGTCGAAGTACGCACGGGTTTCGGCGCTGAATGCCTGGGCGTAGTCTCCGAGCCCGGCGATGATCTCGCGGCACTCCGGGCATTTGCAGTCCAGAATCCTCCAGATGTTGCTCTGAAAACGCTCCTGACAGTCGGGGCACATGGCGGAAAGATGTTCGGCGAAATGATCCCGGAGCAGGGCTTCGGCGGCGGGGCGGTCGGAAGCAACCCCGCGGGTGTTGATCGCCAGCTCCGCGTCGTCAATGCCCAGTTCGTTCAGGAAGTGCATGAGCATGGCGATGCATTCGGCGTCCAGCTCCGGAGCGACCCGGCCGACATTTTCCACTCCGATCTGGTGAAACTGTCTCCTCCTGCCGGCGGCGGGACGCTCTCCGCGGAACATGGGACCGCAGTAAAAAACCCGCTGCTCCACGCCGTTTATGGCGTCGGTGCCCGCCAGGGCCCGCATCACTCCGGCGGTGCCCTCGGGGCGAAGCGTCAGACTGCGTCCGCCCCGGTCCTGAAAGGTGTACATCTCCTTTTTCACCACCTCGGTTTCGTTGCCGAGGCCCCGCTGAAACACTTCGGTATACTCAAAGATCGGGGTGCGAAGTTCCCCGTAACCATAGCGGGAAAAAAGGCCGGAGGCGACTCTTTCGAGCCGCCGCCATTGACCGGATTCCTCCGGGAAAATATCCGCCGTCCCCGGCGGCGGTGCGAACTTTGCCATGTGGGATCATCCTCCGCAATTTAAAACCACGATTCTATAATATGGCATCAAAAGTCGATTCCGTCAACAAAAAAAGGTGATTTTTTGCGAAATTTCCCCTGCGGAGACTTGTTTTTTGCACTTCCGGGGGCTATCTTATGATGTTATGAATATAACGGAGCTGAAAAAATACACGGAAGAACTTTTCCGGACCCGGCTGCCGGCGTGTTTCACCTATCACGATCTGGAACATACGCTTGCGGTGTACGACGCGGTCCGGGAGTTCGCCGCCTGTTCCGGGATCACCGGCCCGGCGCTGGAGGAGCTGGAAGCGGCGGCGCTGCTTCACGATACCGGTTATTTTTCCGGTCAGGCCGTCGGTCATGAAATATATTCGGCCCGGCTCGCGAGCGAACTGCTGCCGGAATTCGGCATGGCGCCCGAAGCGACGGAGCGGGTCCGGCGTCTGATCGAGGCCACTGTTTTCCCCTGTCGTCCCCGGACGCCCGGGGAGGAGATCCTCTGCGACGCGGACATCGAATACATCGGGCGGGATGCCTACGAGGAGAACGCCGGGAAGTTTCGCCGGGAGCTGGCCAATACCGGCAGGGTTTTCAGCGACGAAGAGTGGCGGGAGTTTCAGGACGGATTTCTGAGCCGGGTCACATTTTTCTCGCCCGCGGGCAGGGCGCTGCGTCTGCCCGGTCTGGAGCGCCTCAGAAAGGCGCGGGGCATTTCATTCATTCCGGGAGGTTTCAATGCGTGAAAACGAGATTCTGGAGGGGCGCACCCGTTACCGGATCGTCCGGAAACTGGCCGCCGGAGGCATGGGCGAGGTCTGTCTGGCCAAAACCCTCGGCGTCGAGGGGTTTGAAAAGATCGTGGCCATCAAGACCATGCTGGCGAAATTTTCCAAAACCGGCGATTTCGTCGAGCGCTTCATCTCCGAAGCCAAGCTGGTTGCCAACCTGATCCACGAGAATATCGTCCAGATTTATCAGCTGGAGAAGATCAACGGAAGTTTCTGCTTCATCCTCGAATATGTGGACGGCATCTCCCTCTTCGACCTCATCGATTTTCACCGGATCAGCCGCTCCCGCATGCCGGTGCCGCTGGCGGTTTTCATCGCCAGCCGCATCGCCCGGGGCCTGAGTTACGCCCACAGCCGCACCGACGCCTCCGGGCGGCCGCTGAACATCGTGCACTGCGATGTCTGTCCCCACAACATCCTCATCAATACCGAGGGCGTGCCCAAAATCACCGATTTCGGCATCGCCAAGGCTTCGTCGATCAAAGATTACGCATCCATCTCCGGCAAGCTGGCCTTTATGGCGCCGGAGCAGGCCAGGGGAAACGCCAGGGTGGATTTCCGCGCCGACATTTACGCCCTCGGATCGGTGCTTTTTTACATGCTCTCCTCCGGACAATATTACCGGGATCTGACCCTGGATGACAAGAGTCTCCTGGAGCAGGTGCGTTCCGGGAGCGTGAACTGGAGCCTGCTCCCGGATGACCTCCCGGAGGACCTCATGAAGATCCTCGCGAAAATGCTGGCCGCCGCCCCCGAAGACCGCTACGAAGCCACGGACATCCTCGCCCGCGAGCTGGAATACTTCATCTATAAGGACGGCTACGGCCCGACCATCGTCACCCTCGCCAAGTATATCCGCGAACTTCTCCCCGGGCGCTTCGGGCCGTCGGGAGCGGTGCCGGGGACCGGCGTGACGGGAAACTATGATGACGACCGTACCGATCCGGACCGCACCGTGGTGCTGAAGAACCCGGATGCGGACCCGGACCGCACCGTGGTGCTGGAACCGCCCGCCGGCCTCTGAGGGTATCCGGGGCCGTCCGCTCTCCCGGAAACTCGCAATCGGGAAGCGGGGAGGGGGGACGCGACGGGATGACGACCGGTCCGGCGGCTCCGCGCGGCGAAACAAGTTTTTTCCCGCAAAAAAAAAGGGCCGCCCGAAATCCAATCGGGGCGGCCCGTCGCCGAAAAAGTCACGGCCGGGACCGGGGCCCCGGCGCGAAACTCCTTTTTATTTGGCTTCGGCCACAGCCACGGCCACTGCCACGGTGGCGCCGACCATGGGATTGTTGCCCATGCCGATGAGGCCCATCATTTCCACATGAGCCGGGACGCTGGAGGATCCGGCGAACTGGGCGTCGCCGTGCATCCGTCCCATGGTGTCGGTCATGCCGTAGCTGGCGGGACCGGCGGCCATGTTGTCGGGGTGCAGGGTGCGTCCGGTACCGCCGCCGGAGGCCACGCTGAAGTACTTCTTGCCGTGTTCGCCGGCCCACTTCTTATAGGTGCCGGCCACCGGATGCTGGAAGCGGGTGGGGTTGGTGTAATTTACGGTGATGGAGACGTCCACGCCCTCGTGGATCATGATCGCCACGCCCTCGGAGACATCGTCGGCGCCGTAACACTTCACCGCGGATTTGGGACCGTCGGAGAATTTGGTCTCCTTCACGATCTTGAGTTCGCCGGTGTAATAGTCGTACTCGGTCTCGACGCTGGTGAAGCCGTTGATGCGGCTGATGATGTAGGCGGCGTCCTTGCCCAGGCCGTTGAGGATGACCCGCAGGGGCTTTTTCCGAACCTTGTTGGCGGTGCGGGCGATGCCGATGGCTCCCTCGGCGGCGGCGAAGGATTCGTGACCGGCTAGGAAGCAGAAGCAGTCGGTCTCCTCGCGGAGCAGCATCGCGCCCAGATTTCCGTGGCCGAGCCCCACCTGGCGCTGTTCTGCGACGGAACCGGGGATGCAGAAGGCCTGCAGTCCGATGCCGATGTTTTCGGCGGCGGTCGCGGCGTCGGAAGCGCCGTTTTTGATGGCGATGGCGGCGCCGAGGGTGTAGGCCCACACCGCGTTTTCAAAGGCGATGGGCTGGATGCCCAGGACGATGGCGCGGACGTCCACGTTTTTGGCGTCGCAGACGGCCTTGGCCTCTTCCAGATCCTTCATGCCGTACTTGGCGAGCACCTGATTGATCTTATCGATCCGGCGGGAGTAACTTTCAAAATTAACGCTCATTTCGGCACCTTATTCCTTCCGGGGGTCGATTTTCTTAACGGCTTCGTCGTAGCGACCGTACTGTCCGACGTTCTTCTCAAAGGCTTCCTTCGGATCGACGCCCTTGCGGATGTCGGCCATCATCTTGCCGAGATGGACGAATTTGTAGCCGATGATTTCATTGTTTGCGTCGAGGCCGATGCTGAGGACGTAGCCCTCGGCCATTTCCAGATATCTGGGGCCTTTGACTTTGGTGGAAAACATCGTGCCCACCTGGGAACGGAGGCCTTTGCCCAGGTCCTCGAGTCCGGCGCCCACGGGCAGGCCGTTTTCGGAAAAGGCGGTCTGGGTGCGGCCGTAGACGATCTGCTTGAAGAGTTCCCGCATGGCCACGTTGATGGCGTCGCAGACCAGGTCGGAATTCAGGGCCTCGAGGATGGTTTTCCCGGGGAGGATCTCCGAAGCCATGGCGGCGGAGTGGGTCATGCCCGAGCAGCCGAGGGTTTCCACGAGCGCTTCCTCAATGACGCCGTTTTTGACGTTGAGGGTGAGTTTGCAGGCGCCCTGCTGGGGGGCGCACCAGCCGACGCCGTGGGTCAGTCCGGAAATGTCACTGATTTCGCGGGCTTTCACCCATTTGCCTTCTTCCGGGATCGGGGCGGGACCGTGGCAGGCGCCTTTGGCGACCTTGCACATCCCCTCGACCTCGTGTGAGCATTGAAAAGGACAGCTCATTTGGATTCTCCTGTTTTGAGTTTTGCGAAACCCGGCTCGGGCGCGGGATTTCATATTGGAATAATATACACCGGAATGAGCAATTTTCAATTTGAAAAAAACGAAATGAGGATTATTTTATTTCCGGAGGTCTGCAGGTATGTTTCCCAGATACATCGTTGTGAATTCCGGCCGCATCGGCGATACCCTCGTCGAACTTTCCGGGAGGCTTGAGGAGGTCTTTTCCGTCGTCCCTCCCGGTTCGGCGGCCGTGATCATGACCGGGATCAACGACATGCTCTACCCGGGGCACATCATCCCGGAGGAGGAGTTTCGGCAGCGGCACCGGGAATTGTGCCGGGAGCTCCTGGAGCGGGATCTCCGGGTCGCGGTCTCTTCCGTGCCCTCGATCGACGCGGGGAAATATCGCGCGGCCTATCCGGAAACCCCGGTCCGGGACCCGGCGGCCGCCATCGCAGCGGTCAACGGCGTGATCCGGGAAACCGCCGCGGAGTTCGCTCTGCGTGTCTGGGATTGCGCCGGGGCCGTCGGCGGCGATCCCCTGCTGCGTCTGGAGGACGGGATGCACCTCTCCGCCGCGGGGAGCGCCCGCGCCGCCGCGCTTCTGGCGCGGCTCGTCGCCGCCCTCATGCCCGGGGGCGGCACGGCGGTGTGTTTCGGGGACAGCCTCTTTTACGGTCCCTGGCTCAAGGGGAGGGGACGGGCCGACGCCGACGGAGAAAACATCCCGGGCGTGCTGAACCGTCTCCTGAACCGCTGAAATCCGTCCTGCGCCGCCGGGCAAAAGCTGTCAGGCCGGAGTCACGATGTCGATGACGTCGCACCACCGGACTTCGGGGTCGTCGCAGAGGCGCCGGATCCTCTCCTCGATGCTCCGCCACAGCTCCGGATCATCCTCCATCTCGTAGGTGTGTCCCCAGAAGTAGAAGATGCCGTCCGCGGCCTTTGCCGCGTCGAAGATGCGGTCGAAATCGGCGTTCAGAAAATGACAGGAGGAGTGCAGGCGCATGGGATGATCGAATTCGCCCACACTGGCGGTGTTGCCGGTCGTGCGCCCGTACCGGAATCCGGCCTCCAGCATGGCGTCGCAGAGTTCGGAGGTGTATGCTCCGTAGGGCCACGCGAATCCGGGACACTCCCGCTGAAACATATCCTCCAGCGCATGACGGGCGTCAAGAGCGGATTGGAGAAACTCTCCGGAGGACACTTTTTCGGGATGCTCGTGATTCATGCAGTGACTGGCGACCTTGAATCCGGCGTAGACTTCCGGCAGGTCTTCGAGCGCCAGACGGCCGCCGGCGCCGCATAAGCCCGGATTCAGATTGAAGGTCGCCGGAACACGGTATTTGCGCAGAATTCCGATATACCGGAGGTCATTGAACACCCCGTCGTCCCAGCATTGCGCCACTCTCACCATCTTTTCACCTCGCAGATTTTTGTTTCAGGTAATTTACATCCGGCCCCGGGAATTGTCAAATCTTCAAGATTTTGTTTGAATTTTTCCGGAACGCTTGAAAAATAATCCGGACGGTTGTATATTATCCGAACGGCCGGGACCCGCCGGGCCGTCGTAAAACCATTCAAAATGAAAAGACTGGAAAAAAAATGATCAAGGATTTGTTTCGGATGACGGTGACCGCGGCTCTGGTCGCGACGATTTCAGGATGTTCGCTTTTCGTGCCCCACACCCAGTCCATCACCATCAACGGCACTCCCGGAGACGCCGTGGTGACGGTCAACGGCAACACCGTGAACGCTCCGGCCAACATCCGGGTCCCCCGGGATAAAAACGTCGGCATCCTCGTGAGCAAGGAGGGGTACAGTCCCTATCTCATGAGCAGCGGTTATTCCCTCAGCGCCTGGGGCGTACTGGACATCATCGGCGGCGTACTCTGGCTGGTGCCGTTTTTCGGACTGCTCGCCCCCGGCGCCTACAGTCTGGACAACGACAGTTTTTACTACTCTCTCGCTCCGGCCCGCTGAGCCGTTCCGCAAGGGATCATGATTGAAATTTCAGGCGTCTCCGGACGCCTGTTTCATTTTCGGCCGAATCCCCGGAAAAAAGAAACCCGGCGCGGGCACACGGCCCGGGCCGGGGAGAGTGCGGGGCGCCGGCACTTCGGATTCAGCGCTGGACCCGTCCCGAGGCGGAGCCTTTCATCAGATTCTCGACTTCACTGCGGGAGGTGAAGTTGTAGTCTCCGGAGACGGTGTGCTTCAGCGCGCTGGCCGCCGCCGCGAAGCGGATGGCCGTTTCCGGCGCCGCCAGCTCCGGCGTATTCAGCGCGAAGAGCAGTCCGGCGCAGAAGGAATCCCCGCCGCCGAAGCGGTCCACAATGTTCCGGATCTCGTAGGGAGCGTAGGAGCCGTCCGCGGCGAGGGGGGCGAAAAACGCCTTTCCGGCGGCGCAGTCGTAGAGCATCCCGCCCCAGTTGTTGTGATCGGCGCTGATGCTCTCCCGGAGGGTGATGGCCACGAAGCGGGCCCGGGGAAATCTGGCGGAGAGTTTCGCGGCGACTTCGCGATACCCGGCGATATTGAGGCGGCCCGCCTCGATCGAAGTGTTTTCGGCTCGGATCCCGAAGACGTCGCCGGCGTCCTCCTCGTTGCCGATGATGATGTCGGCCATGGGGACGATCTCGGACATGCAGCGGCAGGCGAGTTCATTTTTCGGAGTGCCGGGTTCCCAGTTCCAGAGTTTCTTGCGGTAATTCAGGTCCACCGAGACGGTGACGCCGCAGGAGGCCGCCTGACGGACAATGGCGGTGGTGGCCTCGCAGGCGTTTCGGGTCAGCGACGGCGTGATCCCGGAAACGTGCAGATGGGTGGCGCCCTCCAGCATGGCGGCGAAATCGTAGTCGGCGGCGCCCAGTCGGGAAATCACCGATCCCTCGCGGTCGTAGATCACATTGCTGCCGCGCATGTTGCTGCCGTGTTCGGCGAAATAGACGCCCATGCGGCCCTCTCGGGTGTAGAGGATGCGGGAAACGTCGCAGCCGAGGCCGCCGAGCTGGGCGGCGAAGGCCCGGGCCATCGGATTGTCCGGCAGCGCGGTCAGATAACGGCTGTCGCCTCCCAGCATGGCCACGGAGGCGCAGACATTGGCTTCGCCGCCGCCGTAGGTGATCTCCGCCGGCCCGGGCAGAGACTGCCGGAAACGTTTTTTCCCGGGAGGGCAGATGCGCATCATGACTTCACCGAAACCGGCGATGCAGATTTTTTTCATGAGAGACCCTTTCTTATTTTTGTGAGAATCTATTCTCTGTTGTCGGGAATACTATACCACATCCCCGGCTGAAATCAAGCCGGAAGCGGAAATATTTTGCCCGAGTTCGCTCGGAAATTCATTCCGGAATTTGTTTTTTCCCGTTGCGGCACTATATTAAGCCCCGCACGGAATTTTTCGGGAAACGGTCAATCGGGGAGGACCCCATGGAAAACGCGGCGGAGAACCATTCTCCCAGCCTGAATTTCGAATACGTCGCCGGAGGGCTCTCCCATGTGGAGACTCCCTATACCACCCTGTGGCGCAAACTGCCCTTTCACATGTGCCGCCTGGCGCCGGAACTGCCTCCGGGGTCGGAAATGGTGGTCCGGCTGAAGAATCAGCCGGAGATCGTCCTCCGCAGGCCCGCCGTCATCTTCCTCCCCGCCGGTACGGTGCACCGCCTCGACGACACGGGAGCGTCGAGGGACACCCTGTGGGTGCATTTCCGGACGCTGGTGATGCACGGGTTCGACGTCTTCAACTACTGTCGGGTGAAGCCGATGGTTTTCTCCGAAGGGACGGAGGTATTCCGGGAATATCTCTCCCGCATCGTCGATCCGGGCTGCGGCAGGAACGGGAAATACGCCGTATGGCGTCAGCTGAACGGGATCGCCATGTCGCTGAAACTGCTGGAGCTCGCCGGGGCCGATCCCGACAGCTTCCCCGGAGAATCGACCGCCGCCGCCCGACGCCTGCGTCCGGCGCTGGCGCTGCTGAACGACGGATTGTACCGTCCGGAGCTGGAAGCGCTGGCGCAGGCGGTGAACCTCTCGCCCTCGCGTTTTCTGGCGGTGTTCCGCGAGGAGACGGGCATGTCTCCCGGCAGATATTTCCGGCAGATCCAGTTTCTCCGTGCCTGCCGTCTGCTGGCCGATCCGGAGCGGAAGCTGGCCGAGTGCGCGGAGCTGCTCGGGTACGCGGATGTTTCCCACTTCAGCCGGGAGTTCCGAAAGGTCTCCGGCATTTCTCCGGGCAGATACCGGAAACAATGGAGTTAAGGACGGGACTGTCAAAAGCCCCGCCATGCCTTTCGGCGTCTCGCAAAAGTCCGGACCGGGAGCATTTTCGGCGGTTACCCTACGGGTAGCCGCGCTCAAATTACCCGATTCGTCTTTTTGTGATCCCGCCGAAATTCAAAGACGCCTCTTTTGACAGTCCCGTCCTGATTGCCGGGACGATCCCAAGCCCCGCCATGCTTTTCGGCGTCTCGCAAAAGTCCGGACCGGCGTCCTGCTTCTTTGCGAGATACCGGTTATTTCAGCCGGATCCGCATCACATAGTCGTCCATCACGAAGCCGCCGCCGATGTCGGTGCACACCTTTTCGACGATGCGGAATCCGTTTCGGTCGTAGGCGCGGATGGCAGGCGTGTTGTGCTTGTTCACATTCAGCTTCAGGGTTTCGAAACCCCGGTCGCGGCAGAGGCCGATCATGTATTGCAGCATGGCCGAGCCGATCCCCCGGCGGTGCCAGCGGCTCCTGAGATACACTTTATGCAGTTTGGCCGTGCGCGGATCATCCGGGCAGGGGCTCCAGGAGAGATACCCGGCGTTTTCGCCGTCGGCCCGGACCAGGATGAAGCGGACGCCCCGGGCGAGCTCGTCATTCATGACCGCCGGGGAGTACATCATCTCCATCATGTAGGCGATCTGTTCGGCGGAGAGGATGCTTTGAAAGGTTTCCGGCCAGATTTCGGCGGCGATTTCCCGGACGGCACTCAGGGATTCCGGCGTGGTCAGGGGGGTGAATCCGATTTCATCGTGCAGGGTTTTTTTCATAAATCACCTCATTCAGGGCATATTGCAGAGGTCAGGCCGGAAAACTGGCGATCACCTTAAGGTCGTCCACGAGTCCGGCCAATTTTTCCAGGGCACGGGCCACTCCCGGCTGCTCCGGCGTGCCGATCAGGTCGATGAAGAAGCGGTATTGCCAGTTGCGGGTACCGGCGGGACGGCTTTCGATCATGGACAGGGAAATATTTTCCTCTTTGAACGGTTCCAGGCAGTCGTACAGAGCGCCCGCCTTTTCCCGGGCGGTGAAGCAGAGGCAGGTTTTGTTGCAGGCGTCGCCGTGATTCGCTTCCCGGGAGAGAATGAAGAATCTCGTGATATTCTCCTCCGCGTCCTCGATGTTCCGGGCCGCCACATTGAGACCGTACATGGCCGCCGCCTCGATGGCGGCGATGACCGCGGCTCCGGGGGTGTGTCCGGCCAGCTCCGCGGCTCTGGCGTTGCTGGCCGCGGTGATGGTTTCCGCGTCGGGGAAGTGTTTCTCAAGGTAGCGGCTGCATTGGCCCAGACTCTGGGCGTGACTGTAGATCACTTTGATTTCATCGGGCGGGCAGTTCGCCAGGAGGCACTGGTGGATGGGGATGGCGATCTCCCGGTGAATTTTCAGCGGCGAATTCACGAGAGTGTCCAGGGTGACGTTCACGATGCCCTCGGTGGAATTCTCCACCGGCACGCACCCGTATTCGCACGCGCCGGACTCCACCGCCCGGAAAACCGCCTGGATGCTGCCGCAGGGGACGAATTCGTCCCGGGCCGAAAAGACCTTCTGGGCGGCGATATGGGTAAAGGTGGCGGCCGGTCCGAGATACGCCACCGACACCGGTTTGGGCAAAAGCGGCACATTTTCCCGGCTGGCGAGGCGGCGGCTCCGGAGGAGGGCGGCGGTCTGAAGGATCAGTTTTTCGGTTTCGTCCCATCCGATGCATCCGTCGGTGACGGAGATGCCCGGCGCCGGGACCGTCCCGGGGATGAGCCGCTGGCTGCCGGAGAGGAGATTGCTCTCGAGCATCACGCCCGAGATGTGTTCTTCGCCGGACATGATCTGGGAGAGCACATTTTCCAGCACGATATGCTGACGGGCGGGATCTTTGCGGGAATTGCCGTGGCTGCAGTCCACCAGGATATTGGTCCGGAGGGCGGCTTTTTCCAGCTTCTGCACCGCGGCGGCGATGCCGGAAGCGTGGTAGTTTTCGCCGGAGGACCCGCCGCGCAGCACCAGATGTCCGTAGGGATTTCCGCCGGTGCGCATGATGCCGGAGCGCCCGTTGGCGAGGACGCCGATGAAGCTGTGGCAGGCCCCGGCGGCGGTGATGGCGTCGATGGCGATCTGCAGATTGCCGTCGGTGCCGTTTTTGAAGCCCACGGGCATGTCGAGTCCGCTGGCCAGCTGGCGGTGGGCGGGGGATTCGCTGGTGCGGGCGCCGATGCCCACCCAGCAGACCAGTTCGGAGAGGTAGCTGGAGGTGACCGGATCGAGGAGTTCGGTGGCGGCGCCGAGGCCCAGACCGGCGATGTCCAGCATGATTTTCCGGGCCAGGGTGATGCCTTTGGCGATATTGTATTCGCCGTTGAGGTCGGGATCGTAAATCAGACCTTTCCAGCCCAGGGTGGTGCGGGGTTTTTCAAAGTAGGCGCGCATGACGATCTTCACGTCGTCGGAAACCCGTTCCGCAAGTTTTTTCAGCCGTGAAGCGTACTCCAGGGCGGCGTCGGGATTGTGAATGGAGCAGGGCCCGGCCAGGACGATGAGGCGGGAATCCCGGCGGTCGAGAATATTCCGCAGTTCCCGGCGGTTGGTTTCCACGGTGCGGCGGACGGCCTCCGTTGCCGGGAGGTGGGTGGAGAGCTGCTCCGGAGATTCGAGAAATTGTTCAATTCTGCTCATGGTGCTGTTCCTTGTTCATCAATGAAAAAACCGCATCCGGGAAGTCTGCCCTGATGCGGTTTCCGAAAAAAAAGGACCGGGTTTTCCGGTCCGCTAAAACTCGATTTGAGAACACACAACGGGGCTTTAACGGCGGAAGCTGTCAAAACCGAAAAATCGCCAGAATTTCATGTTGTGCATTTTCATAATGAAGTTAATATACACTGTCGGAAGCCCTTTGCAAGCGGAATGTTGACATTTTTCAGGAAAAAATCCGAATATTGTGAAAATATCGGCCGCAAAAGTTTGACAAAACCTGATGGACATACTATATTCAGCCCGTTAGGGAAAACCGTCCGAAACCGAATCGAAAGGAAGAAAAATGGAATTCAAGGACAGCAAAACCGCCGCCAATCTCGCCTACGCCTTTGCCGGAGAGTCTCAGGCCCGCAACAAGTACACCTATTTCGCCAGCGCCGCGAAAAAAGAGGGCTACGAGCAGATCGCCGCCATCTTCGAGAAGACCGCCAACAATGAAAAAGAGCACGCCAAACTCTGGTTCAAGGCTCTCGGCGGCATCGGCAGCACCATCGAAAACCTCCTGGCCGCCGCCGCGGGCGAACATGAGGAATGGACCGATATGTATAAGAAATTCAGCGAAGAGGCCGCGGCCGAGGGCTACGCCGAGCTGGCGAAACAGTTCGCTCTGGTGGCCGAGATCGAAAAGCATCACGAGGAGCGCTATCGCAAGCTGGCGGCCAACATCGAAAAGGGCGAAGTCTGGGTGAAGGTCGGCGAGAACCGCTGGGAGTGCCGGAATTGCGGCCATATCTACATCGGCGAACGCGCCCCCGAAATCTGCCCGGCATGCAAGCATCCCAGGGCCTATTTCGAGCTGGAGGCGGTGAATTACTGACCGCCGCATCCCGGGGCCGGAGTGCCCCGATCGGTGCCCGGAGGCGCGGACAGCGCTTCCGGGTGTTTTTTTTTGGGGGGGGAGGGGG
>JAZMZH010000108.1:0-2667 GCA_045585875.1 Victivallaceae bacterium | reverse complement strand
CATGGCTACGATCCGACTTTCTGCTCCAGAAATGCTATCTGCCCAGCTCGGTCATCGGCGGTCTGGCCGGACTGCTCCTGCTCCAGTGCTTCCCGGAGATGCTGCCCGCCGAATGTGTGAAAAGCATCCGGCTGCTGCCGGGATTCATGATCAACGTGGTCTTCGCAACGCTCTTTCTCGGCGCGGTCACGCCGCCGGTCAGAAAGGTTCTTCAGGTGGCTTTCCCCCAGCTGTGTTTCGGGCAGATGCTGGCATGGGGACAATATGTGATCGGATTTGCGGCGGCCGGGTTTCTGCTGATCCCGCTTTTCGGCGTCCATCCCGCGTTCGGGAATCTTCTGGAAATCGGTTTCCAGGGCGGCCACGGCACCGTCGGCGGCATGTCGGAGAGTTTCCGCTCCTTCGGGTGGGCGGACGGCATCGCGCTGGGCTACACCATGGCCACCGCGGGCATGGTGCTGGGAGTGATCGTGGGCATGGTGCTGGTGAACTGGGCCGGACGGCGCGGCTTCGTGAAAAATATCCGCAGCTTCACCGACCAGGACCGACTCCAGAGGATCGGCATATACCGGAGGCAGAACCGCCCCGTCGCCGGATGGCAGACCGTCTACTCGGATTCCCTCGACAGTCTGGCCTGGCACGCGGCGATCATCGGCATCGCCATCCTGCTGGGCTTCGGGATGCAGAAAGGGATTCAGGAGCTGGAGATCCTGCTCCGGCCGGAGAGTGAGATCCGATTGTTCAGCGGTTTCCCGCTCTTCCCCTTCTGCATGATCGGCGGCCTGCTGATCCAGCACATCGCCAACCGGACCGGCGCCGCCGCCCTCATCGACCACGGACAGATGCAGCGGCTGGGCGGAGCGTCCCTGGATTTCCTGGTGGCGGCGGCCATGGCCACCATTCAACTCTCCGTGGTCGCGGGCAACTGGCAGAGCCTGCTCATCCTCATCGTGCTGGGCACGCTGTTTTCGGTGGGCATGGTGGTCTTTGCCGCCCCGAGAATATTTCCCGAAGCCTGGTTTGAATGCGCCATCGCCGACTTCGGCCAATCCCTGGGCGTCACCGCCACCGGTCTGCTGCTCCTGCGGGCGGTGGACCCGGAACAGCGCACCTGCGCCTCTCAGGCCTTTGCCTGCAAACAGCTCCTGCACGAGCCGTTCATGGGCGGCGGTCTGTGGACGGCCATGGCGCTCACCCTGCTTTTCAAACTCGGCTGGCGGATCATGCTGGGGATTTCCCTCTCCGCCCTCCTCTGCTGGATCGTCGTCACCGTTATTTTCTGCCGCCGCGCCCGGGCGCCGGTCCCGTGACCCGACGGATTTCAGCATATTTTTCTCCCGTTCGTCTTGTTTTTCCCTGAATGGGTATTATATTACTGTATTACACCTATGAATTTCTCATTTTCAATCAAGAAAGAAAGGAACCGCAGTCATGGAAGACCGGACTCTGCACCGCTGGGCCGGAATCATCGGAGGGGGAGCCGTCCTCTCGCTCATCCTCATCATCATTTCAGCATTCATCTATCCGAATTATGACTACGGGGATCAGTTTCTCAGCGCCATCGGGCGCACCTTCTTCGAAAAAGACGGCGTCATCATCCACAATCTCCCCGCCTCCATCCTCTTCAATATCGGCGTATTCATTTCAGGAATCTCCACCATCCTCTTCTTTTACCTCAGGGGGAAATTCGGCGGCGGCATAAAGTTCTTCCGTTACGCGGCCTCCGCCATGGGAATCCTGGGCGGCACCGGTCTGGTGGGCATCAGTCTGACGCCCTTCAACCTGCATCCGGATCTGCACAATTTCTGCACGCTGGCCGGAGTCATCCTTTTTTTCGCCCTGCTCTTCAACGTCTGTACCTCGGACGGCAGATTCACGCACCGGGGGACCAATCTGGTGTGGATGGCCATGATCATCGAGGTGGGACTGACCTTCCTCGCCTTCGCCCACCAGCAGAACATCGTCAAGACCCTGCCCGCCTACCCGACCGGACCCCTGCTTCAGAAGATGGCGGTCTGCGCCTACGGGCTCTACATGATCGGCCAGTGCATCACCGTAAGGATACTTACCGCCAGAGATCCGTCCCGCGGCTCCGCCGGTTTCGAGTACAAGGGCGTGAACAGTGAATTTCTCCTCTTCGCCGTCATCTGGATGGGCCTCTCCATCGCCGCGTCGATGGTGCTGGGACATTACAAATATTTCGTGATCCTCATGACCCCGGGATTTCTGCTCTACAACTTCACGCGTTTCATCCTGATCCGGGCGCGTCTGGAGTGGCTGGCCTGGCTGGGCCTGGCGGCGACCATGATCGGAGATTTCTTCCTGGTCTACCGCGGAGCCGGGCGGAACAATCCGGAATTTCTCATGGGCGTGGCCGGGTTCTCCCTTGCCCAGATCTTTCTCATCACCTACTTCGGCGTCACCGTGGGGTTCAATCGCAAAGTCGCGGCGGCGGCCTTTGTCATCGGCGCCGTCGTTCTGGCCTTCGCCTACCGGCTGATCCCGATATACGTAATGGCGGCGCTGGTGGCCTACGCGCTCTTTTCCGCGGTCAGCCTGAGCGGCGCGGTCCGCTCGGAAACCCGCTGGTTCCCGGTCGCCGTGGGCCTGCTCTTCTTCTCGGACATCAACATCGCCCTGGGGTGGATGGATGTCCCCGGCGCCGTC
>JAZMZH010000107.1:0-6226 GCA_045585875.1 Victivallaceae bacterium | reverse complement strand
GCACGTGGTGCTCTGGGAGGAGTCTCCGGTCATCGACGCGCCCTGCGTGGCCATCGACCCGGCGGGGGCCTTTCGGGAACTGATCGGTGGATGGAAATCCTCCGGCCGCATCCGTCCGGCCATCCTGCTGAATGCGGATTTCAATCATCATCTCATCACCCGGACGCGGCTTTTCGGCGACATCTGCCGGGAGTTCGGTTACGCCCCCGAGGTGATTAAAGTGGAGGCGGATCCCGACGACGCCGAGCTGCCGGTCCGTCTGGAGCAGGCCATCCGGGAGGAGATTCTGCCCCGAAAAGTGGACTGCGTGCTTGCGGAAAACGACATCTGGGCCTGCGTCCTTATCGGCGCCGCCGCCCGGATGAGTGTGCGGGTGCCGGAGGATCTGGCGGTGACGGGCTGGGACAACGAATCCTTCTGCCGCGGCCTCGTCCCCTCCCTGGCCAGCATATCCATCAACGCCGAAGAGATCGGCCGGCGGCTGACCGGTCTCTTCTTTCAAGTGCTGAAAAATGAAGCGGTATCGCCGGTCTCGGTGCCCGCGAAGTTTTTCTGCCGGGAATCCTGCGGTTTCCGCCTGGACGGGGCGGACGCGAAAAAGGAAAGAGAGGAAAATCAAATGTAGCGTGCAGCCTGTGTCCGGAGACGGGTCCGCCCGCTCTCGTGAAACCGAAGCAATCAGTCAACCTTGAAAACGCAACCGAACCAATCTGAAAACCAAAGGAAACTGCCATGAAAACAACAGATTCCGGAGGAACCGGTCCCGACAACGAAAAAAGAAAGGAAGTCGTTATGAGAAAGGGATTTACATTGATAGAACTGCTCGTCGTGATCGCGATCATCGCCATCCTGGCCAGCATGCTGCTGCCCGCGCTCTCCAAGGCCCGCGCCGCCGCGCAGAACATCAAGTGCACCAACAATGTGAAGCAGATCGTCCTGGGCGCCTTTATCTACGCCAACGACAACGAAAACTATCTGCCCGGCAACGGCGCGGGTACTATGAACGTGAATGTCGGCGCGTGGAGCAAGGCCGATTACGGTGTCTCCTGCTGGTGGTATGAGGATCATACCAGCAACTGGTTCTACGATGTCTACAAAGCCGGCATCGACAAGGCTCAGTTCGCCTGTCCCTCCAAGACCATGACCACCAATAACAACCACCCGTCTTTCAGCGTGCCGGCGTATGCGGTCGGCTATTCCTGCCCCTCGACCTTCCATTTCATGAATTTGGGAGCGGCCAAGCGCGCCAGCGAGCAGGTGATCGTTTTGGATTCCGATATCCAGATGTCTTATTGGAAGAATCTTCCGGCGCCGGGCGCTTGCACATCCACGCTTAGTTTCAGCGATGCGGTTCATGCCGGGAAGTGGAATCTGGGATATGCCGACGGTCATGCGAGCAGTGTCAAGTACGATACGCTGAGCAACACCGACACCACGATGTTCACCAACAACTGATTCCGGTCTGTTGCACCCGTTCTCCGGTGTTTCCGGGGAACGGGTGTCTTTTGAGGAGGGACGACATGCTGAAAAGGTTTTTTACAATACTCTCTTTTGTTTCCTGCTGTATCCCGGTTTTTGCCGAGCCGCTGGTGAAAATACCCAGGATCACCGCGGAAAAGGCGGCCGAACTCTCCGCAGTTGATATGTTTCGCGAGGATGACTGGGCCGGCGCGGCCGTCGTGCGCACCTTCAGCGGCCTGAACGGGAAGAAAACGATCCCCGCGCCGACCTCCTTTTACCTGTTTCACGACGGCGAAAACCTCTGGCTGGCGGCATGCTGCGCCGAGGACGATTTTTCCGAAGCCTACGCCTTTGAACGGTCCTTTGACGACGATCTCTCGGTGGACGAGGCCGTGCAGGTGGTCATGGGCATGGATGACAAGGTGGCCGCCAAACTCACCATGGGCGGCTACGAGGGAGCTTTTTCGGAGCTGGGCAAGTGCGCCCATACCTATGAGATGACGGTGAACCTCGCCGGAAGCACCAGCCGCCGTTACGACGAGACTCCGCTCCGGGACAGCAAGTTCGACTGCGCCCTCTTTGACATGGGCGACGGCTGGGCGGCGGTCTTCTGCATCCCCTTTTCTTCGGTGGGGTATGACCGGGAGCGCACTTCGGTGGCTTACTTCAACCTTTTCCGCTTTTACCGGGGCGAACGCTACGGCTGGCATCTGCCCAGTTTCGGCGGCTACAATCAGCTGCCCATGGCCAAGGCCGAATTTCTGGATTTCGACCGGAACGACGAAGCGACGGCGGAGGATTTCCCGGAGTATTCCGCCGCATCTTCCACCTCCGGGCCCCTCCCGACTCCGGTGCTCGGACGCCTGGATCTGGAATATTATCCGGCCGCGGCCGAGGTTGCCGCCGAATTCCCCTCCGGCAGAAAAGGCGCGGACATCGTGCTGACCGTGAACGGCGCGAGCGTCCATGCGGAGGGTTCCTCCCACTGGCCGTCGCGCCTGAAGCTGCCCGCCGACTTCCCCGCGGGCACCCCCATCACCGCCAGCCTCGCCTGCAACGGCGAGGTCATGCTCAATAAGACTTTCACCGCCAAGGCTCCCGCCTCCTGGCGGACGGATGTGGCCCTGGAGTATCTGGACGACCGGGTGCCCTATCCCTGGAGCTCCCCGGAGTTCGAGGACGGAATCCTGACGCTGAAGCACGGGACCATCGACTTCGGCGACGGCATGCTCCCCGTCTCCGCCGTCGGCTGCCGCGGCCGGGAGATCCTCGCCGGGCCCGTTTCCCTGGAATTCGAGATGAACGGCGAGATCCTCCCGGTGAATCCCCGCGCCGAGGTCGGCCGAACCGTCACCGCCATTGACATGCTTTCCGCCGACAATCCCGGCGTGGAGGTGAAGACCCATACCGAGTACGACGGCTTCATGACCGTGCGCGCCCGCATTACCGGGCTCGGCGACACCGTCCCCGACACGCTGCGCCTGCGGATCCCCCTCGCGGAGGGCATGGCGCAGTACATCACCAACGGCAGCTGCCAGTCCCTCGTGAAAATCGGCGGATACGGCTACCGGGGCAATCTGCGGGACGACCTCTGGGTGGGGGACCGCGACGGCGGCGTCATCTTCACTTTCGGACACTATCTCGTCTACTCCGCGCCCGACGGACGCCAGGTGGAGATCAACGGCGACGAGATCCTGATCACGCTGGTTTCGAGGGACGGCGTGAGGCCTCCGGAGGACAACGTCTACGAGTTTCATCTGCAATTCACCCCCTTCCGCGACGACTACATCCCGCCCTTAAAGGCGGATCTCATGTTCGAGAGTTGGTCCGATTACCAGTCCTATCCCGATCTCAAAAAGGTCCCGGCGATCCGGCAGCGGCGGGAAGCCGCCGAAAAGGCGGACAAGGATCTTTACATCTACTTCGGCTCCACCATGGCCGAAAACGCCCCGGAATTCGCCGAATATCCAACTACCTTCACCGCCTATCCCCGCCGTGCGTGGTACAAGCGGGCTTACGATCCCGGCAAGGACGTGCCCTGCTCCGTCATCTGCTTCCGCGGCGAAGCGGGGGAATTCCTGCTGGACAAAATCGACCGGCTGGCGGAGGAGAGCGGCCTGCGGGGCGTCTATCTGGACGGCCCGACGGTGCCCTTCTGGTGTCTCAATCTCAATCACCCCTGTTCCATCTTTCTGCCCGCCAGCTGGGACGGCAGCTGGCACGAGGGCTGCGTGGCCGGACAGAGGTCGTACATCAAGCGCCTGCGGGGCATTTTCGACTCCCGGGGCGTGAAAAATCCCATCTGGCATCATACCGGAGGCGGTTTCAGCCTGGTCCATTTTTCCCATTGCGACTACTATCTTGAGGGCGAAACCCTGAGCCGCTACCGCCGGGGTTATCTGCTGCCGCCGGACGTGACTTCGGTGGTCTATTCGGGCTATCCCTTCGGGATGCAGGGAGTGCTGTGGGCGTCGGCGTTTCTGGACGCCACCTTCAGCCATCCCTTCCGGAGGGCGCTCATCTGGAGTTTGCCCCACGGCATCGTCTCCTCCATGGTCAACGGCGCGAACTGGAGCCGTTTCCTGGACATCACGAGGCGCAAGCCCGACGCGAGGTTCTATCCCTACACCGGCGAACAGCCCCATATCAAAACGATGAACGAAAACACCCTGTGCACCTCCTACTATCTGGCGGAGGACGAGGCGGTGCTCATCTCCGGCAACATCGTCTACGACGGAGTGCAGGAAAACGTGATCGACCTTTCCGGCATGTTCCCCGGGGAGGCGCTGCAGGTGCGGTGCCTGAACCGGGACGAGGAACCCGATTTCAGGGACGGGATCCTGCGGTACTCCGTCGCCACCCGGGACATGCGGGTCTACTTCATCGCTCCGGTCTCCACCGACGCTTCGCTCCTCGACCTGCCCGATCCGGTGCGGCCCCGGGCCGATGTGCCGCAGGCGGAACCTCTGGAGGCGCAGCATGACTTCCTCCCGGCCAACTGGAGCGCGGAGGCCGGAGTCCTGGCCCCGATCCCGGAGAGCGGGCTGAAGCACGGCCTCCGGACGGAAAACAAAAAGGCGCTGCTCCGCTACCGGGGGACCCTGCCGGACAACGTGAATATCCGGCTGAAATTCCGTCATCCCGGCAATTTCAAGTTTCACATCGACGGGGTCGAGATTTCCAACAAGTTTCACACCACCAACGCCGGCATCTATCACTGGGGCGGCTGGGTCATCGAGCATGTCGACGAGTATGACAACCTCGACCGCTGCGATGTTTCGCCGGGGGCCTTCGGGCGGAACTACGTGGTGAACGATCGCGCCGTGGATGTGGACATCTACCTGATCGGGGGCAGAATATCCATGTTTTACGACGGCGTCTGCGTCCTCCGGGATGCTTTGCCCGCCGTGGACTACGGCGGGAATCACACCTTTGCGGTGGAGGTGAAGGATGATTCCTGGATCGCCTTTGATCTCGAATATCTCGGGCCGTGCGAAGAGGAGGATCTCCCGCCTCTGATCCATCCCATCCTGTAGCCGGATAAAGGGACGGTCCGGACCCGGACCGTCCCTGAGCCGAAGCCGCGTCATCCCGCCGCGGAGGGCGAGAAAAACTCCCCGAATCCGATTTTAAGTCGACATGTCGACCTGATTCCGGATAACGGCGTGGGCTTCAGAGGCAGCCCGGAGGGGGATCACGATTCCGCGCCGGGGAGGTGCACACGGATTCTATTCCGGCAGCGTGTCGTCCAGCAGAAAGTCACAAAGGCCGATATGCCGGATCCCGAATTCGTCGATCCAGGGTTTCATGGCCGTTTTGGAAATGATGATCTTCTGAAAGAAATCCTTTACGGCAAGCAGGGGGCGGATTTTCTGTTTCCGTTTTTCCGGAGTCGGCAGAGTCAGAGCCGACTGGATGTAATATTTCCGATTGCCCGCATTGACGATAAAGTCGATTTCACAGCTCTTTTGACGGCGTTTCCCGTCCTCTCCGGTCTCCGTCTGCTGAATGACGCCCACATCGACGGAATATCCCCGTGAGATCAGTTCATTGAAGATCATGTTTTCCATGATGTGGGTTTCCTCCTGCTGACGCAGATTCAGCCTGACGTTGCGCAGGCCGATGTCTTCGCAGTAGTATTTCACCGGATATTCAAAATATTTTTTCCCCTTCACGTCGTAGCGTCTGGCCGCCCGGAACAAAAATGCGTCGGAGAGATACCCCAGATAGCTCCCGATGGTTTCCTCCGTATATCCGGAACCTTTGATGCTGCGCAGAGTCTTCGTCAGTTTGGAAACATTGGTCAGCGAACCGATCGAGGAACAGAGGACGTCGGTCAATTCCGCCAGGGTTTCCGGATGTCTGACCGAATACCGCTCCTGAATGTCCTTATAGTACACTTCCTGAAACAGTCCGGACAGATACCGGAATTTGTCATGATCCGTTTTTTGTTTCAGGACCAGCGGCATCCCGCCGTACAGCGCATATTCCTCCAAAGCGGCGGATCGCTCTCCGCCCGCGAAGCTGTAGTATTCGCGGAAGGAGAGGGGGTGGATTTCCACGACATCGCCGCGCCCCCGGAATTCGGTCAGAATGTCTTTGGAAAGCATCCTGGAATTGCTGCCGGTCACATAAATGTCGGTATTGGCGAGCCGGAGCAGACCGTTGAGGACGCTGTATATCCTGACGGGCGCATCCGCGGCCCGCATCTCCTCCCGGGAAACGGCAAACTGTATCTCATCCAGCAGGATGAAATATTTTCCGG
>JAZMZH010000106.1:0-24583 GCA_045585875.1 Victivallaceae bacterium | reverse complement strand
TACATGCGCAACTACCCCAAGGGGAAACTCCTCGCCAACATCCTGGGCTACACCAAGATGGAAAAGGACCGGATGATCCCTCTCGCGGGTCTGGAGAAACTGCTGGACCGGGAACTCTCCGGCACCTTCGGCAAACAGCGCTACGAACGGGACATCGGCGGACGCCCCCTCTACTACGGTGAAGTCGAGGAGCTGGCCGTCCGTCACAACGGGCTCAACGTCTGCCTGACCATCGACGAAGTGATCCAGGGCATCGTGGAGGAGGAGCTGGACAACGTCATGGAAACCATCCAGCCCGAAGCCGTCTACGCGGTCATGCTCGACCCGAAAACCTGCGACATCCTCGCCATCGCCCAGCGCCCCACCTTCGACCCCGGCAACCGCACCGACATGGCCCAGGCCGGACGGCTCAGGATCATCGAGGACGTCTTTGAACCCGGCTCCATCATGAAGGCCCTGACCGTGGCCGGGGCCATCGACCGCGGCGTCGTCCGCCCCGAAACCACCTACTACTGCGAACACGGCCGCTGGATGTTCCTGAACCGCCCCCTCACCGACACCCACGATTACACCAATCTCACCGTGGGAGAGATCATTCAGAAATCCAGCAACATCGGTTCCGCCAAGATCGCCATCGACATGGGAAAAAACATGCTGGACGACGTCCTGCGCAGTTTCGGCATCGGCTCCCGCACCGGCATCCCCCTCTCCCCGGAGAGCCGGGGCATCTTCCCGAAGGTTGAAAAATGGGACGGCCTCTCCATCTCCCGATTTTCCATCGGCTACGGCATCGCCGTCACCCCCCTGCAGATGGCCCGGGCCTACTGCGCCCTCGCCGATAACGGCAATCTGCGCCCGGTGCGTCTCATCGACCGCTGCATCGACCCCGAAACCGGCATCGAAACCGTTTGGGAGCGCCCGGAGCCGGTCAGAATCTTCCGCCGGGCCGAAACCACCCGGGAAATGATGGAGATGATGAAGATGGTCACCAAGCCCGGCGGCACCGCCCCTGCGGCGGACATCCCCGGATATTACGTCGCCGGAAAAACCGGCACCGCCAGAAAAATCGTCAACGGCGTCTACACCCGCAAGTATTTCGCCAGTTTCGCCGGCATCGTGCCCGCCGACGACCCGGCCTTCGTGCTGCTGATCACCGCGGACAGTCCGAAAACCTCCAGCTACGGCGGCACCGTGGCCGGACCGGCTTTCCGCCGCATCTCCGAGCGTGTCCTCAAATACATGAATATCCAGCCCCACCCGGATCTTATCGAAGAATACAACAAGGCTCAGAAAAAAGAGGAGTCACGACTGTGAAAAGCATGCACTTCATCGGCATCGGCGGCATCGGCATGAGCGCCCTCGCTCAATTCTTCCGCTGGCGGGGCTGCCGGGTCACCGGTTCGGACCGGGGGGCCGCCGACCCGGCCAACCGGAGGATCTTCGCCAGCCTGAAAGCCTGGGGCATCCCCATTTACCCGCAGGACGGCAGCTTCGCGGCCGAGGGTGTTCCGGACGCCGTCGTCTACTCCACCGCCATCGAGGAGGATAATCCGGATCTGGCCGCCGCCGGAGATGCGCTCCGCCTTCATCGCTCCCAGGTGCTGAAGCTCGCTCTGGAGAGCGCGGCTCCGGCCCCCTCCGTCGCCGTGACCGGCAGCTGCGGCAAGAGTTCGGTCACCGCGCTCATCGCCGAAACCCTCTTTCATCTGGGCAAGGACCCGGCCATGCTGGACGGCGCTCTGGCAAACGCCTTCGCCGACGACAAGTGCGCCGGCAATTTCAGACCGGGCAAAGGCCCCCTGGTGCTGGAAGCCGACGAGAGCGACAAAAGTCTCCTGGGCTACGCCCCGGATTACGCGGTCATCCTGAACATCGGCTGCGATCACTATTCCGCCGACGAGCTGGAGCGGGTTTTCGGCGCTTTCGCTTCCAGCGCCGTCAGGGGGGTGGTGGCGCCGGAGGCTCTGGCCGGACGCCTGCTGAAAAATCTCCCATCCGGAGTCCGGACCGCCCTCTTTTCCGAAGAGGAGGTCCGCTTGGAGAGGGATGCCGGAAATCGCGCCAGAGCCCGTTTCTCCGACGGCAAAAGCTGCCTCCTCTCCCCCGGCAGCCGTCACGCCGCCCTGAACGCCCTCGCCGCCCGGAAACTCATCTCCCTGCTGGAGGATTGCGACGACGACCGGACTCTGGAGGCCATCGGCCGTTTCTCCGGAGTCTGGCGACGCAGCGATCTCGCCGGACACCTGCCCGGCGGCGCTCCGGTCTACGACGATTACGCCCATAATCCGGAGAAGCTGAAGGCGGCGGTGGAAACCGTGAAAGCCGCCGTCGGAAAAGAGGACGCTCCCGGGAGGGCGATCGTCTGTTTTCAGCCCCACGGGTACGGCCCGTTCGGATTCATGGAGGAGGAATTGCTGGAGCGCATGAACGAAGTCCTCGCCGCCGGGGATATTTTCTTCCTCTTCGAACCCTTTTACGCGGGCGGCACCTCCAGCTTCAAACCCACCGCCGACGAGGTCCTGGAGCGGTGGCGTGCCAGGAACCCGCGTTTTGACCTGCGCCGGGGAGGTTCCCGGCAGGAGGTGACGGAATTTCTCGCCCGGAAACGTCCCGGCGCCGATACCGCCGTGCTGATCGCCGGAGCCAGGGACAATTCCCTCTCCGACTGGGCCGCCGAACTCTGCCGGTAAATCCGCCGCCCGGAGAAACGCGCCGTCAGCCGAAAAGCGCTCCCGCAGCAGCAGCGGCAAGAAACAGGACCGGCATGCCGATCTTCGGCTTCCTGACGAAATTGAGCAGGAGAACACCGGCGGCTATGAGCAGATTCACCACGCTCACCTCCGGGAAAGGCGCTTCCGGACGCCACGGTATGTCCCCCGAAAATATCGAAAGACCGGCGAAAACCAGCACCGCCGAGGTCATCAGCCCCAGGGAAGCGGGTTTCGCCCCCCGGAAAAATCCCCTTACCAGCAGATGCCGCGACCATCGGTTCATCATTTTCCCGGCCAAATAGGATAACACGAAACCCGGCAGAATCAGCGCGAAACTCAGCGCCAGACCGCCCGCGACACCGTATTGCGTGTATCCGGTCCAGGTGGCCGCGTTGATGCCGATCGGCCCCGGAGTGACCTGGGCCAGGCTGATGAGCGTGCGAAAACTTTCGCCGGTGAGCAGATGATGCGCCTCCACCAGTTCGGAACTTAAAAACGGCACCAGCATATAGCCGCCGCCCACGCAGCAGAAACCGATCTTCACGAACAGCAGAAAGAGCGACGCCGGATTCATGCTCCGTCCTCCCCTCGCCGGGCCCGGGCCCCGACCGCCGCCTCGTACACGATGCCGGCCAGCGCCGCCGCGGGCACGATCCACAGCGGAGAGAGCTTGAAGATGCTCATGGCCGCAAAAGAGGCCAGCCAGACCGCGATTTCAAAGGCGCCGTGCTTCATCCCCCGGGCCATGCGCACCACCGCGATGATCACCAGAGAAGTCACCGCCGCGATTATCGCCGAAAACGCCGCCTTCACCCGGGGATGTTCCAGCGTTTCCGGCGACAGCCCGATCAGGAACCCGAGCACGGTGATGATCGCCGCCGGCGGCAGGACCGCTCCGATCACCGCCGCCAGAGCTCCGGCCAGACCGGCCGTCCGCTGTCCGACCACCGCCGCGGAGTTGCAGGCCAGGATCCCGGGGACGCTCTGGATCAGCGCCACCGTGTCCAGCATCTCGGCTTCGGTCAGGAGTTTGCGTTCGCGGACAAAATAGTCGGAGGCGGCGGCAATGATGGCGTATCCGCCCCCCAGCACGGTGGCGGAGATGCGAAAATATCCCCAGAAGAGGCATAAAAGTTTCTCCCGCTTCGTCATAATACGGTACCGGACAGCGCAGCCGGCAGGGGCATCTCTCATTCGGATTTCCGGGCGCACTTGCGGCGCAGCCGGTGAAGTTCCATGGCCATGACCAGATAGCTGCCGAAGGCGCAGACGCCTCCGGCCATGAGCAGAGCATACCAAAACGCCCGCAGGGTCCGCCCGCCGTCGAGCTCCACCGTGACATCGGGGGGAGTGATGCCGGTCATATCCACGGCCTCGCTCTGCAGTTCGGGGTAATTCTGCAAAAAGAGCAGCGCGGCAAGGGCGATGGCGGCCAAAATGAAGATCATTCCGATCCAGTAGACGATTTTTTTCAAAAACATGCTCAACTCCTTTCTCCAACCCGGATCGGCGCCGGGGACGGCGCCGTCCCGGACGCCGGCTTTGAATCCCGTGGTCGTCATCCTTAATTTACTGGTCGCGGAGCGATTTTTCAAGTCGTCGATCCTTGAAAAAAAACAATATTGCGCTATATTAGGCCCATCGGACTGTTTTAATGCCTTATAAGAGAAGCGAACATGAATAAAGAATTCAAACCCGGCTCCGGAAACCGGGAGGCCGGGACGGCGGCAATCACCGGTCTGATGGGCTTCGATCGCCCCCAGCCCAGCAATGTCGAGGTGGAACGGGCCATACTGTCCAGCGTTTTCCGCAATCCCCGCCCCTGCGCCGATATCGTGGTCAGCGAATTCGGCGACGACTGCGAATTTTTTTATTCCCACGTCCACCGGATCATTTATCAGGCGATCCTGGATGTTTACAACAGTTCCGATTCCGGCTCGGTGGACCTGGTCAGCGTCGCCCACCGCCTCGAATCCCGGGACAGACTGGCCGACGTCGGCGGCCTGCCCGCACTGGCGGAGCTGGCCGATTCCGTGGCCACCTCCGCCAACATCGAGCGCTGGTGCGCCATCGTGCGCGGACTGGCCATGCTCCGCAAAATGATCGGCGTCTGCGCCGAATCCCTGAGCAAATGCTACGACGGCGACGCCGAACCCGAGGTCCTCATCGACAGTGTGGAGCAGGCCATATTCAACGTCCGAAACAGTCACGTAAAGAATTCCGTGGTTTCCATCCAGGAGAGCGCGGTCGAAGCGCTGGAAACCATCGACAACATCATTCAGAAAAAAATCGAGCCCGGCATCCCCACCGGCTTCCCCGATCTGGACCGCTACACCTCCGGACTGCGGGCCGGGGAGATGTTCGTCCTCGCCGCCCGCCCCTCCATCGGCAAGACCGCCATAGCGCTCAACATCGTCCGAAACATGGCCCTGAACAAGGTCCACCCCCGCAAAGTCGCCTTCTTCAGTCTGGAAATGACCGCCGCGAAAATTTCCGAACGTCTGATCTGCACCGAGGCCGGAGTCCCCATGTCCAGCTTTTCCGACGGCTCCTTTCGTCCCAACGACATGCAGCGACTCGCCAAGGCGGTGGGGGCCTACAAGAACTCATCCATCTTCATCGACCCCACCAGCGGCCTCACCATCGCCGAGCTCCGGGCCAAATCCCGCCGGCTTGTGTCCGAACAAAAGATCGACGTGATCGTCGTGGACTATCTCCAGCTCATGCACGCGGGCAACCGGATATCCCGGGAAGACAACCGCCAGCAGGAAGTGGCGGAAATTTCCGGAGGGCTGAAAAGCATCGCCAAGGATCTCAACATCCCGGTGCTGGTGCTGGCCCAGCTCAACCGGGATATTGAAAAAAACGCCAGCGAAAAGGCCCGCCCGAAACTCAGCCATCTGCGGGAATCCGGAGCCATCGAGCAGGACGCCGACGTAGTGGCCTTTTTGCACCGCAACCGCGACGAAACCAAATCCGGCGGCCGGGAAATCGGACCGGAAGGAGTCCCGGCCGAACTGATCGTCGAAAAAAACCGCAACGGACGCACCGGCGTCGTGCCGCTGATCTTCCATCCGGAGATCATGCGCTTCGACAACGCCAGCACCCACGCTTTTGATGAACGGGAGCGAGAGAAAAACGCCTGACCTCCCGCCCCGAACAGGAACCGCATCCATGATCAACGCCTGTCTCTGCCGCTACCACGAGATCGCCACCAAAGGCGCCAACCGCAACCATTTCGAAATGGCGCTGGTGGAAAATCTCTACCGCCTGCTCCGCCCCATGCCGGTGAAGGTCCGCCGCATCCGCGGCCGCGTCTGGCTGGAAAAAGCCGACTCCGGCATATTCACCGACGCGGAGCTCGTCGCCGTTGCCGAACGGCTGAAGCAGGCTTTCGGCCTCAGTTCCTGGTCTCCGGCGGTGAAGCTGCCCGCGGGAGATTTTCAGGCGGTCCGGGAAACGGTGCTCCGGCTGGCCCCGGAGGTCTTTGCCGACGCCCTGGCTCCCGGACGCGGGTCCAATCCCCCGACCTTCCGCATCCGTGCCCGCCGCAGCAGCAAAGTCTTTCCCATGACCAGTCAGGAGATCGAAATCGCCCTCGCCACCGCGCTGTGGGAAAAATTCGGCCCCGACAGCATCAAACTGGATCTGAGCGACAATGCCGAAATCACCATCGGCGTGGAGCTCCGCGAAGAAACCACCATGGTCTATCTGGAGACCTTCCGCGGCCCCGGCGGCCTGCCCGTGGGCAGCAACGACCGGGTCCTGGCCCTGCTCTCCGGCGGCATCGACTCCCCCGTCGCCTGCTGGATGACCATGAAACGGGGTTCCCAGGTGGAGTTCGTCACCTTTCACTCCGCGCCGTACACCCCGCCCGCCACACTCGCCAAAGTCTCCCGCATCGCCGCCCGGCTCAATGAATTTCAGCGCCCCGGACGGCTGGCGGCGTGCAACCTCGCCGAAATCCAGAAACTCATCCGGGACCACTGCGACCCGAAGCTCCGCACCGTGCTCTACCGCCGGATGATGGTGAGAATCGCCGCCGTGATCGCGGAGAAATTCCGCGCCGGAGCGCTGGTAACCGGGGATTCCCTCGGCCAGGTGGCCAGCCAGACGCTGTGCAACATGTCGGTCATCAATCAGGCCTCGCCGATGCTGATCCTCCGTCCGACGGTGGGCATGGACAAGCTGGAGACCATCGGCATCGCCGACCGCATCGGTACGCTGAAACTTTCCGAAGAACAGGTCCCGGACAGCTGTACCGTATTCGCGCCCCAGCACCCCGCCACCCGGGCCGATTTGGAAAGGGTGATGCGGGAGGAGGCGAAAATCGGCTGGGAAGAGGTCATCGCCGCCATCGCCGCCTCCGCCGAAATCAGCCGCCCCGGCGAATAACACTCCCCCCCGTTCCGCGGAAGCATCGTCCCGGATAAAACGCCGGCAGGGACGAAGCAAACCCGGCGGAAGATTCCGGAATAAAAAAAGCCCGGCGCGAAACCGGGCGGGACGGGTGGTAAAATCACCTGGAGTAACCGGCGGGATGAAGCTGTTTCCACTTCCAGGCCGATTCAATGATCGCGGCGGCGGATTCAAAAGCCGGCCGCCAGCCGAGGAGGGATTTGGCCTTGTCGCTTTTGGCCACCAGCCGGGGCGGATCGCCGGGGCGGCGGGGGGCCACCTCCACTTTGATCTCCCGGCCGGAAACTTCGCGGGCGGTCTCGATGATCTCCCTGACGCTGAGTCCGTTGCCGGTGCCGAGATTGTAGTGCCCGGATTCGGGGGCGTAAAGGGCCTTTTCGTGGGCCTGGGCGAGGTCGAGGATGTGGATGTAATCCCGGATGCAGGTGCCGTCGGGCGTGTCGTAGTCGTCTCCGAAGATCATGACCTTTTCCCGCTGTCCGGCCGCCGCCTGCAGAATGATGGGGATGAGGTGACTCTCCGGGCGGTGATCCTCGCCGTGAAGTTCCGTAGCACCGGCGGCGTTGAAATAACGCAGGGCGGCATATTTTATGCCGTGGATGGCGCTGTACCAGCGGAGGATTTTCTCAAAGCAGAGCTTGGATTCGCCGTAGGGATTGATCGGCTGCTGCGGATCGGTCTCGGCGATGGGGATATTCACGGGATTGCCGAAAGTCGCGGCGGTGCTGGAAAAGACGATGCGCCCGATATTTCCGGCCACCATGGCTTCGGCGAGATTGATGCCGTTGGCGATGTTGTTGCGGAAATACTTGGTGGGATTCTGCATGGATTCGCCCACCAGCGAAAAGGCGGCGAAGTGCATCACCGCGTCGAAGCAGCCGTTTTTGCAGACATCCATGATCCGGTCGCGGTCCGCAAGATCGCCCTTCACGAAAACCGCGCGCGGATCCACCGCGTCTTCATGACCGGTGGCCAGCGAATCGTACACCACTACCGAGTGACCGTGATCCAGCAGATATTCGCTGCATCCCGATCCGATGTAACCGGCGCCGCCGCAGACAAGAACTTTCATAATTCCTCCCCCTTTTTTTTCAAAAAAAACGGACGCCCCCCGACGGGAAGCGTCCGTTGTCGTCACATGCCGGTCATGTGTCAGGCTTCGGCCTTTTCAGGGGCCGCGTCTTTTTCGGGGGCCGCGGCCTTTTTGTCGCCGTCGGCCTCCACCAGCTGCAGGATGCACATCTCGGCGGCATCTCCCTGACGCTTGCCGAGCTTGATGATCCGGGTATATCCGCCGTTGCGCCCGGCATAAAGGGGAGCGACCTCGTCGAAGAGAATCTTGACCGCGCCCTTATTGTTATGCATGCGGGCAACGGCCAGACGGCGGTGGTGAATATCGCCTTTTTTGGCCAGAGTGATCAGTTTTTCCGCCCAGATGCGGGCCTCTTTGGCGCGGACCAGAGTGGTCTGGATCTGCTTATGCTCAAAGAGTCCGGCGATCATGTTGGCAAGCATGGCGCGACGATGAGAACCGGAACGCCCGATCTTGAAAGTATGTACGCGATGACGCATTATTTCTCCTCCGCTTCGCTCTCGCCGTGCATCTTTTTGGCCTCAGCCTCCAGCGCGGCGGTCAGGGGTTCTGAAAGTTCAGTTCCCAGCGTAAGCCCTTGTTTTTCGATTTTTTCTTTGATTTCGTCCAGGGACTTTTTGCCGAAGTTCCGGAACTTGAGCATCCGGCTCTCGGTTTTGGTGCACAGTTCCCAGAGCAGATGGATATTGGCGTTGTTGAGACAATTCATGGCGCGGACGGAGAGGTCGAGGACCTCGACATTCTGCGACAGGAGTCTGAACTGACGCTGCTCCTCCTGGGAAAGCTCGTCCTTGGGATTGACCTCGACCTTTTGACCGCCGAGGAAAACCGTGAGATGCTCCTTAAGGATCTCGGCGGCTCTGGTGAGCGCGTCCGCCGGAGCGATGCGGCCATCGGTCCAGATGGAGATCTCGAGGGAATCCATTTCGGTTTTTTCGCCGACGCGGGCGGCGCCGACGGTGTAATCCACACGGTCAACGGGGCTGAACTGACATCCCACGGGGATGTTGCCCAGAGTCCTGACGGCGGAGGCGTTATCGGCATCCTCATAACCGCGGCCGGTCACGACGTCGATTTCGGCGCGGAAAGGACGGTCGCTGTCCAGGGTGCAGATGATCTGCTCCGGATTGAGGACCTCGACGGTGCCGTCGGCGACGATGTCGGCGGCGGTGACGGCGCCGGCCTTGTCATGACGGATCTCAAGAGTTTTCCGGGGCTCGCCGAGGAGTTTCAGGCGGACATTTTTAAGATTGAGCACGATCTCTGTGACATCCTCCACGACTCCCGGGAGAGACACGAATTCGTGAGCGGCGCCGTCGATACGGACCGCGCATATGGCAGCCCCGTCGAGGCTGGAGAGCAGCACTCTGCGGAGGGCATTTCCGATGGTGTGGCCGAAACCGCTCTGAAGGGGCGCCGCAATGAATTTGGCATAGCGGGGAGTCGCTGTGCTCTCATCGACGACGATGGCCTGAGGCATCGGGAAACCTGTAATTGCACTCATTTTTCACCTCTTGGAAAGATTGTTGAACGCTTTCCCCCGGGACAGGGTATCCTGCACGGGGATTCCCGCGTCAGACGCGGCGACGTTTGGGCGGACGGCAGCCGTTGTGCGGCACTGGGGTGATATCACGGATCGCCGTGACTTCGATACCGGCGGCGGCGATGCCCCGGACCGCGGATTCGCGACCGGCGCCGGGCCCTTTGATACGGACTTCAACCTCTTTCATGCCGATGAGCTGGGCTTTTTTGGCGGCGTCGCCGGCGATGACCTGGGCGGCGTAAGCGGTGCTCTTGCGGGAACCCTTAAAGCCGTTTTTGCCGCCGGTGGACCAGCACAGGACATTGCCGTGCATATCGGTGAAGGTGACTTTGGTGTTGTTGAAGGTGGCGAGGACGTAGGCGATGCCGCTGGGGACATAGCGTCCGCTCTTGGCGCGCTGTCTGACTTCCTTGACCTCTGCCGGCGGGGTTTGACTCACGGCGTCCGCCGCTGGTGCGGTGTTGGTAATTTCTTCAGCCATATCATGAACTTTCAATGAATGTTGTTAGAGTTTCTGCTGTCGCACGGTTACTTGGCGAGGCGGCGCTGAGTTTTGTCGCGGATGGCGCCGACGGTTACGCGGCGTCCCTTGCGGGTGCGGGCGTTGGTTTTGGTGCGCTGCCCGTGGCAGGGAAGTTTCCGGCGGTGGCGGATGCCGCGATAGCAGTTGATCTGCTGGAGGCGGCGGATGTCCGCGGCGACGACGCGACGGAGGTCGCCCTCGACGAGGATGTCGTTTTGCAGGATGACGGTGATGGCGGCGATCTGGGCGTCGGTAAGGTCCTTGGCCTTGATGGCGGGGTCGATGCCCACGCGCTGGACGATTTCCTTGGCCTTGGCGGGCCCGATGCCGTAAAGGTAACGGAGCGCGAATTCGATGCGCTTGTTGCCGGGGATGTCAACTCCGATGATTCGTGGCATTATTGCACCTCAACCTTGTCTTTGTTTGTGGCGGGGATTGCGGGAACAGATGACCCGTACGACGCCATTGCGTTTGATGATCTGGCAGTATTCGCACCTGCGCTTGACCGATGCTCTGACTTTCATGTTCTTTCTCCCGAAATACTGAAATATAGACAAAAACACACGACGCCGGGAATCTCTCCTGCTACCGAAAGATTTCCGTGCCGTTAACTCCGAAACGCATTGCAGCAAGGCGGGAAGGTCTTTTCCAAAAGATCCTCCCTGTCGGAAGCACTCCCTATTGAAAAGGCGCCCCCCCCTGACGCGTGTCCCGTGCGGTGGAAAATGCGGAACATGCGAACGGACGATGACAATAATTTAGTGGGAGTTGGGGGAAAAGTCAAATTTAAAAAGGTTTTTTTTGAAAAAAAACTGAGAAATGCTTGCAAGACGGGGCTTCCAATGCTAAAGTAAGCAATGTGAAACCTCAAAAACAGGAGGAGACAGGATGAAAAAATTTGCAGCAGCAACTTTAACCGCAGTCGTACTGTTGACCGGCGCCTCGCTTTTCGGCGGACATCACCATGCTCCCGGCCCGATGCCCGGACCGAGGCCCATGCCCCCGCCCGTGCCTCACCATCATGGCTGGGCTCCGATGCCGCCTCCGGTCCCGTACTATCACCACTATCATGACCGGGGCAGCGGCGTGCGCCTGGCCACCGACATCGTGAATCTGGTCGGGGCATCGGCAAATCTGGTGGCTCCGGCTCCGGCGGTGGTGGTGCAGCAGCCCGCTCCGGTGGTGGTGCAGCAGCCGGTGGTGCAGCCGGTGGTGGTGCAGCAACCGGTGGTGCAGCCTGCTCCGGTGGTGATCCAGGCGGCTCCGGCCCCGGTTCAGCCTCAGGTGATCGTGCTCTGAATCAGCCGACACAGGAAACCGATATCGCCCGGTACGACCGGGCGATATTTTTTTTGGGGGGTTGGCCGCTGCCGGTCATGCAGGGAACGGATTGATTTCGCCGCGGAAACTGCCGCCTCAGACTGCGCCGTGAAGCGGGGCGGAGACCGAATCAATCCACGGGATGACGGGAGCGTTCAAAGAGCTGAATGACCTCGGCGCCGGGTTTCTTATCCGCCGCGGAAACCGCGACGGCGGCGATGAGTCCGGCCAGAAATCCCGGGAGGATTTCATAGATGCCGGTTTTATCCGCGAGGTACCAATACCAGAGGGCGTCGACGACGAGCCCGGCGATGATCCCGGCAAAGGCTCCGTTGTAGGTAAGTCTGCGCCAGTAGAGGGCCAGGATGATGACCGGTCCGAAAGCGGCGCCGAAAGCGCCCCAGGCGCATGAGACCAGATTCATGATGCCCTTGCATCCGGGGCTTGAGGCGATGATAAAGGCGGCGACCGCGAGGATCAGCACCACGATCCGCCCCGCCCAGAGCATTTCCCGGTCGGAGGCCCGGGGGCGGATCAGCGGTTTGTAGATATCGGAGGCAAAGGCCGACGAGGAGGCCAGGAGCTGGGAATCGGCCGTGCTCATGGCGGCGGCGAGGACGGCGGAGAGGAGTATTCCCGCGGCGAAGATGCAAAAAGCGGTCCATCCGCTCCATTCGCCGATCCGCTGAAAGACGTCGCGGATCATGTTTATGAAGACGAGGGTATTGCCGTCCTTTATGCCGGCGAGGGCGTCTCCGAAGAACAGCTTGCCCAGGAGGCCGACGGCGCAGGATGTGAAGAGGATCACGAGGATCCACACGCAGCCGATGATCCTGGATTTCTTCATTTCGCGCTCATTTTTCACGGAGATGTATCGGATGATGATGTGGGGCATCCCGAAGTATCCGAGGCCCCATGCCATTCCGGATATGATGTCGGAGAAACTCCGCCAGTCGGCTTTTCCGCCGGAGAGAAGGTTGAAATAATTTTCCGGGATCGAATATTCCGGAGCGGAGAAACCGGCGGAATTCATCACCGCCAGGGCGATGATCGGCACCAGCAGGAGAGCTCCGAGCATGAGAAGCCCCTGAAAGAAGTCCGTCCAGCATACCGCGTTATATCCGCCGAGAAACGTGTAGGCGACGATCACCACCGACGCCGTTTCCATGGCGATCCGCGGATCCATGCCCAGAACGGTGTTGAAGAGGGTCCCGCAGGCGTAGATGCTCGACGCCGCGTAAATGCAGTAGGTCACCATAAAGACGAATGCGGAAACGAGGAGTATGCCCCGGCGGCGCGAGAGGAAGCGGTTGCTGAGGAATTGCGGTATGGTGATGGCATCCCCGGCGATGATGGAGTACCGCCGCAGCATCGGCGCCACGAAGAGCCAGGCCAGCACCGTGCCGACGATCAGTCCGACGGCGATCCAGATCTGTCCGACTCCGTACATGTAGATGGCTCCGGGCAGCCCCATGAGTACCCATGCGCTCATGTCGGAAGCGCCGGCGGAGAGGGCGGAGACCCAGCCGTTCATATTTCGTCCGCCGAGGAAGTAATCCTTTTCTCCCATTTTGCCCTTTTTTCCGTCGCGGAAGAAGAAGTAAAGACCGATGGCGAGAAGCGCGGTGAAGTAAATGCCGAGCGCGCAGAATTCCTCAATTTTCACGGGGGGCCTCCAGGTTTTCAAGAAACGGATACGGATCTTTCTAATATAGCGCCTCCGAGGAATTTTTGCAAATGCGGCGGAGGAAATTCACCGCAACAAGCTGCCTTCATCTCAGATTCCGCTCGCGGGCTCCGTCTCAGCCGCTTTTCCTTTTTTGCGGAAGCTCATGGGCGGGCAGCCGAAGTGCTTCCGGAATATTTCGCAGAAGACCGGGGCGCTCCTGAATCCGGCGCTCTCCGCGACCTCCTTCACGGACTTGCCGGAGTGGAGCAGCAGCCACCGGGCGCTTTCGAGGCGTTTCCGGAGCATGAAGCGGTAGGGGGAAACCGGGCAGATTTTCTTCCACTCCCGGTAAAAGACGGCTCTGCTGATGCCGTATTGTTCCGCCATGAGGGTGATATTGGCGTCCGCGGCGGGATTGGCGGCGATGCGGTTGCAGATGCGGAGGATTTTATCTCCGACCCGGTTTTCCCCGCCGTACCCGGCGGATTCGGATGCCGCCAGCGCTTCGGCGATCATCGCCCAGGCGAGCAGGTCCAGCTGGTCGGCGATTCCGGGATCGTGGAGATGATCCAGCATCTCCTCCAACTCCTCCAGATGTCTGCCGAAGCGGGGCGTCATGACGAAACGCCGACAGCCGAAAGGAAATTCCGGCATCATCGCGGCGCCGGCGGAGTAGCGGAAGAGCAGTTCGTTGCGTCTCGTGGTCGCGAGCGTGGTGATGCGGGTCCCGGCGGCGACGCCGCTCAGCATCAGCGCCGATTCGCCCTCCCGGGTGAAGTGTTCGACGATTTCGCCGTTGACTTTCGCCCGGTGTTCGCCGGGGTCCTCCTCGAGGGTGAAGGAGATGTTTTCGGCGTCGATCAGGGCGTTCCGATGCCAGTAGACGTGATCTCTGAACCATGCGATTTTTTCGATTTCCGGTTTGCCGCCGCAGCGGCGCGGCAGGGCGGAGAGGTCGAAGATCGTCGAGGGGATGTCACAGAGCCTCATGAGACAAAACCTTAATTTTTTGAGAAAAATCCTGAACCGATGAAGTTTGTAAAATCCTGATCCGTACATTAATTTATCATGTGCCGGAGAATATGCAACCCGGCGGCAGGACAAAAACTGAAAAAAGAGGTGTATTGTGAAGTGGTGTTTCCGTGACGGCATGCTGTCGTTTTCTCAGGTCGGCAATCCCTTTTCCGGGTCGGGCATCGACGGGTCCGTTGAAATCGACGGGAGGGTGTGCGGCTCGGCGGAGTGCACCGGCGATGTGCGCTGGTCGTGGGATATCCGGGAAGACGGGGAGGCGCTGCGCATCACCGCTTATCTGGAGAATCGCGGCGATCGGACGTGCCGCATCCGTCACTGGAATATCCTCCGGGGCGGCGCCGGCGCGCTGAAATTCACCTGTTCCGGGCGCGACGCGCTGATTTTCCGTTATTTCCCGTGGAATATCTCGGTGGAGGAGTTCACGGGTTCCGATGTGCTCTGCACAGACAGCATCGCCCTCTTCACGGAGAGAAACGCGGGCGGAAGCATGCTCATCGCCTTTGAAACCATGGACCGGATGTACTGCGAGCACCGCATCGCCCGCGGCGCGGGAGGGTGCTCCGGGTACTTCGCCGAGTGCTTTACCGGCGATTATCCGCTGGCGCCGGGGCGGAAACTGGCTTCGGAGACGCTCACGATCCGTTTCGGCGCCGATCCGTACCGGGCGCTGGAGGATTGGGCGGATCGCGTCAACCGGCATTACCGGCCGGAATTTTCCACGGCGGCGGGAGTGGTTTTCGCCAACGGATGGCGGGACATGTTCACCACGCCGGAGTGCGACCCGGTGACGGAGACGCCGGTCATCGCGGAAAATGTCCGCAAACATTTTCTGCCTTTCGGGGAATGTATGCTCTACGACTGTCCCCATTATACGATGAAGGACGGGGTGCCCGGCAACTGGCTCACTTACGAGGAGTCCGTCACCGGCGAGAATTTCGGAGATTTTTTCCGCCGCATGCACGGGGAGGGATGGAATTTCAAGACCTGGTTTTCCCCCTTCTGGTTTTTCGGCGAGGCCGCCGACACCCTGGAGCGCAACCGGGAGAATCTGCAGAAGGATGCCGACGGCAATCCGATCCGGGAGACCGTCGGGAGCTGGGAATTTTCCCGGAGAGAATATTCGTGCAAGCCGCTGACCAAATATTTTCTGGACGGGACCCATCCGGCGACCCGGGAATACCTGCGGGAAGTGATCGCCGAGAAGCGGAAAAACGGAGTGCGGAGCTACATGCTGGATTTCCTCTCCATCGTCCCCGGCGCGGTCCTGCACGACGAAACGCTGCTGCCGGTCCAGGCGGCGCGGGAGCTGTTGAAGGTCATCCGGGAGGCGGCGGGCATGGACACGCATCTGCAGACCGCGGTGGCCTCGTCGCCCATATTCACGGGGTGCATTGATTCCGCCCGGGTAGTGCGGGACTACGGCGAAGCCCGGCCTCTGCATCCTTTCCCGAACTGGCGGAATTCGGCGTACTGCCGCCATGACGAGCACTTCTCGAACATTCACTCCTTCGTGCAAAACGCGGCGGGAGCGTACTTCACCAACGGCAAACTTTACATGAACGACCTCAACGAGCTGTTCCTCGACGAACCGATCCCCCTCCGGACGGCGCAGATCAATGTGACCATGTTCGGTCTGTGCGGCGACAGTCCGATGGTCTGTACGGATGATCTCTCGATGATCGCTCCGGAGCGGCTGCGGATGATGAAGATGTGCTTCCCCAGGACAGGAGGCATCCCCCGGCCCGCGGACCTCTTCGACCGCACCGCGGAAGAGGGCGGCTGCCGGATCCTCGTGAAGAAGATCCGGACCGATTATGAGGAGTACACTCTGGCGGCGGTTTTCAATACCGCTCCGGGCGCGGGCGAGTATTCCGCGGATATCGATCTCGGGCGTCTGGGGTGCGATCCCGACGGCGAATACCGGATCTTCGAGTTCTGGAACAATGAATACGTCGGGACTTTCCGGGGGGCTTTCCCCTGCGCGCTCCAGCAGGACCAGTGCAAGCTCTTCCGGATCTCCGAAGCCCGAAACCATCCGTGGCTCCTCTCCACCGACATGCATGTGGAACAGGGCCGGTGCGAAGTCGCGGAGCTCAGATTTGATGAAAAGCGGCTGATCCTCTCCGGCAAAGCCCGCCGCCCCGCCGGAGAATCGGGACGTCTTTTCTTCCTTTTCCCGTGGAATTACCGTCTGCTGGATCTGCGCCGGGTCAACACCATGAAGGAAGTCATCGATATGCAGACCGTCGCCGGTCTGTATCTCGAATTCACCCGCGACGAGGAGCCCTTTGAACTCCGCTTCGCCCGCGACGAGTCCGAATACGTGGCGCGTCCCGGCTGGCTGCCTTATGCGACGGAGGCCGAGTGGCGGGCTTATGTCGCCGCCCGCCGGGATCAATACCATCCCTGCCGGGTGATCGGGTGAATCGGCTCCGCCGCGGGGGCGGCGCGGGGGGCGGTCACTTCACGATTTCGGCGGTATGTTTGAAATTCAAAAACTTTATTCCGTCGATTTCCGGGGTCAGATCGCCGGAGTAAATCACATAACCGCCGCTGAATTTCGGAGAGAGTTTGCGCACCTTGAGCAGATTTTTGCAGAAATCTCTGTTCCATGTGCTGCCGCCTTTGATCTCAATGGGGATCAGCCGGTCGTGGGAGGCCCGGAAAAGCAGGTCGATTTCCAAGCCCTGAGAGTCCCGCATAAAGTAAAGTTCCGGCATTTCTCCGCAATTCAGCCGCCCTTTCAGCGCCTCCATGACCACCATGTTTTCAAACAGCCCGCCGAAAAGCGGATCCCTGGCAATCTGTTCCGGCGATGAGATGCCCAGCAGCCATGCGGCCAGCCCGGGTTCGGAAAAGTAGAGTTTCTGACTTTTCACCATGCGCTTGCCGAAGTTTTCAAAATAGCACGGCAGCCGGAAAATAATGAAACTCGCCTCCAGGACCGAGAGCCACTGGGAAATTGTCTGTGCCGAAACGCCGACGTCGCTGCTCAGACCGGACAGATTGATCAGCTGACCGACTCTCCCCGCCAGCAGTTTGACGAAGGTCTCGAAGGAGTGAAGATCCTTGACGTTCAGCAGCATCCGCAGATCTTTTTCCACATAGGCGGCGAAGTAATCCCGGTAAAGGTTTTTCGCGTCCACCGCCGTATCGTAGAGACGCGGCATGAAGCCCTGATACAGATATTCATCGCGTTTCAGTTCAAACCCCGCCCCGGCAAGCTCTTCCATCGAGAATGGCAGCAGACGCAGAATTCCGGTGCGTCCCGCCAGCGACTGCGACACGCTCTGACCGAGCAGCGGCTGATGGCTCCCGGTCAGGATGTATTGAGCCGTGCGCCTGTCCTCATCCACGATCGTCTGGATATAGCTCAGGAGTTCGGGGACCCGCTGAATCTCGTCGAAGATCACCGGCGGGGAAAACCTGCTGAGGAACCCCTTGGGATCGGAGAGAGCGGCTTCCCGCAGGTCGAAATTTTCCAGACTGACGTATTGATGCTCCGGGAATACCGCCCGGGCAAGGGTTGTTTTCCCCGATTGCCGGGGACCGGTGATCGTTACCACCGGATACATGCCGGCCAGCAGGCGCAGCTGTTTTTCGATCTTTCGGCGAATCATAGCAGCCTCCCAATCCGTTGATTTACAGGTAATATACACCGAATCCAACAAATTTCAAGTTCAACTTACGATTTGTTGAATTTTTGTTTCCCGGAGCTCGGATCCGCTCTCCCGGCGATTGTGAGGATGCGGTGCGCGGGGTACGGATGGGTACCGAGAGGGTTGCGCCGTCTCAGAGCGTCAGGGGCCATCCGTCTCCGCCGGAGCAGAGGGGCCATATCGCAGGGGCCCGCACTCCGGACGGGTGGACGACTGGGAAGACTATGAATACTATGAATACTGTATTTCGCAGGATTCCCGGGCTTCATAGTATTCTCAGCCGATCGCCGTGTCGGCGACGGTTTCCGACGGCCTATCCGCCCCGCAGCGTCGCCTTTTTTTAAAAAAATTTTCAAAAAAAATTTGCATTTCGCCATTGTTGTAATATTTTTACCTTATTGATGTTAAATATAACAAAAATGTAAAAATTTTCGGCCTGGGTCTTGACTTTTCAAAAATTTGTGTTATTGATATAAAAGCGCGGGTTTCGGATGCGCCGGATTCGGAGAAAGGGACAGAGGATGATTTTTGATGCGAAAGAGCTGGATTGGAAGTTGAGCGGCTGGATGCCCTTCGGATGGCGTCTGGCCCGCTCCATGGAAAATCTCTGTCTGATCCTGCCGGAGATCGCGCCGGTGCCGGCGCGGGTGCCGGGTTCGGTGCAGCAGTCCCTCCGCGACGCGGGGCTGCTGCCGGACTGGAACGTCGGATTGAACGCCCGGGCCTGCGAATGGGTGGAAAACCGCGACTGGCAGTATTCCGCCGAGCTTCCCGATGCGCTGATCCGCGAGGATCTGGAGCTCTGCTGTCTCGGCCTCGACGGGGCCGGGGAGATCTGGGTGAACAAGACCGCGGTGCTGACCTTCGACAACGCCTTTGTGCCGTACACGGTGAAGATCGGGCACCTGCTGAAAAAGGGTCAGACCAACCGCCTCGACATCTACTTTCTGACCCCGCCCCGGGCCCTGGGGCAGATCAACCGCACCTCCCGCATCCGCAGGCGGAAGCCGCGCTTCAACTACGGCTGGGACTGGTGTTGCCGCCTGGTGCAGATCGGCATCTGGGACCGCATCTATTTCCGGAGCGCCGCCGAGGAGGCCGCCGACGGCCTCTTCGTCCGCTCCCGTTCCGACGGGGTCGTGACGATCGCCGGAGAATTGCCCGCGGATTTCGCCGGGAGTCTCTCTGTCAGCGTCACCAGAGGCGGGCGGAGTGCGGTTTCCGCGAAGATCGGCGCGGAGGAGTATCGCGCATCCGGTCTCTCCCTGACCGTCCCCGATCCCGAGCCGTGGAATATCAACGGCCGCGGGGAGCGCGCCGTCTACCGGGTGGAATGTCTCCTGGAGCAGGGAGGGGCGGAGACCGCCCGCCGCGCCTGGAATACCGGGTTTGTTGATTTCCGCTGGGAGAAGAATCCGGGCGCACCGGAAAAGGCCGATCCCTGGCTCCTGCGGGTGAACGGCGAAGCGGTTTTCATCCAGGGGGTGAACTGGACGCCGATCCGCACGAATTTCGCCGACGTGCCGCCGGAGGAGATGCGGAAGCGTCTGGAGATCTACGCCGACATGGGCTGCAATCTGCTCCGGGTGTGGGGCGGCGCGGTCCTTGAAAAAGAGGAATTTTACGACCTCTGCGACGAGCTGGGCCTGATGGTCATTCAGGAATTTCCGCTCTCCAGCTCCGGAGTGGACAATTATCCGCCCGAGGACGGGGAGACGGTCCGGGCGTTCGGAGAAGTCGCCTCGAGTTACATCCGCCGCCGCGCATCGCATCCCTGTCTGCTGGCCTGGTGCGGCGGCAACGAACTCCAGTGGGGGATGGACGATCCCCGGGAGGGGGTGGGCATCCCCGTGGGACTGGAGCATCCGATGCTGGCGAACTTCGCCCGCATCTGCGGCGAACTCGATCCGGAGCGGAGATTTCTGCCCGCCTGTCCCTCCGGGCCCCGTGGTTTCGGCGGGGAGGAGTTCGGCGAAGGGGTGCACTGGGACGTGCACGGTCCCTGGCATCTGGTGGACGGTTCGCTGGAGGGGCAGAGGCGGTTTTACGAAAATGACGACGCGCTCATGCGCTCGGAGATCGGCGTGCCGGGCGCGTCCGCTCCGGAACTGCTCCGGCAGTACGGCGGGGGACTGAACCCCGAACCTTATGCGAAGGAGAATCCGTTTTGGCTGCGGTCGTACTGGTACGATCAGTTCGCGCTCTTCCGGGAGCGGATGGGGCATGATCCGCTGTCGCCGGAGGAATATGCCGAATGGTCGCAGCGGCTTCAGGCCGAAGGGCTGGCCGTCGCGGTCCGGGCCGCGAAGGGGCGTTTCCCCCGGTGCGGCGGGGTCATTCTCTGGATGGGGCATGACGCATATCCGTGCCCGGTGAATCTCTCTCTGATCCAATTCGACGGCAGCTGCAAGCCTGCGGTCGAGGCGGTGAAGGAGGTGTTCCGGCAGGAGATGTCCGAGGTCGATGACGGAAAAGCGTAAGCGCCCGGGAGCCGTCTCCGGGGACCCCCTCCCCGGCGCGGGTGCAAGGAGGCGAAATGGCATACGGATGGTTTCGGAGAGGGTTGCGCCGTCCCGGAGCGTCGGGAGTGATACGGCTCTGGCGGCCGGGAGCGGACACTGCGTTGTTCCCGATCCCGCACTGTGCCGATCCGGCTTTTCGGGACGCAGTTTCGTTCGCGTTCCCGGAACGGTATGGTCGGATGCGGAGGGGTGTCGCAAACGCCCCGTTTTCATCCGAGAAAACGGAAATCCTTCGATTTCGGCCTGTTTTTTTAACTTTTTTTCGTTTTTTTTCAAAAATTTTACATTTTACCCCTTGACAAATGCGACTTTTCGTAGTATAATATAGATGTGTTAAAATTAACTGAATCATGTTAAGTTTAACTGCAGACAATGTTTTTCGAAGGAATGAGCAAAAGATGTTTTGTTTTTCCTGTGTGGACAACACTGACATGTCGGCGCGGAGGCCCGGGAAGGAGGTTGCAATATCTTCCGCGGCTGCCGGTGAAAACCGGGGAGTGTGGGCATACGGGGAAACGGGACCTTTCGGACATCCCGGAGAAACGCAGAGAAGAAAACAACAGGAACCGTAAAGAAAAGGAATGAAGATGAAGAAGAAATTTACCTTGATAGAATTGCTCGTCGTGATCGCGATCATCGCCATTCTCGCATCCATGCTGCTGCCCGCGCTGTCCAAGGCCCGGGCCGCCGCGCAGTCCATCAAATGCGTGAGCAATCTCAAGCAGATGGGTTTGGGCGTGGCAATGTACACCGGAGACAACGAGGAGTACTACATGCCGGCCAACGGCGCTTATGAGAACGGCAGCGGATTCCCCGGCACGCTCACCGCCGACTGGTTTTGGGGCGGCTGGGGATGGAAACTGAAGGAGTACGTCTCCCCGAACATGATGGCCTGTCCGTCGATGACTCCGGTCGGCAATGACTCCATCACATTCCACAAATTCAATTCCTCTGATTTGTCTTCCGCCATTTACGGGCACATGGATTACGGCTACAACATCGTGCTCGGATGCGCTCAGACCACCGCCGTCAGCGCCCAGGTCAGCGGCACAGGGAGCTGGGGGTGCTCTACCCGGCAGACCACCGGCATCAAGAATGCGGCCATGACGATTCTCGGCGCCGAAGCAGCCGACTCCTCCGGAGCCAGCGTCTGTCAGCTGGGCTATCCTCTGTGGGGTCTTGCGAGCTATGCGAGCTACATGGTCCTCCCGCATAACGGCGGCACCGGGAAAGCTGTCAGTACTAGCGCTCAGGCTGATGTCGGCACCGGCAATGTCGTCTGGTGCGACGGCCATGCGAGTACGGAAAAGAGCCTCCTTCGTAAGGTGAACACGAACTTTACGAATGTAGATACGGCCAAACCGTATTACGGCTTCTGAACAATCGATCCGGCCGGCCCGCCGGGCGGGCCGGCCGGATCCAACCGATCGGATAAGCTCGGAGCATGGAGTGAGTATGAAAAAGTGTTTCCTTGCCGTTCTCGGCCTGCTGCTGGCGGTCGCGTCCGGCGCGCAGCCGTTGAATGTAAGGGACTTCGGCGCCAAAGGCGACGGCATCGCCGATGACACGGCGGGCATCCAGCTGGCGCTGAACAAAATGAACGATCTCCGCAAGGCCGCGGTCGCTCTTTACCTGAACGGTCAGGGGACCATTCCCTCCTGGGGACTCTGGGACGGACCCAACGCGGAAGTCTTTCTCCCCGCCGGGACCTACCGGATCACCCGTCCGCTTGTCGGCATCACGGGCATCACGCTGACCGGTGAACCCGGGACGGTGATCGAAGCGGAGTTCTCCGATGCTCCGATCCTTTATCTGGAGCGTGCATTTACCGTCGCGATCCGGGACATCACCTTCCGCGGCGGCGGAAACCAGATCGTGTACTGGACCGCAAATCAGAACGCGGCCTTTATCCTCATTGACCGCTGCACTTTTGAGGGATCCGCCGACTACGCGTTCGTCAGCAAAAGCTTCGGCGACATCTCCGGCTCCGACAACGCCGCCTGGGAGACTGTCAAGCCGATCGGCCCCTACAAGGTGGAGTGGGACGAAGACGGGATGCCGACGCTGATCCCGCTGAATCCCAAATACCCCTGGGCCAATTCGACGCTGGTGGTGATGCGGGAGTGCGAATTCGTCAACTGCGCCGGAGCGTACGACGGCAGGAGCGACGGACAGAGCATCCTGAACTGCACATTCGTCTCCGATCTGCCCCAGACCCTGCCGGTCTGGAATGTCGGCGGTGAACTCGCCATGGAGAATATCGCCATGACGGCCGACATCCCGGAGAATTTCTCCGGCGGCTGGATCGTCTACAGCGGTCCCTCCTATCTGGATCTGCGTCAAATTCAGGCGAAATCCTCTTCTCAATACGGCGCGCCGCTGCTGTGTTACCGCAAGAAGCCCCGCAGCGAAGCCTTTAACGCCGGGGACAATCTGGTGCTGACCGACTGCGCGGCCTCGTCGGCGGATTCCCGGGCCGGAGCGCTGATCGAATTCGACGGCATTGAGCCGATGCTGCTCTCCGTCACCCGCTGCCGGGAGATCGACGGACGCGCGATCGAGATGTTCCTCTTCCGCGATCCGCCGCAAAACGACGCCGATCTGCTGCGGGCGCACATGACCACCAAATATTTCCCCGATCCCGATCCGAATTTCTCCCATGCGTGGTCGCTCGCCGACAACGGCCGCGATCTGGCCGTACACCTGCCCCCCGTTCTGGTCCCGTTTGTGACGGCGGGAACGGCGATAAACGATGAGGAGTATTTCCCGACGGCGGATCCGTGCATCCCGCCGTGGAATCCGGAGGAGAGCACGATCCTCCGGGCGGCCGACTTCGGCATCGGCATCGAACCCGCGGAGGGCGACTTCGGAAAACTCGAGGAGATGCTGAAAGCCGCGGCGGAAACAGATCGTGCGATCCTCGAAGTGCCGGGCCGTCTCTTCGAGCTGGAGCGGACGCTGACGCTGCCGGAGCACGTCGCGCTTCACGCCCGGGGCCGGGCCTTCTTCTCGGGGCGCGACCAGACAGTCCCGCTCTTCCGGGCGGAGGGCGGCGATCTCGATCTCGAGTTCACCAATATGACGTTCAACGGCGGTTCCGAAGCGTTGGAGGCCGTGGGCGGCGGACAGATCCGGATCGACAACTGCTCCGTGTACGAAAACAACGGCATCAGCATCACCCGGAGCGGAGAAGCGCCTCTGCGGCTGGAGGTGAATGCGGCGATATTCACAGTGCCGATGGCGCTGACCAATCACGGCGGCGACGTGCTGCTCCGCGACTGGTGGATGCAGAATCATCCGACGCTGCCCTCGGGAGCATTTATGCGCAATCTCGACGGCGGGACGCTCACCGTGGTGAACATGCTCGGAGTCCCGGTGGTATTCCTGGGGAATCCGGGCCGCAAGGGGTGGACCGCGGGCAAGGACCTCTTCTGGATTGAAAACGACGGCACACTCTACAGCCGCTTCAACCGCTTCGGGGGCGAATCCAACGGCGTCCCGGTACTCGACAACTGCGGCGCGGGCCGGGCGCTGATCACCGGACGGAGCGCGTATTTCGCCAATGCCTACTCCTGTCTGGCGTTCTTCCGCAATCACGATCCGGACGGATGCATCATCATCCACGACATCAGTAGCTTCCACGAACATCCCGCTGTCCTTAAAGTGACGATGGGTCTGGGAGTCCGGCCGGGCGTGCTGGAGGTGACCGGGTATCTCGATCCGGCCCAGACCGTCCGCGACAAGTGAACGGTCCGGCGGATGCCGCTCCCGGCCCGGCCGGGAGCGGCCGTCTCAGGGACACGCAGGCAAGGGGGTCGTCCCGCAGGGGCTGTGAGCGGCCCCGGGCCGTCAAGTGGGACACACGGCGCCGCAGACCGGCTCACTCCGGGCGGGCGGCGGACGACTGGGAATACCGGGAAGACTATATTTTCGCGGAATTTCCGGGCCTCACAGTATTCTCAGTATTCTCAGTCTTCTCAGGTGTCATTAAGGATTTTTCGGGAGACGATTTCCCACGTTTTCAAGGTTTTCACCGTCCGAGCAGACGGAGGACTTCGCCGCACATCTGCCCGGATGTCAGGCCGTCGG
>JAZMZH010000105.1:0-25985 GCA_045585875.1 Victivallaceae bacterium | reverse complement strand
GGATAGCGGGATTGCAGAAATCCCGAAACCGTCTGGCTGAGGGCGAAGGTCTGAAGCATCTTGCGCACCATGCGGTCGTCCCGGGAGCCCGCCATGGTCACCAGCGCCTCGAGGCGGCTGTCCCCGGCGTACATGAGCTGTTCGTAATAGGGACAGTCCATAAAGGTTTCGTGGGTGCACATCTGCAGCGTCCGCCAGCACAGGGGCAGAATCGCGTTCAGCGCCTCATCGTCGCAGGAGAGGGTCGTCTGAGCCTCCAGGGGGTATCTTGTTTCCGCCAGGGTCATTTTTCCGACGGTCAGCGCTTCGCCGCCGGTCTTTATGACGAGATCAAACATTCTGCCGGAGCGCCAGTGGGGGGTGAAGAACTCCATTTCGCCGCCGTCGGGATAAAAGACGTCGGATTCCTCATAGCACCTGCGGAAGTATTTGCCCGCGATCTCCTCCCGGTTGCCCTTGGCGTCATCCCGCCAGTTTTCCCGGATATGGCAGGCTTCGGCGAAGGCGAGAGTGATCTCCGCGCCCCTGCCTCCGGAGGTTTGCAGCAGGGGATAGACGCAGTAGTATTGATCCATGACGCCGATGATCCGCAGACGGCTCCCGGCGGGGATCGTGACGGGCGCGCCGCCGTTGAAAAACGCAAGCCAGCGGCGGGCTTCCGCTTCGCGGCCGGAGAGAGGGGTGACGGGTTTTTCATCCGGGTCGCAGAGAACCGCCTTTCCCACCTTGACCATGTCGGGATCGAAGAGACGCGGAGGCAGCGAAGCCTCCCGCATCAGCCGCTCCGGCGGGTATTCGTTCCGGATCCCGGCGAAGAAGGCCTGTTCCGCTTTTTCCGCCTTTTTCCATCCCCTCCCGCGTCCCGCGGGGGCGTCCCTCCGCCATCGGTCGGCATGGAAACGGACGGCGGGATAGAGCATGATGAAGGACGCCCACTCCATGGCATCCGCGGCGATCCGCTCCCACGGGGCGAAGCCGGTGTTGAAGCGGTCGCGGTTCGACAAATCGGTTTCCGCCAGCAGGAATCCCGGCCGCAGGCTCAGATGGGCGTAGGAGGGAAACTCCTTGAAGTCGAAGACCATCGCGACCAGGACGTGTTTCCCGCGGGAGACGGTGCAGCGGACGCGGTCGTAGAAATAACTGTTCCGATCTCCGGCCTCCGGGCCGATGGAGAGGAACGCGCCGTCCAGGAAAAGCCGATAACGATGGTCGCCCGAAACGAAGAATTCCAGATTTTCCCGCTTCTCCGCTTGAAAGCGCAGGCGGTAAAAGCAGACGGTGTCCCGCTCTTTTTCGCCTCCCCATTTCAGCCAGTGCGCGGGCCAGCCGCCCCGTAGGGTCCAGGGCTTCTCCCGGTCATGTTCCAGCCACGGCAAAACGCGGTCGTCTCCGAAATCGATCATGCTCATCCTGTCTCATACTCCTGCCGGACGCGGAAATGCGCGCCCGGTATAATATAACGTCCCCGAATGCCGTTTTCAAAAAACCGTCGGGAAAAATTCCGTCACTCCTGCGGCGCCCGCCGGGAATCCGTCCGGAAAAACGCCTCGTCAGCCTCGAAGAATTCTTTCACCGGCCCGCCGACGGCGGTCAGGGTGTCATCTTCATGTCCATATCCCGGCACGACCAGGAAACGGACGAAACTCCCCTGTCGCTTCAGCGCGGCATACAGCCTTTCGGAATAGGAGATGTTCACGCACGAGTCGCGGTCCCCGTGCACGATCATGACGGGGATATCGGAATAGCGGGCGCAATGCCGCAGCGGGGAGCGCTCCGCGCGCTCCTCCGGCGTGAGCAGGCCCAAAACCTCCGTACCTCCCCCCTCCTGAAAAAAATCCTCCGAATCGGTGATGCCGAAACAATCGACGACGCGGCCGGTTTTTTCCGGATGACGCGCGGCGAACATCAGGGCGCCGAGCCCGCCCATCGAAAAGCCCAGCAGGGCGAGGCGGTCCGGCACGTTCAATCCCCGGGCGCGGCAGTATCGGGATGCGTTCAGCGTCGCCTCGGTCGATTCGGGCGAGCCGAAGGCGATCGGGGAACAGACGGCGCAGACGAATCCGAATCCGGCGGCCAGCATGTCGCGCCGGAACCGCGAAATGGAACCGTCGTTGGTCAGGTTGTTTCGTTCGCCGCTGCCGTGCTTGCCGGAGAATACGAAAATCAGCTTCGGCGACGCCGGATCTTTCCCCGTCGGCAGATCCAGCCAGAACGAGCCGCGGTCGAAGGAAACGAGATACTGCGTTTCCGCATCGTCCCGTGCAATCGTTTTCGCGCCGGGAAGCATTTCAGACAGAGTCCGCATGTTGAGAGCCTCCTTCCGTCACCGGCCCAGAACCGCCAGAATCCGTTTCGCCACGGCGTCCGCGAGGATGCCGTAGCCTTCGGCGCTGAAGTGACACCCGTCCGCCTGATCGTCCCGCAGAGGCAGGGCAACGGCGTACAGATCGTTGACCGGTATCTTCATTTCCGCGCACACTTTGCGGGCGATGTCGTTGTATTCCGCGACCATCCCGGCAAGTTCTTCATTCGATACCTTCATTTGTTCTCCTGTATTCCGTACCGGCTCCGCCGCCGGCAGCATTGACAAACACAAACACGCCGCCGCCGTCAGGCATAACTTCATCATCTTCATTATCATCTTCATTTATGGGGGGGGGCGGGAACTCCGCCCCCCGTACGGTCGTTTCCTTTATTCGGCATCTTCCAGCAGCCAGATGCAGCCCGCGATCGGGCCCAACTGGAGATTGACGCCGTTCAGGGAAACTTCCCCGCCCTGCTTCCAGATTTCCGTCCCCGGCTCGAAGGGCAGAACCGCCTTGGCGGGGGCCCGGGACTTGTTCACCGCGATGATCATGCCCGGCCTTATGCCGATCATGACGCTGCCCTGCCGGATGGTTTCGACCTCTCCCGCGTCCAGGAGCGGTTTCAGCTCCGCGAGGATCTCCGCCATCTCCCGGTAGCCGTCGAATTCCTTCCGCATGACTTCGAGCATCCACCAGCAAATGCCGTCCGCGCCGGAGGACAGGACCTGCAGCATCATGTTGAAGCTCTCGTCCCGCTTGGGGTGCTCGTCGTTGAAGGGCTGGCCGAACCCCTGCAGGATGACGAACTGGAATTTGTCCGGGTCCACATCCCGCTGCATGGCGACGATGAACTCATCGACTTTGGCGAGGTCTCCGCCGGGGAAGCCGGGATAGGGGTCGATGCCGAACATGTCGAAGGCCCCCTGATACTTCTTGAAGGTCTTGGGTTTCACCTCGCAGCCGACGACCGGGTGGATGGGGTCGATCTCGTGGATGATCGCCGCGGCCTTTTCCAGCACGGCGGGGTCGGTCGCGTACAGGGCCGGTTCGTCGGCCAGATACCATGCCGCCAGATACGGGTGATTTTTCATTCTCGCCACGGCGTAGCGCAGGCTGGCGTAATCGTCCGCGCCGTTGCGGAAATCATTGCATATCATAAGCGCGATGGGCATGTCGTTCCCCTGCCCCCTGTCCAGCCAGGTCAGATTGCGCTCCACCACGACGGGGTCGGGACCCTGGGTCAGATGCCAGTGATCGGCGCCCGATATGACGAAGTCCGCGCCCAGCTGACCGGCGGCCGGGATGTCCTCATTCACCAGAGCGAAATAGATGAGCGGGAAGAATCTTTCCGTCCCGTCCTTCAGCAGGGCTCCGTCCTCGCCGACGGCGAACCACTGCCGGGGTTCGCCCACGGGATCGGCCTTGGTGAAATCCAGCTGCAGGCTTTCGCTTCCGGCCTCGATCAGCAGCTTGTAATCGCCGTTGGCCTCCGGCATGGGAAAGATGATCCTGCCGGCCTCGTCCAGAGCCACGCTGCCGCTGTCGAGCACCTGACCGTCCGCATCGGCGATCCGCCACTCCGCGGTCTCAAACCAGCCGTTGTTGGCGTACTCCAGGACGATTTCGGTCTCGTTTTCAAACCACGGCTGGACCAGCTCCGCGAAAAAGGGCCGCACCTCCGGCGGCTCCGGCGCCGGGCCCTCGACCGTCCGCGGAATCTGCTGGGTGTAAACGATTTCCCCGTTGCGGAAAATCGAGAATTGCAGGAAATAGTTTCCGGCGGGCAGTTCTCCGGGGATCTCCACGGCGTCGGTCATGGCGTGACTGCCGAGAGCCGACTCCGCGCCGTCCTCGGACAGCACCGCGAGTTCGTATCCGTCGGCGGCACATTCGGAGGTCTCGGCGAAGGCGAATTTCGCCGGGGCTCCGCGCAGCGCAACCGGATCGACTTTCAGGTTCGCGGAGAGATTTTCCCCCAGCACCATCTTCGGAAAGCGTTCCGGGGCGTGGTGGAATCCGCCGAACCAGGGATTCCAGACATACAGCTCGTCGCTGCTTTTCGCGTACCGGGCGATGATGAACTGAAATTCCGCCCCGTATTTCCCGTCGATCCCGGCGGATTCCCAGGGGATGAACACCTCGTACTCCCGGCGGTTTCCGTCCGCCACGGCGCAGGCGGATTCCCACCGCCAGTCCGCGGAGGGCTCCGTCCCCAGGGAATCATACTGCGTCCCCAGACTGTTCACGACATACTGCCTGTAGGCGTCGCCCTGCTTCAAAAAGAGCTCGATGCGGTCGTTGTTGAAGAGGCCGAGGTCGCGCACGGTGGAGCCGGTGCTGCCGGGGGCGAGGTCGGTGTCCCAGGCGCGGACGCCGATGTAGAGTCCCTGCGCGTCCCACAAAAAGGCGGCTTCCGTTTCCTTGGTCCCGAGATCGAAAGAGCCGTGAAGCGTGAAGGATCCGCCCCACAGGGCGTCCCGCCAGGCCGCTTCATCCAGCTTGCCGTCGATTTGGATTTCGCCGTTCCGGCATCCGGCCGTCCATGACGCCGGTTCCGCCGCCGGGAGGACCGGCGCAAAGAGACACGCGGCCGCCAACCAGAAAAACTTCGTTTTCTTCATTGCAAACTCCTGTTTGTTGTTGATTGGATTGCAGGGGAGGGGTTATTGCATTTCCAGCGCCCAGTGCAGGAAATGCAGACTGGCGATTCCGGTTTCCGGATCGGCCTGATACCACAGGGTGAAAAGCGTGCCGTCGTCGAACTGCACCGTGGAGGGATAGCCGAGATCGCTGACGGCGACGCCGCTCAGGAGGGGCATTTCCCCGCTCCAGCTTATCCCGTTGTCCTCGCTGACTCTGAATTTGACTCCGGATGTGTTCCCCTCCCGGGGGTCGGTGCGGTATCCGAAGGTGGTGAGCAGGCGGGAATCCGCGAGCCTCAGCAGATGCGCCGGATAGCCGAGCGTCGGATTCAGCAGCGGCTCCGGTCTGCTCCAGGTCTTCCCCCGGTCGGAGGAGGTCATCTGCCATGTGCCCCAGGGATAGCTGTGCACCCGGACATGGGTGATGATCGTGCCGTCGGCGGCCTGCACGGAATGGAGCTCGTGAAAATTCCGGATGTCGAGTCCGGGCCAGTCGAAGACTCCGATGCGGCCGATCTCCCGCCAGGTCAGGCCGTCGTCTTCGGAAATCACGGAGACGATGTCGTCCGCGAAGGTGTTTTCGCCCGCGACGTCCCGGAAGCCTCTCCCCTGCCAGAAGAGCGTGCCGTCGTCCAGCACGATCGGCCCGTGGGGGGTGTTGACCGGGACGCGGTATTTTTCACTCCAGGTTTTTCCCCGATCCGTGGAGCGCAGGAGAAAGAAACCGTGCTCTTTTTTCAGAATGTCCGGAGTGATGTTCCGCCCCTCGGCCCGCCATTCCTCCGGCAGATCCTCCATAAAAGCGTAATGGATGCTGGTGAAATAACTTACCAGCCAGGTCCCCCGGGGCGTCACCGTGATGCCGGAGTCGCGGTCGTCGAGGGGCCCCCGGGAGAGGACCCGCGGCCCGGTCCAGGTCATGCCCCCGTCCTCCGACTCGTAGAGATAAACTCTGCCGAAGGGACAGAGGTGCCCCTGCCGGTTGCCGGACGCCGCGACGATCAGCCTGTCTCCCTCCGCCCGGGCCACGGTCGGCCAGCCGTGATAGGTCGGGACGGCTTCGTTGGAGATGACTCCCCGGCGGATTTCTCTGATCCGCATGGTTCCGTCTTTCGGTCTCGTGCAGACATCCATATAGCCTCCTGCTGATATTGACATTGCGCAAATCAGGGTCAATAGAATGTTTTTTTTCATGTTCCGGTCTGAAAATATAAGTCGGGATGCGGATTTTTTCAATTCGCCCGATTGCGAAATTCCGGACGCGTCCCCACCCCTTTTTATTACAACAAAGCTTCATGCCGCCCCCGGTCCGGGAGACGAGAAACGGCATGAAGCTCTGAACGGGAAACGGAATCGGTTATTTACCCCAGAAACTCAGAATGAAATCGGGGTGCGACATGGCCAAATTTGTGTATTTATTGCTGTCCACATGACCGTCGATGAAGAGCATATTCACGAATCCGCCATGAGACATACCGGTCATATCCACATCGGCCCAGCCTTGCCCGATACGGTCATTGCACAGGACGGGGTTGTATTGCGCCATAACATCAATCCTGGACGATCTGCTGTTGAAAGGCGTACTTGCAATACTCTCCGCATACGCTTTGGGCTTGGAGGGCATGTGGCTGCTGTAGCAGGGCCAGAACGCCGTATGCCAGAAGTCGTAATCGCAGTAAGCACCCACGCCGGTCAAAGTCCACTGCTTCTCCGGACAGAGGAGACATGTGCCTTGCCCCTTCTGAGCATTGAAATCATTGGCATCGGGAATCTTGCTTCCGGCATAACCTTCCGCCACCAAATATCCGAGACCGGTGTAGTAAAAGGCGGTGCCGCCGGCCAAACGGGTGACCCAGTATTTTTGTCCGTAATCCAGAGGAGCGCCGCTGATCCAGTATTCCGGAAGCTCTTCTTCATTGTCATTGGCATACATCAGCAAACCCAACCCGGTCTGCTTCAGGTTTCCGGTGCATTTGATTCTCTGGGCGGCGGCCCGGGCCTTGCTCAGAGCGGGCAGCAGCATGCTGGCGAGGATGGCGATGATCGCGATCACGACCAGCAGTTCTATCAATGTAAAAATCTTCTTCATCTTACAAACCTTTCGTTTGTCTTTGCATCCCTTTTTTCTTGTTCCGGGACAATTTTTTGACACACACTCGACACACTTTCCGAAACCAATTCCCATTCCTGTCTTTGCACCTCCTTTTGTTTGACAGTTGCGGACTCCGACTTTTCGATCCCTCCTTTCCGGTTTTGCGGGTCTCCTTCAGCCCGCCGAAAAAAACGTTTCGCGGCGGAATTTTTCATTAACCTTTTTTTGGGTTACATATATATTATACTGCACTTTTTAAAAAAGTCAACCCCTTTTTTGAAAAATTTTTGAAAAATTTTGCGATTTTTTGTGATTTTTCCGGATTTTCGCATCCGCGGCCCGGAAAATCCGCCCCCCGCCCGACGCCGGAAAAAGCGCCGCCCCGTCCCGATCGGCCCTTTCCCGTCAGACAGCGGTCTCCCGCCGCCCTCACCTTTTCGCGATCCGTCGAAGATAAGAAACTTCCGGCGTCCCCGCCCTATATACCTATATATAGAACAGACCGCCGCGGCCGCGCCGCCCGGAGACCCTGACGGCACCGCCGAAAAAGGCATCCTCTTCACAATATGCGTTTTTTTGGGCTTCCCGGCTTGCAAACAGCCCCGTCCGGTGATAAATTAGTGTATCATACCCGCGCGCCGGGCACAACACATGGAGCGGAAGGCATTTTGAGAGACAACAGCCATCACGAAAAATCAGGATTCCAGATACAGGCCGAATATTATCCCTTCCGCCTGCTGTGGGGGATACTGCACCGGATGTCTCTCACCCGCGGATACGCGTTCAGCAAATTCCTCTTCCGGGTGCTCATGCTGGCGGACTGGCGTCACCGCCGACGCACCCGCCAGCACATACTCCACTCCGGCGTCGTCCCCGACGCCGCCGCGGCCCGACGCCTCGCCCGGGCTTCCACCGCCGAATTCGCCAAACTCCTGGTGGAGATCGTGAAGATGGATCAGCTCTACACCCGGGACAAGTTTTCGATCGAAGGCCCCGAAGAGAGCGTCGCCTATGTCTCCGCCGGGGCGGACGGCGCCCCCGGCGGACAGACGATCTTCGTCACCGCCCACTACGGCAACTGGGAAGCGGCGGGCACCGGCATGTCCGAACTGGTCCGGCGGCCCATGTCCTCCATCATGCGCCCCTTCGCCAACCCCAGGATCGGGAAGCTCATCGTCGGACACCGGGCCGGAAACATGCACGAGCTGATCGATAAAAACGCGGGCCTGCGCCCCGTCCTCCGGGCCGTGCAGCAGAAACGCAACATCACCATCCTCATCGACCAGCACGCTTCCCGCCGGGAAGGGGTGGTCTGCGAATTTTTCGGCCATCCCGCCCGGGTCCACATGACCCCGGCGCTGCTGCATCTGAGGACCGGCCTGCCCATCGTCCCCGCCCTGGTGAAACGTCTGCCGGGTAATGATTTCCGCTTCGTCGTCCGCCTGGGCCGGCTCATCCGCCACGCCCCCACCGACGACAAAAACCGGGACGTGGCCGCGATCTCCCAGCTCTGCATCTCCGAGCTGGAACGCATGATCCGCGAAGCCCCCGAACAATGGCTCTGGGCGCCCCGGCACTGGCTGGACATCAACCGCAAGTGCGCCGCGTCCTACCGGAACTGGAAACCGAGCCCGCCGCCCAGCGCGAAAGCCTTTCGTCCCGGCGCCGTCAGTCATCCTTAGCCGCCGCCGGGACTGCCGCCTCCGGCCGCCGTCCCGCGCTCAAAGTTTCAGCAGGCGCAGTTCGCAGGGGGCGAGACGGCCCCGCCAAAGGACGACTCCGTTTCTGGAAACCGCGGTTTCCGCCTCCGCCGTATCGGGATTGACCAGGTGCATGACGGTTTCGCCGTCGTGATTCCGGTAATGGGCGGAAACCGTGACCCAGGCGGGTTCCACGCTCCACAGGTCGCGTTCCAATCCCGCACCGTCCCCGGCGGCGGTGATTTCAAAGTGCTCGGCGCCCCACAGCCGCTCCCGGGCCATGCGGGGCATTTCCCGGCGGAAATCAGCGGCGCCGCACTCCGCCAGCCAGAGGCCGCACTCGAATTCGCCCACGTCGGCCATGCCCTCGTCGCCGTGAACGGGCGACGGCGTGTGTTCCGCGTAATAAACCGGACGCAGCAGCGTGACCCGGAGCAATTCGCTGCCCCCGACGGAATCATAAGAGTGAATGCTGTCGGAGAGAAATCCGACACAGGTTTCTCCGCCGACGGCGGCGCACCAGTCGATGAAGGGCTGCTCGCAGAGATCGGGTTCGCGCTCCAGCACCGCCCCGGCCTGTCCGGAAACGATCCGCCCGCCCTTCACGCCGGTGCGGAGCTGTATCTTGAGATCCTGCTCGCGCTCCGCCCACCAGCCCCGGAACTTCAGTTCCAGCCCGGGCAGGGCCGCGTAGGCGAAAATATCCATGACGAAAACGGATTCCCGCCACCGGTAACGGCAGCGGAGGCGGCTCAGCACCGGCCCGTCTTCCAGTTCCTCGGTCTGCTCCAGCCGGGCGGATCCGGCGTCGGAGCCCAGCGCCTTCAGCGCGTGTCCCCAGGTGTCCCCGGCATCGTCCAGCACCGGAAACTCCAGCCTGCCGAGCACCTCCCGCTGGCGGGCGAACCCCACGTTCGCCGGAGCGGCGACGTCCCGGACGTAGGCAAAAGTCCGCAATCCTCCCGCGGGGAGCTCCACCACGGCATTCAGCTGTCCGGGTCCGTAATTGCAGTCCGCCCGGCACCACTGGAGGGGGACGGCGCGGCCGGAGGCGTCCGCCAGCCCGGAGAAGGGCGTCCCGGTGAAATTCGGATCCCGGGAGGTGTTGAAACGCACCAGGGCGGTGACCGGCGACGGGAGGGGATTCCACACCATCACCCCGCCCTCGGTGAGAAAGGAAGTGTCGGCGGCCGCGGCGTAACGGCTCAGCTGCTTCTCCAGCTCATCCCCGGCCAGTTTGGCGGCGTAGCCGCACAGATCCCGGATCTCGCACTCGTAGGGAGGCTTGACGCAGGTGCCCGAATAAACGTCGTGGAAGTAGTTGAAGAGCAGCTCCTCCCAGGCGGAATAAAGCGCGGCGTCCGATGCGGCGGAGGCGGCGGGATCGCGGCGGGATTCCAGCACGATCTTTTCGGCCTTGAAAAGAAGTTTTTCGCAGCGGCTCATCTGCTTTTTGATCCCGCTCACCGCGCTGTAGCATCCCGGAGAATGATGGGTGAATTCCCCCGTGAGCACCGGCAGTTCCTTCTTTTCCAGCACGTCGAAGTAATGCTCGAGGGTGGAAAATTCGATGTCGTACTCCCCGGCCAGCTCCAGAAGCCACCGGAGCTGATTCTCGTATATGCCGCCGCCGTGGTCGCCGACGCCGAAGAAAAAGCTCTGATCCTCCTCGCCGGAGGCCATGACCGCCTCGATCCTCTCGCGGAGCTCGCGTTTTTCCCGCCACTCCGGGAGGGTGCAGTACGCCTGCCGGATCCGGAAGCTCAGCACTTCGCTGACGCCGTCGTCGCCGCGCCACCGGAAGATGTCCGGCATGGTTTTTTCATGCTCCATGGGCCGCATCCAGACGTAACGGTCGAATCCGGCGGCGTTCAGGAGCTTGGGCAGACCGCAATTCTGGCCGAAGGAGTCCACGCTGTAGGCGATCCTCACCGCGCGGCCGAACTTCTCCCGGAAATACCGGCCGGCGTGCTCCGCCTGACGGATCAGACTCTCCCCCGGCGTGATGATGGTGTCGGACTGCTCGACCCAGCCGCCCACCAGCTCCCAGCGTCCGGCGTCCGCCAGCCGCCGGATCTCCCGGAAAAGCCCGGGATCGCTCTCCTCGATCCATTGATAGGAGACGCTGGAGGAACGGGCGAATTTCAGCATGGGATATTTGTTCATCATCCTCACCACGCTCCGGCAGGTGTTCAGCCAGGTGGAGCGGCCCTCCCGAAGCCGCCACAGCCAGATTGGATCCATGTGGGAATTGCAAATAACGTAAAGTTTCCTGACACTCATTCAACGGTTCTCCTTTTTTGCGCTCCGCAGCGGCAGTTTCCATAATATACCGCACTGCGGCGGAACTGTCAAACGTCTTCGCCGCACCGTTTTTTTTCCGCATAAAAAAGTTGAAATTATCCCTTTCCGGCGCTATATTATCCCCACTATGACGAACTACGGGCTCAAAAATTCTCTTCACGCTTCCGGCCGCGACTCCGCCCCGGACGGACGGTCATGGCGGCCGGCGGCGGTGCTCCCGCTCAGCATCGCGCTCTTTTATCTGCTGGCCCTCATCAGTTATTCCCCCGCGGACAACGCCGCAATCTCCGGCGGCGCCGCCGATCCCGCGGTCAACTGGCTGGGCGCCTGCGGCGCCTGGACGGCCATGCTCTCGTTTTACCTCATCGGTCTTGCTTCGTGGGTGCTGGCGGCGGCGCTGCTTCTGGGCGCGATCCGGGGATTTTTCCCCAAACCCGCCTCAAAAGGAAAATCCTTCGCCGGAATCCTGCTGCTCACCTGCGGCGCCACCCTGCTTTTCGCCCTCTATCCCGAATCCTTCATCGTCACCACCAGCCGCCTCGGCCTGGGAAACAACCTTCATCCCGAATCCGCCATCTCCGGCGGCGTCCTCGGACAGTTCTTCGCCGCGCCCGGCATCCCGGATATGGAGATCCATCCGGGATTTCTCCGGGAATGGCTGGGGGTGATCGGACTCTCCATCGCCTCCTGGATCGCCGCCGCCGCCGGCTGCGTGCTCCTCTACGCCTGCCAGTGGCGGAACATCCTCAACTTCGCCGCCGTCTCCATGGCTCTGGACAGCAAACTCGCCCGGCTGCATGAGGAGGAAGCCGCCGAAGCGCGGAAAGTTGCCGCGGCGGAGGCTTCCGGCGGCGTCGGGACCCCGTCCCGCTCCGGCTCGCGCTTCGACTTCCTGAACCGCATCATGCAGAGCGTCCGCAAACCCGAAACCCCGGAGCAGGCTCCCGTCGCGTTTTCCGCGGCTCCGGAACCCGCCCCGGCGAAAGCGGCCGCCGCCCCGACGCCCCCGAAACCGGAGGCGGAAGAGACCGCCCCGGCTCCGCAACCCGAAACAAAGACGGCCGCTTCTCCCGCGGAAGCGGGATTCGTCAGGATGCCGGGAGCCCCCGAACTGCCCGCGCCCAACGGCAAAAACGCCAGGCCGTCTCTGCTCAAAAACGCCGTCGGCGTCTACGACATGCCGAAACCCTATCTCCTCACCGAGGCCCCTCCCGGCAGCGGCGAGGATCTTCAGGCCATAGCCGACGCCCGGGAGCGCCTCCAGAACACCCTGGAGGAGTTCAGCGTCAACGGCACCGTCACCGGCCACGTCTCCGGCCCCCAGGTCACCCGCTACGAAATCACCCTCGCACCCGGCGTGGCCGTAAGCAAAGTCTCCAACATCTCCGACAACCTCCTCATGAGGCTGCAGACTCAGAGCATACGCATCCTCGCACCCATCCCCGGACGCAACGTGGTGGGGGTCGAGGTGCCCAATTCCCGCCGGGAAACCGTGACGCTGCGCAGCATCTTCGAATCCCCGGAGTGGACGGCTTCCAAAGCCGAGATCCCGGTGGTGCTGGGGAAAAACGTCTCCGGGAAACCCGTCGTCGCCGACCTGGCCAAAGCCCCGCACCTGCTGATCGCCGGCGCCACCGGCTCCGGCAAGAGCGTCTGCGTGAACTCCCTGATCATGAGCCTGCTTTACAAATTCAAGCCCGGAGAGCTCAGCCTCATCCTCATCGACCCCAAAGTGGTGGAATTCACCTTTTACCAGACCCTGCCCTTCCTGAAGACTCCGGTCATCAACGAGTCCAACAAGGCTCTCCTGGCCCTGCGCTGGTCCGTGAACGAAATGGAACGCCGCTACCGGCTCCTGGCCCGGGTCCACACCCGCAACATCGCCGAATACAACCACCGCGCCCTCCCCGCCGAACCGGAAATCGGCGAAGACGGCCTGCCGCTGCCCGAGCGCCTCGACCTGCTGGTCATCGTGGTGGACGAATTCGCCGACCTGATGATGAGCGACCGCAACGTCCGCAAGGACGTGGAGTCCAACATCCAGCGCATCGCCCAAAAGGGCCGGGCCGCCGGGATTCACATCGTGCTGGCCACCCAGCGCCCCTCCACCAACGTCCTCACCGGCACCATAAAGGCCAATCTGCCCACCAAGATCGCCCTCCGGGTGGGCACCCGGGTGGACAGCCAGGTCATCCTCGACGCGCCGGGAGCCCAGGATCTGCTGGGCAACGGCGACATGCTCTTTCTGCCCCCCAACAGCCCCATGCTGGAACGGATCCAGGGCACCTGGATCAGCAACGGCGAGATCGAAAAGGTGGTGGCTTTCATCTCCGCTCAGGCCAAACCGAATTTCGACGACCGGGTGACGGCCGATCCCGAGGAGGAGGAGGAAGCGGCTCCCGCCGCCGGAGGCCGCTCCGGCGCTCCTTCCGCCCCGGGCGGATTCGATCAGGCGGACCTGGATGTGGACGACCTCCCGGAGGAGACCGACGGAATCCGCCGGATGGTCATGAAATATCTGAAGCCCGGAGACGATTCCCTGGTCCGCCAGGCTCTCGAAATCGTCTTCACCGAACGTCAGGTCAGCACCAGCTACCTCCAGAGACGGCTGCGCATCGGCTACAACCGGGCCGCCGACCTGGTGGATGAATTCGAACGCCGCGGCATCGTCGGTCCCGCGCGGGACGGCGGCAGCAAACGCGAAATCCTCGTCTTTGACGAAATTACCGGAGAGTCGCAGTGAACATTCAGGACAACACCCCAGAAAATCCGGCCCGCGAGCCCATGGCCGCCGGCGAACTGCCGCTGGACTTCGCTCCGGCGCAGGATGCCGAAAAGCCCGAAGCGCCTTTCCGCGCCGAAGCTTCCGAACCCGGTCCCGACGCGCCCGCGCCCGCCCCCGTTGACGCACCCGCCGAGGAAACCGCGCCCCGTCGCCCCGTCCCCATGATCACCCCGCACCAGCGCACCTCGGCCGTTCAGAGCCTGAACGGCGACGTCCGGGGTCCGGTGGTCAGCCTGTCCGCCAGCCAGCTCCCGGGAGCCCCGAAACAGAACTCCGACCGTCCTTACGGCAGAATCTTCGCCGAAGCCCGCCGGAAACAGGGACTCACGCTGGAGCAGGTGGATGACGCCACCCTGATCCGCAGCGATTATGTGCGGGCATTTGAGGAGGAGGACGCCTCCCGGCTGCCTCCCGCCGCCTATGTGGTCGCCTACGCCCGAAGGCTGGGCAAACTCTACAAGATGCCTTCCGCCCAGGTGGACGAACTGGTGGAAACCATCCGGGCCAAAATGGAATACACCGTCCCCGAGGAGCTGCTCTCCCGTCTCGAGGAGTCCGGCGATCCCAGCGAGGAAAACATCCGCGCCATGCGCAAATTCATGATCACCGCCGGCATTGCCGCCGGGCTGCTGGTGCTGATCGTCGCGAGCATCATCATCGCCGCCGGAGCCGGGGCCGGTTCCGGACACGAAGCCGCGGCGCCGCGGCGGGCGCTGCCGGATTCCTTCGCCGGGAAATTCATCGGGGCTCCGTCGCTGGACATCCCGGAGCTGCCGGTCCGCTGAAACGGGCCCGGCGCCGGCTCGGCGTCCGAAGTTGTAATATTTGAAAACGGTGGTATATTACTGTCATGAAAATTCTTGTGATACACGGGCCCAATCTGGGCATGCTGGGGCGGCGCGAACCGGAACACTACGGCTCCGCGACCCTGGAGGAGATCAACCGCGCCATCGCTTCCGAAGCGGAAACGGCGGGGGCGGAGGTCGCGTTTTTTCAAAGCAATCACGAGGGCGCTCTCATCGACCGCATCCTCGCGGCTCCCGACGAAGGTTTTGCCGGGATCGTCATCAATCCCGCGGCCTACACGCATACTTCCGTGGCCCTGCTGGATGCGCTGAGGGCGGTCCGGCTGCCCGCGGTGGAGGTGCACCTCTCCAACGTACACTCCCGGGAGGAGTTCCGTCACCGTTCCATGACGGCCTCCGCCTGCATCGGAGTCATAGCCGGTTTCGGCGCCGACAGTTATCTGCTGGCGCTCCGGGCGCTGGTGAAACATATCAAAAACAATGCCGGGAAACAGAACGGCAGGATTGGAAGCAACCATGAAAATTGATGAAATCAAAACCATTGTGCGTCTCATGAGCGAAAACGATCTGACCGAGTTCAAGATCGAAGCCGAAGAATACAACCTCTGCATACGCCGCGGCGGCAGTTCCGTGGCGGTGCAGCTGCCCGCGCCGGTGCAGCTGGCCCCGGCGGCCGCTCCGGCCCCGGCTCCGGCCCCGGCTCCGACGCCGGATTCGGCCCCGGCTCATGCCGAAAAAACAGTCGATGCGCCCCTGGTCGGAACCTTTTACCGCTCCAGTTCGCCGGACGCGGCGCCCTTCGTCAAGGTCGGCGACCGGGTCACCGCCGAGGAGACCGTCATCGGCATCATCGAGGCCATGAAGGTGATGAACGAAATCAAGTCCGACGTTTCCGGAGTGGTAAAGGATATTCTGGTGAAGGACGCCCAGCCGGTGGAATACGGACAGCCGCTCTTCGTCATCGAGTAAATCCGCAAGAGGTTTCAATGTTCAATAAAATCCTCATCGCCAACCGCGGCGAAATCGCCCTGAGAATCATCCGCGCATGCCGGGAAATGGGCATCCGGAGCGTCATCGGCTATTCCCAGGCCGACGCCGACAGCCTGCCGGTGAAACTCGCCGACGAGGCGGTCTGCATCGGCCCCGCGCCCAGCACCTCCAGCTATCTCATGATCGACCGCATCCTCAGCGTAGCCGCCATCACCGATGTGGATGCGGTGCACCCCGGATACGGGTTTCTGGCGGAAAATGCCTACTTCGCGGAAGCCTGCCACAACCATAAGATCACCTTTATCGGCCCGACCCCCGAAGCCATGCGCGCGCTGGGCGACAAGGCGGCGGCCCGCAAAACCATGAAGCAGGCCGGAGTGCCGACCACCCCCGGCAGCGAAGGACTCATCAACACCGAAAAAGAAGCTCTGGAGATCGCTCACACCCTCGGCTATCCGGTGATTGTGAAAGCCTCGGCGGGCGGCGGCGGCAGAGGGATGCGCATCGCTCACAACGACGCTTCCCTGATCCAGGGGTTTCATCAGGCCCGGCTGGAAGCGGAAAAGGCGTTCAGCGACGGCTCCATGTACATTGAAAAGTTTCTGGTGAACCCGCGGCACATCGAATTTCAGATCCTCGCCGACAACTACGGAAACGTCATCCATTTGGGCGAAAGGGACTGCAGCATGCAGCGGCGAAATCAGAAGCTGCTTGAGGAATCCCCGTCCCCGGCCATCAACGCCAAGCTCCGGGAGCGCATGGGCGCCGCCGCGGTGAAGGCCGCCAAGGCGGCCGGATACACCTCCGCCGGAACCATCGAATTTCTCCTGACCGACGACGGCAATTTCTACTTTATGGAGATGAACACCCGCATCCAGGTGGAGCACCCGGTCACGGAAGCCGTCACCGGCATCGACCTCATCCGGGCCCAGATCGCCATCGCCGCCGGAGAGCGGCTGAAGATCCGCCAAAAGGACGTGATCCTCTCCGGACACGCCATCGAGTGCCGCATCAACGCCGAGGATCCGGAGCGGAACTTCATCCCCAATCCCGGCCGGATCACCGAATTCATCCCGCCGGGGGGCATCGGCGTCCGGGTGGACACCCATGCATGCGCCGGGTACACCGTACCGCCCTATTACGACAGCATGATCGCCAAGCTCATCGTCCACGCCCCCACCCGGGCCGAAGCCATCGAGCGCTGCCGGAGAGCGCTGGCGGAGTTCCGAATCGAAGGGGTGAAAACCACCATCCCGTTTCAGCAGATTCTGCTCTCCCGCAAGGAGTTCAGAGCCGGGAAATACAACACCGGATTTGTGGAAAGCATCATGAAAGGAGCCGGAGAATGAAAGAGAAAAAAAATATCCGCCAGGCGGAATCCGCGGAAAATATGCTGGAACAAAGCAGCGAATTCGGCGACATCCGCGTCAATGACAACGTCATCTACGCGCTGGTGCGCCGGGCGGCGATGAGCGTCGAAGGTGTTTCCCGCATGGCCGGAAGCTCCCTGATCGACAACATCGCCGAATTCGTCGGCTCCAGCCGCGGCCGCGCCATCGGCATCGCCAAGAGCGAGGACGCCTCCGACGCCGTCACGCTGGAGGTTAAGATCAACATGCTCTTCGGCTATAAAGTCCGGGAGGTTGCCGAGGCCGTGCAGCGCGCCGTCATTGAAGAAGTCGAAAAGGTAACCGGCATGACCGTTTCCAAAGTGACGGTGATGGTCCAGAGGATGGAGGAAGCCTCCGAAGATGCGGACGATGCCGGGGATGAACAGGAAAACTGATTCGGAAAGGAAGGGTCTTTTCAATGTGCTTCGTCAACAGGACATGTCAGATGTGGCAGCAGCATTTCGGTGACAGTTTCGCCAGCGGACTGGGTATGGCGGCGGCGCTGCTGGCCGTCGTGCTGGCGCTTTACATCGTGCTGCGTCTGCTCTGGTGGATGCTTTTCCGTCATCGCAAGGTCTCCCAGATCGTCATGCGGGGCAAAACCGGGGACATCGTGATCGCCGAACCCGCCATCCTCGACAGCATCCGCTCCATCGCCGGAGAATTTCCGGAGCTGGATTTCGGGCGCATCCGCCTCAACCGCCGCGGCAGCGGCTACGGGGTGGAGCTGAGGGTGGAATATCACGTCGGCGGACGGGCGCTCGGCGACTGCTGCGACGCGCTGCGCACCCGCATCAACGAGGTGCTCTTCGAGCGTTTCCAGATCGGCAATTTCAAGCGCATCGACGTTCGCCTTGAGCGCCTCTCTTCCCAGCAGTAATCGTCTGGTGCTGGCCAGCGCCAGTCCCCGGCGTCGGCGTCTTCTCGCCGAGGCCGGGTTTGATTTTGAAGTCCTGCCCGCCCGGGCCGCGGAGTTCTCATCGTCGGAGGCGGTCGGTCCCGGGGATCTGCCGCTTTTGAATTCCCTTCTGAAAGCCCGGGCGGCGGCGCGGCTCCGCCCCGGATGCTTCGTGATCGGCGCCGACACCATGATCGTGCTCGACGGCGCCGTTATGGGCAAACCCTCTTCTCCGGCCGAAGCCGTTGCCATGCTGGAGCGTCTCTCCGGACGCGGGCACCGGGTCGTCACCGGAGTGACCGTCATCCGCCCCGACGGCGGCGCGGAGAGCTTCTCCGAGATCACCGGGGTCTTTTTCAAAAAGCTCTCTTTGGAAGTCATCGCCGGGTATCTGCAAAAGGTCAACGTCCTGGACAAGGCCGGGGCCTACGCCATCCAGGAGCACGGCGACATGCTCATCGAAACCGTTTCCGGCTCCTTCAGCAATGTCGAGGGGCTCCCGATGGAGCGGCTGACGCCTCTCCTCGCCCGGCTGTTCGCCTGATCCCCCCGGGAGCGGCGTTCCGGCGGGGAGAATCCCATGATTCCGGCTTGCTTTTCCTCTTCGGTATGATATATTACCATGATATTGTGCAAAGCAACGGCCGCAGATCCTGTCACCGCCGACCAACCGCAGGGAGAGTTTATGAAAATCGGAATCATGACCGAAACCTACACGAAAACCCTCGGTTTCGAGCCGGGGCTGCGAATGCTGCGGGACGACGGCTGGGAGTGTGTGGACTATTCGGATTTCCAGAATGTCGAAACCCCGAAATTCCTTTGCTCCGACGCCGAATTCGACGCGACGATCCGGCGGGAACACGCCCTGCTGGAGAGTCTCGGACTCACCGTCAGCCAGGCCCACGCCCCGTGGCCCTGGCCGTGCCCGGACGGCGTCGTCGCGGATTGGCCCGCGCGCCTGGAGAAGTTTTCCAGGGCCATCCGCGGCGCCGCCATGCTGGGCTGCCGGCATTTCGTCATCCATCCCCTCATGAACTGGGAAACTTCCCGTCCCGAAGATCCCGCCGCCGTCCGCGGCGCCAATATGGAGTATGCGGCAAGTCTCTGCGACATCGCCTCGGCCTGTCATGTGGTGATCTGTTTGGAAAACATGCCCTTCAAAGAACTGTGTCTCTCCACGCCGGAGGCCTGTCTCGGATTCGTCCGGGAGCTCGGCCGTCCCAATTTGAAGATCTGTCTCGACACCGGACACTGCACCATGTTCGGCATCTCTCCCGGCGCAGCCGTCCGGATGCTGGGGCACGATATGCTCGCGACGCTCCATGTCCATGACAACGACGGCACGACGGATTCCCACAGCCGACCCGGCGCCGGGGTGATCGACTGGACGGATTTCGCCGCGGCGCTCCGGGAGATCGGGTTCGATGGGGTCGTCTCCCTTGAAAACGTCTCCCGAAACGGCGATGACGCCGGAAGCCGCCGGGAATGGGTGCGCACCGCCCTCCGTCTCGCCGCACGGGAGTGAACTCACCCCGGAGAAATGCGGCGCAGGACGGCGTGAGGATGCACGGCGCCGGTTTGCCGCATTTCGGCTCCCTGCGGGGCGAGCGGAGAAAAAATCCCTTCCTCAGTATTCGCACTGATGTTTTCTGATCGCATCCGTGACCTCCCCGACCGGGCCGGAAAAGAGAATTTTCCCGTGTTCAAGATAAATTCCCCGCCCGCAAAACGCCTCCGCGTCTTCCAGGGAATGTGTCACCAGAATCGTTCCCACGCCGTGATCCCTCATCCGATTCATCCGGGCAAGACATTTGCGCCGGAACTCGCTGTCGCCCACCGCCAGCACCTCGTCGATGAGCAGCAGATCCGGGCGCATGTGCACCGCGATGGCGAATCCCAGCCGGGTCTGCATCCCGGTGGAATAACTGCGCAGCGGTTCGTCGATGAAATCTCCCACCCCGGAAAATTCGATGATCTCCTCCTGCACGACTTTCAATTCGCTTTTGGTCGCGCCCAGCAGCAACCCGTTGAGCATGATGTTTTCCCGGTCGGAGAGGTCGTGGCAGAATCCCGATCCCAATTCCAGCATCAGACCGATGCGCCCGCGGACATTCACCGTGCCGCCGGTGGGTTTGATGATTCCGGCCAGCAGGGAGAGCAGGGTGCTTTTTCCCGCTCCGTTCCGGCCGAGCACCGCCAGCGATTCTCCGGGATTCAGCAGGAACGAAACACCGTCGAGCGCCGCGAACTCCCGGCTGGCCATCCGGTTTTTCAGATGGGAAATGCTGTGCAGCAGAACATCTTTCAAGCCGCACTCGGATTTCGTCCGGGAGAAAACCTTGCGCAGATTCGTCACTTCGACCAGAGGCTGCATCACATCCACTCCGCGACGTTGCCGGAAAATCTGCGGAACACCATGCTCCCGACGGCCCAGACCAGCGCGCCGACGGCCAGCGCGACCGCGATGAGAGTTCCGCACGATTCCCGTGCGTAAAAACAGTTGCGGAAGAGCGCCACCGGATAAAACATCGGATTGAATTTCAGAAGGAAACGACAGTTTTCCGGCAGTTGGGCGATGCCGTAGAATACCGGAGTGCAGTAAAACCATGCCTGCAGCAGCACCTGCATGATCCTCTCCAAATCTCTGAAATACGCGTTTCCTGCGGCCAGCATGAGCCCGAGTCCGTAAGCCAGCATCGCCGCTGCCGCCAGCGCGGCGGGCAGAACGTAAAGGGTGTTCGGCGGGATGCTTCTCCGGCAGATCAGCGTCATCGCCGTCAGGACAGGCAGGGAGGCCAGCAGATGCACCAGCTCCGCGCCCACCGCGGTGGCGACGAAAATTTCACGGGAGACCATGGTCTTTTTGACAAGATTGGCGTTTCCGACAAGCGAATTGGCCGCGCAGCTCAGGGAATTAAAAAAAAACTGCCACACCACGAAGCCGACGGAGAGGAAGAGAAAGTAGTCCGCGATCTCAAAACGCAGAAAAACACTGAATACTACGAAAAAGATCAGGCTCTGAAGCATCGGCATCAGGATGCTCCACAGATAACCGAGAAAAGTGTTTTTGTATTTTGCCTTCAGATCCCTGGCCAGCAGAACGGCGAAAAGCGCCGGATAATCATGCGTCATGATCCGGCTCCGTATTCCCGCAGGAGCGGCGAAATCTGCTCGAACACCATCCGGGGCGTAAGGGCATGCATGCACTCGTTGCGGGGGTTGCCCCGGGGGCAGACCTCCATCCAGCGTTCCGTCGCCCACCAGCAGTCATGGCACTCCCCCGCATGGATCCCCAGGTTTCCGGGGTAGGAAAAATAGCGGCGGGAAGTGGGACCGAACAGAACCGCGCATTGGGTGCCGATCGCGGAGCAGACGTGCACCAGTCCGCCCTCGATGTCGATATGCAGCAGGGAACGCCGCAAAATGCCGGCGGACTCCGTCAGCGTGGTCTGATTCTGCAGATTGCGGTCGCATCCCGGGATCCGGACGCTGTTGCCGCCGCCGATCTGAATGACGCCCAATTTCGGAAACGCCGATTTCAGGAGTCGAACCAATTCCGTCCAATGTTCCGTGGGATAGCACTTGACGGCCAATCTGGTGGCGATGACGAACAGGGCGTCGAATCCGGTGTTGATCGTGACATACGTCGGGAATTCGGTTTGTATCTCCCGGGCCACGCTTTCATCCAGCGGCAGACTGTAACGCATATCCGGCGGCGGCAGCCCGAGGCAGGAGTGAAGAAAATCATAACGGCAGCCGCCGATCGCCGTGAGCTGTCGGGCAAACGCCCCGTCCAGCACCGGATGATTGTCGATGAAAATATTCCAGGGATGGCGTTTTTTGATCGCGCAGCCGATAATTTTCAGCAGCCTCGGCGCCAATTTCTGAATTTTCAAGTAATTGATGTGTTCTTCGTTAAAGACGGCGAAGGTGTTCAAATACAGCAGGCAGTCGTAGTTCAGCGCATCCGATGCTGCGAGGAATTCCGGATACGCCGCGCGGAATTCCGGCATTTCTCCCATGATCCAGCCGACCATGTCGGGATCGGGGGCGAAGATGATGTATGTCACCCGTCCGACGGATTTCGCCAGATCTCTCAAGACCCTGGCATGGATGATATGATCGCCCAGTCCTCCGCTGATGCAGACCGCCATCTGGACGGTTTCGGGATCGGCCGATGCAAGATTGATCTTTTTATATTCTCTGTGTTTCGCCTTCTGCGATATTTTTTTTCTGAACCACTTGCAGGTGTATTTCATGAACGACCATCCTGTCGGATCGGCAGTAAAGTGTTCGCTCAGTTTTCGTTTCAGTCGAAAACCGAAGGTGTTGTTTCTGCATTCGGAGCGCTTCATCCGTGTGCCTCGCCGCTTCCGGCCGTCTGAAATCGTTTCAGTTCATTCTCCAGATAGGCAATGCGCTGTTCAGCCTCGATCAGTTTGAAATGGAGCCGCTGATAGAGTTTCACCGAATCGATCGCCGCACGCGGCGGCATCGTTTTGAGCAGATCCGCCAGTACCGCGTGATATTCCCGCATGGGGAATTCCGCCAATTTCTCATGGATCAGTGCGACTGGCAGGATCGGATTTTGCTTTTTCACCGCTTTGACATTCAGGGAAATGGCGATGCATTCCTCTCCGCTGCGGCTCCAGCCGTTGGCGCCTTCGGGCAGAGTGCTGTTCCACCAGTCGAAGTCGTCAAAACCCAGACTCGTTAAAATATCCAGCAGCATATCCGCGGTAAATCCGAAATGGTGGCAATCAATTTTCTTGTTTCCCCCGCTTCCGTATGCCATCCCGACGCAGAAAAAGGGATTTTCGCCGCGGCAGAGCATTTCCGCCAGCAGGCGCAGATCCGGCACCGCCAGACGCAGGATTCCGCCGCAGCGCAGAATCCGCGCCATTTCCGCCAGCGCTGCGAAAGAATCCGGCCATGCGAGGTGTTCCAGCACGTGGCTCGCGGCCACCTCCGAACAGGAATCATCCGCGATCTGCGGCATGTGGGTGATGTCCGCCACAATATCCGGATGATGCTCCGGGGAGATGTCCAATGTTTTGAATCCTTCCGGACGCAACTCGCGGCTGCCGAGGTAGATTTTCATACGATTCATTTCTCCGAACAGAGTTCTCCTCCGCCCGGGAAAGGCAGGGGAGAACGGCTGCTGTTATGCGATGGAAATGGTCATGACGGAGGTTACGCTGTTGTCGTTGACGATCCACGCCTTGTAATCGGAGGCGCCGCGCCACAGGACGTCCTCGGTCCCGTCGCCGTTGTAGTCGCCGACGGCGGAAAACTCGTACCCGTCGAGAGCGCCGGTGTCGCCGAGAGACTTCCACTCCGCCGTGCCGCTCGCGAGATCCCAGACGCCGACCAGGCCGGAATCGTTCTTCCAGAGCACTTCCATGAGGCCGTCGCCGCTGAAGTCGCCCGCGCCGAGAATCGACCAGTCGTCTCCCGCTCCGCCGAGTTCATACCACAGCGCTTCGCAGTCGTCCCAGTAACGGCTGTCCCAGTAGCCGACCGCTCCGGTTTCGTTGTGCCGCCACAGAATGTCGTCCTTGCCGTCGCCGTTGAAGTCCCCGGTCGCCTGAAAAGTCCATTCATCGGGGTTGATGCCGCCGAGGACGATGTCTTCGTTGCTGTCTCCCGGAATTCCGCTGCATCCGGTCAGGCCGCTGCGCCAGCCCAGCACCGTGCCGGTGTCGCTCAGCCACAGCAGATTGGTCCGGCCGTCGCCGTTCACGTCGCCGAGCCCGAGGAAACGCCAGTCGGGTGTCGCGCCGGAAGCGGTCTCGTCCACCCGGTTTTCCCCGTCGGTCAGCCAGAGCAGCACGCCGCCGGTGACGGTGTTGTGCCAGGCGATGTCCTGCGCGTTGTCCGCGTCGAAGTAACCGGTTCCGAGAAGCTCCCATTCGGACTCCATGCCGCCGAAATCGACCGTGTACCAGTTTCCGGCATCGTTCTGCATCCTCACGCTGACGGTGTTGGCGGCCGCATCGGGGATGACGATGTCGCTCCTGCCGTCTTCGTTGAAATCGCAGCGGGCGGCCGGGCCGGAAGCGTCGTCCACGGTGACGACGAGAGCGTCGCCGTCATCCAGCGAAACGGTGAAACTCCGCCGGTTGTAGATCCGGGTCTGATTCAGAGCCAGCTTCTTATGAGTATCCGTCCAGTCGTTCCCATCGCCGAAGATCAGGGTGATGAGGGAATCAAACCCGGCGCCGTCATTCGCCAGCAGAAAGGTCCCCGTCGTCTGCCCGTTTTCGGCGAAATTCAGCATGTAATCCGCGTTGGTGAAAACGGAGGCGAACTTCTCGGTGAATATGGCCCCGTCGTCGCCGCTGCGTTCGGAGATGTCCAGTATGAGATTGTCATTGTTCATGTCAATGGTGCAGTCGCCGAAAACCCTGACCGTGCCGCCGCACCACTGATCCCCGTTCAGCAGCGCCAGGGAGTCCACCTCCAGGACGCCGCCCGATGCGACCATGGTGCAGATCGCCTCTCCGCAGGCGACAACCGTTACGGAACCGCCGCTTTGGATCATGGTTGCCGTCGCGGTCCCCGCGGATGAAACGGTCATGGAGCCGCCGTGTCCGACGGTCATGCTATCGGCCTCGGAGAATCCTCCCGCCTCAAGGATTCCGCCGGAACTCACGCGAACGTCATAAGCAAACCCGTTGAGGATCAGTCCGCCGAACAGATCCATATCATAAACCGCTCCGCTCTGCCGCACCGTCATATTCCCGCCGGCATTCACAATGGCGGAACTGGCGAAACCGGCGGATGACACATTCATGATCCCGCCGTCGTTCACGGTGGTGAAGTTGGCCCTGCCGGAGGAAGACACATTCATGATTCCGCCGTTGTTCACGGTGGTAGAGTCGGCCCTGCCGTTGGAATACACATTCATCTCTCCGAGAGAATGCACGATTGTGTTGTCGGCGGTGCCGGTGGAAAACACATTCATGATTCCGCCCCCATTCACGGTCGTCGAGTCGGCGGCGCCCAGCGCGTACACATTCATGATTCCGCCGTTGTTCACGGTGGTGGAGTCGGCGACGCCGCTGAGGAGCACTCTCATGCATCCGTCGGAGTTCACAACGGCATCTGCGGCGCTTCCGGAAGAAAACACCCACAGTTTTCCGCCGCCGTTTACGGCAGTCGATTCGGCAATGCCGTCGCAGGCCACCCACACGGCGCCCTCGAAGTTTACGACGATGGAATTGACGATGCCGCTGTCCAGCACGTTCATGACAGCGCCGGCATTCACAATGGCGGAACTGGCGAAACCGGCGGATGACACATTCATGATCCCGCCGTCGTTCACGGTGGTGAAGTTGGCCCTGCCGGAGGAATACACTATCATGATTCCGCCGTTGTTCACGGTGGTGGAGTCGGCCCTGCCGGAGGAATACACATTCATGGTTCCGCCCTCATTCACGGTCGTCGAGTCGGCGACGCCCAGCGCGTACACATTCATGATTCCGCCGTTGTTCACGGTGGTGGAGTCGGCGACGCCGTTGAGGAGCACTCTCATGCATCCGTTGGAGTTCACAACGGTGTCTGCGGCGCTTCCGGAAGAATACACCCACAGGTTTCCGCCGTCGTTTACGGCAGTCGATTCGGCAATGCCGTCGCAGGCCACCCACACGGCGCCCTCGAAGTTTACGACGGTGGAATTGACGATGCCGCTGTCCAGCACGTTCATGAGAGCGCCGGAATTCACCGTGGTCCCGTTGGCGACGCCATTGCTGTCCACCTTAAATTCTCCATTCACCGTGGTCCTGTTGGCAATACCGGCGTCGAATACTTCCATGTACCCTCCGGCGTCCACGACAGTGTCGTTGGCGGTGCCGCTCATAAACACACTCACGTTTCCGCCCTCATTCACGGTCGTCGAGTCGGCGACGCCCCCGCTGTATACATTCAATATCCCGTCCCCGTTCACGACGGTCGAGTCGGCGGCACCGGAGGAATACACCGCCATGGCTCCGCCGGAATTCACGGTGGTGACGTCGGCGGTGCCGCCCCAGCCCACCTCTGCGACTCCGCCGGAATTCACGGTCGTCGT
>JAZMZH010000104.1:0-4372 GCA_045585875.1 Victivallaceae bacterium | reverse complement strand
CAGGTGGGGAACCAAGCAGCTCTACGTCAGAAAGCAGGTGCCCGGCTGCTTCCGGCCCGGCGACGGACTTTTTTTTAACGCCGATCCCGAACTCCGGTATAGCGAAAGGATTTTGACTCATGCCCGATGACTTGAAGCGCGGCGACGGCAGGGAAGCCGGTCAGCTGCGCCGCATCAAATTTTCCACGCATTTCCAGAAGCACCCTCTGGCTTCGGTGCTGGTCGAGATCGGCGGCACCCGGGTCGTCTGTTCCGTCACCCTTGAGCACAAGGTCCCGCCGTGGATGCGCGCTCAGAAAGTCGCCGGCGGGTGGCTGACCGCCGAATACGGCATGCTGCCCGGCGCCACCGGCGAGCGCTTCGGGCGGGAAGCCTCCGCGGGCAAACAGGGCGGCCGCACCGTGGAGATTCAGCGTCTCATCGGGCGCAGCCTCCGGGCGGTGATGGATCTCTCCCTCCTCGACGGATACACCGTCACCGTCGACTGCGACGTCATCGACGCCGACGGCGGCACCCGCTGCGCCTCCATCACCGGAGCCGCCCTGGCCCTGGCCATCGCCATGCGTTCCGGCCGGGTGAAGCACATCACCGGCGACGTGAATCCCATGAAGGAACTTGTGGCCGCGGTCAGCGTCGGCATGAACAACGGACAAACCATGCTGGATCTGAATTACGAGGAGGATTCCTCGGCCGAGGTCGATATGAATGTGGTCATGACCGAGTCCGGCAAGATGATCGAGCTCCAGGGCACCGCGGAACACCGCAATTTTTCCCGCCGGGAGCTGAATTCCATGCTCGATCTGGCCGAACAGGGCCTCGGGAAAATATTCGAACTCCAGCGCAATGCCCTCGACCCCGCGTCGCGCGCCCCGAAGCGCATCAAAGGCGATCTGGGCAGTCTCAACACTGTTTTTGAAAACGTAACTCTGGAATAGACGGATCATGGGAGATTATCAGGTCATAGCCCGCAAATGGCGTCCCGGAAAATTTTCGGAACTGGTCGGTCAGGAGCATGTGGCCCGCACCATGAAAAACGCCATCCGCCTGGGACGCATCGCCCACGCCTATCTGCTGGTCGGCCCCCGGGGCGTCGGCAAAACCACCACCGCGAGAATCTTCGCCAAGGCCCTGAACTGCGTCGACAATACCGACGGCGAACCATGCTGCCGGTGCGAATTCTGCCGGGCCATCGCCGCCGACCGCTGTCTCGACGTCATCGAAATCGACGCCGCCAGCCGCAACTCCGCCGACAGCATGCGCGAACTGGCCGAGGAGGTCCGCCACATGCCGGTGGCCGCCCGGTACAAGGTCTACATCATCGACGAAGTCCACATGCTCTCCCGCGCCGCCTGGAACGCTCTCCTGAAGACCGTGGAGGAGCCTCCCGCGCACGTCAAGTTCATCTTTGCCACCACCGAGGCCCATCAGGTGCTCCCCACCATCGTCTCCCGGTGCCAGCGTTTCGACCTCACCCCCATCCCCGCCAAGCTGATCTACGAGCGGCTGAAGCTTATCGCCGAAGCCGAAAAGGTGAAGATTTCCTCCTCCGCTCTGGCCGCCATCGCCCGGGCCGCCCAGGGCGGGATGCGGGACGCCCAGTCCCTGCTGGATCAGATGATCGCGTTTTTCTCCTCCGACGGCGACGGCGAAATCGACGAAAAGGAGGTGCTGTCCCTCTTCGGACTGACCCGGGGCGAGGATCTGGAGCGTCTGGCCGCCGCCATGCTGGCCGACGACCGGGAGACCGTGCTGCGATGCACCGGCGAATGCGTCCGCTCCGGCAGAAACCTCGAAACCCTCCTGGAGGATCTGCTGGAATTTCTGCGCTGCGTCGAACTCTCCAACATCGTGGCCGATCCCTCCGAACTCACCGAGGCCGACGCCGACACCATCCGCCGCGCCCGCGCCCTCGCCGCCGGATGCGATCCGGAAAAGGTGGATAAACTCATCGACATCCTCTCCCCCGCCGGACGCGCGCTCAGAGACGCCATCAACAAGCCGGTCTTTCTGGAAATGCTTTTTATCCGCGCCATGCGGGAGATCCACGGCGTCAGCGCTTCCGACATTCTCGCCCGTCTGAATCAGCTTCGGGCCGCGGGCGAGATTGAATTTCTGGATCGCGCTCCCTCCCTGGCCGCCCGCCCGGTCGTTCCGGCCCCGGTCAAAGTCCCGGCCCCGGCCCCGGAAAAGGCTCCGGTTCCGGAAAAAGCCCCGGCCCCCGCGGCGGCTCCCGAAAAAACCGGAGCTTCCGATGAAATCCCCGCGGCGGAAAGTGCGCCGGACTCCGAAAAAATTCCGCCCTCCGAAGAGCCTCCCGCGATCGGGCATAACGCCGCCAGTCTGGGCAGTACGCTCTTTCAGCGCATGCTTTCCGAGGCGGAGAGCCGTTCCCTCGAGGACGGCGAGACCCTCGGCATGTGGCGGCGGACCGAGGTCGTCGGGCTGCGGGACGGCATCCTGACGCTGCATGTTTCCAATCCCCTGGAGCGCCGGACGCTGGGCGGAAAACTCGAAGTCATGCAGCGGCTGATCCAGGAGCTCACCGGCGACTGGCAGACCATGGTCAAGCTCACGCCCGAACCCGAACCGGCGGAAGCAAACGCCCCGGAGGTCATTCCCGCCGAACCCGTCACCGAAGCCGAGGCGGAGATCATACCCCACCGCGACGAGGACATCTCCGCGGCGGAAAACGCTCCCGGCGGCGAAGAGGATGCCCCGGGGACGGAGGATTTCGGGGACGCGCTTCCGGACGCCGGTCCCGCGGCCGGTCCCGGCTGCGGAGATGCGCCGTTGTCCGAACCGGTCCGGGAAGAGGTCGGGGAGGACATCTTCCGCAACCGTTCGCTGATGGGCGATCCGGAGGCGGTGGAGGCGGCCCGCCGGGCCCCCATGGTGCAGGCGGCTCTGGAACTTTTCGGCGGGGACGTCGCCGACATCATAGAGTAAAAGTATTGCAGTCAGCGAATTGAATTCAGGAGGATTCGATGTTTGAAAATCTCGGGCAAATGATGAATCTGGCCAAACGGGCCGGAGAAATTCAGAAGAATATCAAGGCGTTCCGGGAGGAAATGGCCCGAAACGAGTATTCCGCCGCCAGCGGCGGCGACGCGGTAAAAGTGGTGGTTTCGGGAGATTTCCGCATCTGCGCCGTCAGCTTCGGCGCAAATGCTCCGTTCGACGACCCGGCCAAACTGGCCGAATTGACCCTCCAGGCCGCCAACAACGCCCTCCTGTGCGCGAAAAACGCCGCCGCCGAAGGCATGAAGGAAGCCGCCGGCGGCATCGACCTCAACGGACTTCTTTGAGCGGCATGTACCGTTATCCGGAACATATCGACGAACTGATGAACGTTTTGCGCCGGCTCCCCGGAGTGGGACGCCGCGCCGCGGAACGGATGGCTCTGGAATTCATCGGCTGGGAAGAGGACGACCTGACCGCCCTCGGGACGCTGATCGGAAATCTGCGCCAAACCACCGGCCGGTGTCCGGAGTGCGGCAATATCTCCCGCGCCGGAGAGAAGTGCGCGATCTGCGCCGACCCCACCCGGGACGCCGGTCTCGTCTGCGTGGTTGAGGACTTCACCCGCATCCCGGCCGTGGAAAAATCCGGCACCTACCACGGCCTTTATCATGTCCTCGGAGGGAAACTGTCGCCTCTCGACGGCCGGGGCGCCGGAGAGCTCAATATCGAATCCCTGCTGAAAAGACTGGATGCCGGAGGCGTCAACGAGCTGATCATCATGCTCTCCGGCGATGTGGAGGGCCGGGCCACCGCCAATTATCTGGGCGAGCTCTGCGGCGGCAAGGTCCGGCGGATCTCCATACCGGCCCGGGGACTGCCCGCCGGAGCCGACCCCGGCTACGCCGATGCGGCAACCATCGCCATGGCCCTGAAATTCCGCACCGGAGTCGAATAATACCCGGGAAATTCCGGCCCACGAAAAATTTACGGATATTTTTCTCCCGCGCAGCCGTGAGGATGCAGTGTGCAGTACGGATGGGTACGGAGAGAGTTGCGCCGTCTCGGAGAGGCAGGGGCGATCCGTCTCCGCCGGAGCAGAGGGGCCATATCGCAGGAGCTGTGCGCGGTCTTATGCCGTCGGCTGTCAGCACACGGCGCTGAGAGCGACGCTCCGCCTCCGGTTTTTGTCGGATCGCCGCGATTTTACGCGATGGCCAGGGTGCCGGTCACGGAACCCGCCTGCACCAGCCACGCGGTCAGGGTCTCGGTGGCCGTGTTCCGGATCAGGATGTCGTCGGTGCCGTCGTTGTCGAAGTCCGCGATCCCGGCGATCTCGTCCCCCGTCCCCAGATTGCCGAACCACAGGTCCCCCTGACGCTGACCGGCGGCCATGGACCAGCCCGCCACTCCG
>JAZMZH010000103.1:0-13916 GCA_045585875.1 Victivallaceae bacterium | reverse complement strand
GAGCAGGTGGCGATGATGATGTCCGCCACCTTCGGCATCGAGTCCTCGCTTATCCCCCTGGACGCCACCGACGCTTTGGCGCTGGCCGTGTGTCATGCCCAGAGGGCCTTCAACCCGGAGCTTGCCGCCATGCTGGTGAATAAACTTTAGCAAAAAAAGGAGAAGAAATCATGGACAAGTGCATTTTCTGCCGCATCATTTCCGGAGAGATCCCCGGCGCCGTCATCTACGAGGATGAACTGGTGTTCGCGTTTCTCGACGCCGGCCCCATCAACTTCGGTCATACCCTGGTCATTCCCCGGGAGCACTATTCCAGCATCGCCGCCGTGCCCGAAGCGGTCTGCGGGCGCATGATGCACACGGGAGCGCGCATCGGCGTCGCGCTCAAACGCTTCAGCGACAAATACGAGGGATTCAATCTTCATCTGGCCGACGGCGCCTGCGCCGGTCAGGTGGTCGGTCACGCCCATCTGCATGTGGTGCCGAGAGGCGTTGACGACAATTTTCACTGGAACTGGCGGCAGCTGGTCTGCGACGATGCCGCGCGCAGGGAGATCGCCGACGGCATAAAAGCCAAGCTCTCCGGCATCTGATCCGGAGCTGCGCGGGAGGGGAGGCCCGAAACAGCCGTCGATGCCGAAAACGGGGAGAGGCGGCGGGACGGATACGGAAAAATGGGAATTTTTTAAAAAAAACGCTTGCTTTCAGGAAAATACCATGTTATATTCCATCTAATGTTTCCACATCAAGGAGGTGCAAATGTTTGGTTTTTTCAGAGTCGCCGCTGCCGTTCCGGAGCTCCGGACCGCTGATGTGTCTTTCAACACCGACCGGATCATCGAGTTGATCAAGGACGCCGCCCGCAAAAGCGTGGCCGCGGTGGTGTTTCCCGAGCTTTCGGTGACCGGCGCCAGCTGCGGGGATCTTTTCTGGCAGACCCGGCTCACCGAATGGAGCGAGAGAGCCCTGCTGAAGATCGCCGCCGCCCCTGAAAAAAATCAGATCGTGGTGGTCGGCATGCCCATCAGCTACCATGACGCCCTTTACAACTGCGCCTGCATCCTGCAGAACGGCAAAATCGCGGGGATCGTCCCCAAGGGGGTGCTTTCCCAGTCCCGTGAAGGATACGGTTCGAGGTGTTTCTCCAGCGGCGTCAATATTCACGACGCCTTCGTCAAAATCAACGGCGTGGACGAACCGGTGCCTTTCGGAACCGATCTGCTTTTCGCCGCGGGCGGCGATTTCAAGTTCGCCGTCGAGATCGGCGAGGACTTCTGGGTGCCGCGTCCGCCGTCCTCGATGCTGGCCGAGGCCGGAGCGAGAATGATCTTCAACCTCTCCGCCAGCGCGGAAGTGGTCGGCAAGGGGAATTTCCGGCTCAACATGCTGGCCAGCCAGAGCGCCAGGTGCTTCGCCTGTTACGTTTACAGCGCCTGCGGATGGGGCGAATCCACCACTTCGGCGGTCAACGGCGGCCACGCCATCATCGCGGAAAACGGCCGCATCCTGGAGGAAAATGCCCGCTTCATGCGCGGGAATTCCATGATCTGCGCCGACGTCGATGTGGAGAAGCTCAATTCCCTGCGCCGGACCGACGGGCTTTTTGAGAACGTCGTTTCGGACGATTATCGGAATATTGTCCTTCAGACGCCCCTGAGTTCTCCGGATCTGCGCTACGCCAAAATTTCTCCCACGCCGTTTATCCCCGAGGATGAGAAGCAGCTGGCGAACAATTGCGGCGAGGTGCTGCTGATCCAGGCCAGCGCCCTGGCCCGGCGGACTGAACATGTCGGGGCAAAAAAACTGGTCGTCGGCGTCTCCGGCGGATTGGATTCGACGCTGGCGCTGGTGGTCAGCATCCAGGCTCTTTACATCCTGGGACGTCCGGTCTCCGACGTGCTGGCGGTGACCATGCCGGGATTCGGCACCACTCCCGCGACCTACGAAAACACCAAGAAGCTTTGCACTCTGCTGGGCGTGGAACTCATGGAGGTGGATATCAAGGAGAGCAGCGGCAGGATGTTTCAGGACATCGGGCAGGATCCGCAACTCCGCGACGTGACCTTTGAAAACGTCCAGGCGCGCCAGCGGACCTCCATCTTGATGAACCTGGCCAACCGGTACGAGGGCCTGCTGGTGGGGACCGGAGATCTTTCCGAGATCGCGCTGGGGTGGTGCACGTTCAATGCCGACCACATGTCCATGTACAATGTCAACTGCTGCGTGCCCAAGACCCTGATCCCCGAGATCCTGGCTTATTTTGCCGGGACAGAGTCCGACGAACTGAAAGCGGTGCTCCTCTCCATCATCGAGACCCCGCCGTCGCCGGAACTCCTGCCGGAGGAGGGGGGCGTGAAAGCCCAGAGCACCGAGGACCGCATCGGGCCCTACGAGCTCCACGATTTCTTCATCTACCATTTCCTGCGCTACGGCGCGTCTCCGGAGAAAATGCGCTATCTGGCCGAACAGGCGTTCAAGGAGTACAATTTCTCCAGGGAGCGGATCGAGGAGGTGCTCAAGATCTTCATGAAGCGCTTCTTTGCCAGTCAGTACAAGCGCAACTGTTCCCCCGACGGGCCCCGTGTCGGCACCGTTTCGCTGGACAGCCGCGGCGCCTGGCAGATGCCGTCGGATATTTCGGGGGCGCTTTTCATCTCCGCCGAAGCTCCGGGACGTTCCCACAAGTCCTCGGTTTCCAGAGCCCAGTGGCAGGAGATCCGCGCCAGCATGGCCGCGGGCCAAAGCTCGGTGTCCAATACGCCCAAACAGTGATCCGGCGGGCGGTGCGTCCTGCAATAAGACCTCCGCGAAGCCGACGACTTCGCGGAGGAGCTGTCGTGAGGCGAGGCGATCTCCTCAGAGATTGAATTCTCTGATTTTGCGGTGCAGGGTGCGGCGGCTTATGCCGAGTTTCTCCGCCGCCTTGGTGCGGTTGTTTCCGCACTCGGCCAGGGCGCGCTCGATCAGCTTCCGTTCATTATTGCCCAGGTCCAGGGACGAGGCCGCGTTTTCCCCGGCGAACGCGGCGCCGGGAGTGCGTATCTGCTCCGGCAGATCGTCGATCCCGATGAGATCGCCGGAGGCGAATACGGCCATGCGCTCCACCGTATTGCGGAGTTCCCGCACGTTGCCCGGCCAGGAATAGGCGCACATGGCGGCCATGGCTTCGGGGGTAAAACCGGTGATGGTCCGGCCGTCCTCCTCGGCAAACTCCTGGAGAAAAGCCTCCGCCAGGAGCGGTATGTCTCCGGTCCGTTCCCGGAGCGGCGGCATCCTGAGGTTTATGACGTTCAGCCGGTAAAAGAGATCCTCGCGGAAAGTCCCTTCGGCGGTCATACGGGCCAGATCCTTGTTGGTGGCCGCCACGATCCGGGCGGTGGAACGGAGCTCCTCGGTGCCGCCGACCCGTTCAAAAACCCGGGTTTCCAGCACCCGGAGGAGTTTGACCTGCGTGGCCGGCGATATTTCGCCGATTTCATCCAGAAAAAGCGTGCCGTCGGCGGCGATTTCGAAACGGCCCTTGCGGGTTTCCACCGCGCCGGTGAACGCTCCCTTTTCATGGCCGAAGAGCTCGCTTTCCAGCAGAGTTTCCGCGAGAGCCGCGCAATGGACGGGCACGAAGCGTCCGCGCCGGCCGCTTTTCTCATGAATCATGCGGGCGGCCACCTCTTTGCCGGTGCCGCTCTCTCCGGTGAGCAGTACGGTGGCCCGGGTCGGCGCCGCGGTTTCGATGGCGGCAAGCAATTCCCTCATGGCCGGCGAGGCGCCGATAACCTGCCCGCCGTCGGTTTCCGGGCGGCTTTTCGGCGCCGGACCGGAGGAGAGGGCGGCGGCATCGGCGGATTCGGACGCCTCGCGGGAACGGCGTGCGGCGAGCGCCATATTGAGCTTCACCTCCAGGTCGTCCAGTTTGACCGGTTTGACCACAAAGTCGAAGGCGCCGGCTTTTACCGCGGCCACGGCCTCGCTGACGCCTCCGTAGGCGGAAAAGACCAGCACCACCGGCGGTTTCGGCAGACTCATGGCGTACTGCAGCACCTGCATGCCGTCGGCGCCGGGCATGCGCAGATCGGTGAGCACGATGTCGCAGGGATTGCTTTTCAGCAGATTTACGGCCACGGTGCCGTCTTCGGCGCCGGTGACATTGAAGTGCTTGCGCAGAAAACGCATGAGCGCTTCGCGGGTGGTGCGCTCATCATCGACGATGAGCAGATTCGGCAGATTTTTCGGCAGATTGCTGACCATGGTTGAAACTTCTCCTCATTGTTCCGGACGGTTGTCCGAATTTTCGCCGCCGGTGAGCAGCCGGACCCGGTCTCCGGAGCGCGGAAACACCAGAATCAGGGCGGTGCCTTTGCCCGGGATGCTCTGGAGTTCGACCCTCGCTCCGTGACTGCGGAGCACCCGTTCGATGATCATCATGCCGATGCCGGAACCGCCGGGGCGGAATGTCTTGAACGGATCGAAAATGCGGGTCATCCGGTCGGGCATGATGCCGGATCCGGAATCGGCGAATTCAATTCTTATCACATGTTCGTCATACCAGGCGCGTATCTGCATACGGCCCCCGGATGGCATCGCCTGCATGGCGTTGCGCAGAATATTGAAAAAAGCCTGCTTGAGCCGGACCGGATCACCGTTGATGCCGGGCAGGACTTCCGGAAATTCGGCGGTGATCCGGATGTTGCGGTCATCGAATTCCCGGCGCATGAATTGCAGGGTTTCGCGGAGGAGCTCCCTGAGGTCCACCGGCACATTGGAAAATTCCCCCCCGCGAAAGGCCTGGAGAAACTGCCGGATGATGTGATCCAGCCGCTCCACTTCGGCGGAACAGATGTCCAGCATTCCCATGCAGTCCTCCCGATCGATTTCTTCGTCGGAATCCGCCATCTGTCTTTTCAGAAGCTGCAGATTCAGGGACAAACTGTTCAGGGGATTTCCGATCTCGTGGGCCACTCCGGCGGCCAGCATTTCGACGGTTTCGCTGCGGGCGCTCTCCACCTCTTCCCGGGAGCGGTTGTGGCTCTCGGTCACGTCCCGGAGTATGACGGTGGCGAAACCTTTGGCTTCCGCCGACGGGATCAGATAAAATTGCAGGATGCGGTGCTCCGGATAGGTGATTTCCACCTCCTGCCTGGAGAGGCGCACCCATTCGTCGGCGTCAAGCTGCAGCACCCGCCGCCAGTCGATCCCCGGCAAAAGCTGCGAGAGCCTGACTCTGCTCAGGTCCTCGGGCAGGGCCAGCAGTTCGGCCGCCGCCTGGTTGTGATATTGGATCCGCAGATGCCGGTCGATCACCAGGATGCCTTCGCGCACGGCGTTCAGCACGGTTTCAAAAAACCCTTTTTCCCGGGACAGATGCAGGATGTAGGCCTGCAGGCTGTTGGCGTCGATGGCGTCCACCCGCTCAATGAAACGGTCCAGAAAACTTTGTTTTTTCATCGTATGAATCCCCGATTGCTTCCGCCGCCGTTTTTTTGCCGGCGGCAACATGCCCGAAGCGACGGTGCTTCCGAAAATCCCGTCATGCCGTTCGGCGTCGAACCGGGAGCATTTCCGATGGCTGCCCTGCGGGCGGGCACGCTCAAATCACCCGATTCGGTTTTTTTTGCAATCACGCCGAAATCCAAAAACGGCTCCTCCGGGCAGTACCGTCGAAGTCCCGCACTGTGACAATTTGACACATTTTTAAAAAAAGTCAAGCGGAAAATTGGAAAATCAGCGTTTTATAAGCTATATTTTTCAATAAAAACGGCACTGCCGATAAAAACAGATTCAGAAAGCCGAAGGCGCAGATCATGAAAATTCAATACCCCGTTTTTCTTCTCATCGACATGCAGGAGCGCCTGGTGCCCGCCATGTCCCGTGCTCCCGAGACCATCGCCCGGCAGCAGCTCCTGCTGAAGGCCTGTCCGCTGCTCGGCGTGCCGGTGCTGGTGAGCGAGCAATATCCGCAGGGTCTCGGCGGCACGGTGCCGGAACTCCGGGAACTGCTGCCCGCCGACACCCGGACGATCGCCAAAACCAGTTTTTCATGCTTTGACGACGCGGCTTTTGTCCGGCATCTTGAGGAAATCGGCGCACGCACGCTGGTGATTGCCGGATGCGAAGCGCACGTCTGCGTTTTTCAGACCGCGGTCGATGCCGTCGCCCGCGGCCTGGAGTGCGTCTGCATCGCCGACGCCGTCGCCAGCCGCCGTGACGGGGAGAGGATTCTGGCTCTGGAAAATCTGCGCAGCCGCGGCGTCTGGACCGTCGGCGCCGAAAGCTGGATCTTCGCCTGTATGAGAAGCTCCGGACATCCGGAATTCAAGGCGATCAGTAAACTGGTCCGCTGATTCTGAGCGTGATCCCCGGACAGGATGCGCCGGTGCCGTCGCTGAAGGTCACCACCGCTTCCGGCAGACTGTAGCACCCTTGAAATTCCGGCGTGAGCCGTCGTATGACGACCGCGATGCCGGAGCCTCCGGGAAATTCCGACGCATAAGCGTTTCCGCCCGGGAATTCTCCGGTTTCCAGACGCCCCGGCGGCAGCGATGCTCCGTGTCCGTCAACCGTGTAGATCAGCTCCAGTTCGCGGCCGAAGGGCACCTCGGCAAGGTTTTCCGCCGGTATTTCCGGATCTTCCGGAGAATCGGAGAGTATGAAAACCGACTGACTCACCGTCGCCGCGGCCGGAGGCGGCAGAGAGATCTCCTCGTCGCGGCAATCAATATCCGCCGAACCGGAAGCCAGCGCAGCACCCCGGCGGTCCCGCACGACCACAGTCAGCGTGAGCACTCCGATGCCGGCTCCCGGTATCGGGATGAATACGGAGGTTTTCTTTTCCGGAGCCGCCTCCAGCATGACTCCGAAGCGATCGATCAGATTGCCGTTGTGAAAAATTTCCCACTCCGCCGCGCCGTTGAAGTGTTCCGTCCCGGAATTGAAGACGGAGGCCTCCGCCGAAACGCTGTCGCCCGGAGCGATTCGGGCCGGTGTCCGGAAGCTCACCTCCAGAGCCGACGCGGCGGGCGGAACGGGCAGATCGGCTCCGAATTCCTCCGTTGCCGCGGCTTCGAAGATCTCTTCGGGAAAAATTTCTTCGTCATCGCAGGTCGTTTCCGCGGCTTCCGTCTCCTCGTATGCGGGCTCGGAAACCGTTTCCGCGGGTGGCGGGGCTACCTCCGTCACATTCCGGCAGCCTGTCCAGAAGAGCAGAAGCAGTTCGGCGGCGGCAAGAAGTTTTTTCCGCGGATTATTCAAAGACAAGCTCTCCGAAGGCGGCGGGTTCGTGAAAATTCAGTTCCGGCATCGGCTGCCAGGAGAGCCAGTGGGGATGCGACGAATGGTCGGCGCATTTGTAAAAATTCCCGTACCACACCGACCCTGTCTCGGGAAGGGGCGCTCCGGTGATCCCGCATATCATGGCGACGGGGAGGGAGATTCCCATCTCCCAGGTGACGGGACCGCCGATCTCGGGGTCGATGCGGCCGGTGAAGGCCGGGAATACCTTCACTTCACGGACATCGTCCGGGGTCAGCATGGTGAAATCCGCGAAACCCGCCGCGCTGCGCCGGTGATCCCGTATGTGGGAGGCGAGCATGGTGCCGTTGACGGAAAACTCGAAGTTGATGTATCCGGTCCCGCCTCCGGGACGGACGAAAAATTCGACGCAGCTGTCGAAACACACAGAGTCGTTCATTTTGGCCGCACGGGCCTGAATGTAGGCGTCCTCCACCCGGTATCGCAGGCCGAGGCGCCGCCCGTCGTGGACGATCTTCACTTTGACCGCCGGACGGAAATCGCTGCTCTCGGGCCGCGCCGAAGCGATGTCGACGCCCATGGCGGCGCTCCATTCGGCGGCGGCGAATTCCGCTTCGGCAGCGACGTTTTCGACCCTGCGCACCGGCAGGCGGGAGGATGGTTTGTCCATAGGTTTGCTTCCTCGAGGTTATTTCTGCCGCGAACGCACGTTGGTCACGACGATTTTGCCGCTCTCTTCGTCAAAGGCCGGGATGTTCAGGTAGACCGGCCGGTTGACCGAATTTCCGGAACTGAAGGAGAGAGGTCCGCAGGCCAGCTCGAGCCCGACGCAATCCTTCCAGCCGTCGGCAAAAGTTTCGCCGCGCTCAAGCGCCGCCACGGCGATGAGAATCGAGTCAAATCCGAGAGCCTCGCAGTCTCCCGGTTCACCGAGCCCCTGCATCTGAAATCCCTCGCGCAGCATTCTGCCGCCCGCGGTGTCGTCATCGGGGGAATAATTGGATGTGAAGAGTATGTTGCCCGAGGTCACTTCCAGATAGTTGAGGAAATCCGGCTCCGCCATGGAGTCGCTGCCCACGATCCAGCCTTCATAGCCCAGCAGCCGCGCCTCGCGGACGAACCGGGCGGAGGAAGAGGCCGAGGCCGGGATGAAGATCGCCTGAGGATTGCGGCTGATGACGCGGATGAGCTGGTCGGTGAAACTTTTTGCACCGTCCCGGAAGCTCTCGGTGATGATCACCCGCCCTCCCGCGGTTTTGAATTTGTTGGAAACCGCCTGGGCGAGATTGCGGCCGTAGCTGGCGTCTTTCTGGAGGTCGATCATGACCGCCAGTTCGGAAATGCCCAGCTCATTGCGCATGTAGTCCACCAGCACCTGGGCCTGAAATCCGTCGGTGATGCACACCCGGTATATGGAGTTGCCCCGGGCGGTGATGTTGTCTCCGGAGGCTATGGGCATCAGGAGCGGGATCCCGCTGTCGTTGACCCCGTGGATGAGGAGTCTGGTTTCATCGGTGGGGCCGGGCCCGATCACCAGCGGGAAGCCGCGATTGACCAGTTTTTTGTACCCGGCCAGCGCCCGGTAGGGGATGCTGTCGGTGTCGATGACCCGCAGTTTCACCTCGGGCAGACCGGCGGGCACGCGCTCGCGGTTCAGCATTTTCACGGCGACATTCATGCCCCGCAGGGTTTCTTTGCCGTAGTGGGCGTATTCTCCGGAGAGGGGCAATATGACCCCGAGTTCCAGTTCCGGCGTGTTGGAAACCAGTCCGCATGATGCGGTCGTCATTGCCGCGGCGAGAGCGACGCAGAGGCGCGTCGCAGAATGTCTGAAATTTTTAAAAAGCATAAACCGCCCCCCTGTGGCGCAATGAAATTTGAGATAATACGAATATATCCCGCGGGGAAGTTTTTTTCAAGTCGGAAAATAAAAAAAGCTCCAAAAAAAAACTCCCGGGGTTTGCTTTAAGGAGGATCACGCTTTATATTATGGAACGGTCAATACGGAAAGTGAGCAACCATGAGCCTGTACAGTAAAATTTCCACCGACGACCTCTGGATCATTGGAGCAGAGGATCCCAGTCCGGAAGCATTTGTTGAATTATTGCAGCGTCTGACCCCGGAAAACGCGGCCGCCAGCGGGGATTCCCTGGATTTTTTTCTCGACAACCTCGGCGGCGACGATGACAGCCGGATCCATCCGGCCCAGGCGGAATTTCTGATCGCCGCCTCCGGCCGCGGCATCCCGGATTCGGCTCCGCTGAGAAAAGCTCTTGCCGATTCCATACGGATGGGTCTGCCGCCTTATCTTGCCAAAACTCCCGTGGTGCGCGCCACCGGAGTCCGCAGCAGCGAAATCCCCCTCGCGACGGTTTCCCGGCGCATCGGAGTGCTCCGCGGGATCTCCAGCGGCTGCGCGGCGTTTCTCCGTGACAGCGGCAAATGGGTTACGGTGGTTTCGGTGAATGCGCTTACCGCCACGGCGGTGCTCTCGCCGCTCTCCTCCGGCGGGGAGATCTCCATGCCTCTGGAGTCTCTGCTGGATCAGGCGGTGCTCTTCAATCCGGGGCCGGAAGTGCTTAAAATTTCGGATTCGACGCGCAAGCCGGTGTTTTCCTCCGATGAGTACCGGACCATGGTGCGCAAGAAGCTCAAGCAGCCTGTTTCCGACGGGGAAATCCGCGATATCGCCTGCCGGACTCTGGTGCCCGGGACGATGTCCGAGAGCGACTTCGCAGCATGGTACGACCGCTGCGCGCCGGCGACTGCGCCCAAGACCCGCCGCTCCTGCGAGGGGCGCAGTCTGCTGGAGATCCTCGTGCTGCTCAAAAGCGAGGAGGAAGCGGGCGTCGACGATAAATTCGACGGCGACGGCGTCAAAGCGCTGAATGCCTTTTTCGCCCGGCTGAGGCCGCAGAGCGCGGTCGCCGACGTCAAGCAGCTGGCCGAGGCGGTGGCGAGGATCGCATCCCGCTCCAAAGCCGAAGATCATGAGTTTATTTTCGCGCCTCTGGTGGACAAGGCTCCGTTCTGGCCTTCGGACACCGCGGCGGCTCCGCTTGAGAATTTCGGGGTGTGGGGCGAGATCAGCGCGAAACTGCTGCCTCATTTCACTCTGGCCACCCGCTCCCTGTTCGACGACAATTATCTTGCCTGTTACGCGGTGCGCCTGCCGCTCAAGGCGCTGAACGCCTATTGCGACGGCGTGGACAGCGGGACACTGGTGAGCACATTCGCATCGCTGCGGGATTCCAGCAGCGACCTGATCCTCTGGATATGGAAAAATCGGAAAAAACTTCCGGCCGGACTGCTGGCGCTGGTCAACATCGACAACGTGGTGTCGGCGCTGAATCAGCAGCAGCTGCCGAAGGCCTGGCAGAGCGCCCAGCGGGATCTGCGCAAGCATCTCATGGATAAAGCGGATTTCCAGCAGCAGCTCATCGACGCCGCCGCCGGACAGGCGTCGCTGCTGATAAGCTGTCTCCAGAGCGGGACATTCTTCCTGGCCGGGGAGCGCCAGAGCCTGCTGGTGAAGCTCTCCCGCCTCAGCGGCGCGGTGAAGCAGTTCATCGAGAAGGGCGCCGGAGAGCGGATGCTGGCCGACGAACAGGTCGGGAAGCCCAGGGCGGCGGTGGTGGAGCCTCTTTTCACCTTTCCTGCTTCGCACCGGCGTCTGCTTCAGGAGCTGGACGACATCATCAACATCCACCAGCCGGAAAACCGGGAGGCCCTCAAGGCCGCCCGCGCTCACGGCGACTTCCGGGAAAATTCCGAATTCGACGCGGCCAAGGAGCGGCGCAACTACCTCACCCGCCGCAGGAACGAACTGGAAAACGACATCGCAAGAGTGGAGGCCGTGCCCTGTGAAAACATCGAGGTCAGGGATGTGGCGGTCCTGGGATGCACCGTGGATCTGCGTTTCTCCGACGGCACGCTGGAGACCTATCATCTCCTGGGCGCCTGGGACGGAAATCCGGAAAAGAACTACCTTTCGTACAAAACCCGTCTGGGCGAGGTGATCTACGGCCAGAGACTGGGCAGCGAGATCACCACTCCGGATCACCGGAAGTGCCGGATCGAAGCGCTCCGCCCTCTGACCGCGGAGATCGTCGCCGATCTGAAATAATCCCGAAAAGCAACAGGAGGCGAATATGCAAGTGGCTGTCAGTGAACTTAAGGATCATGTCAAAAAGATGATGATCAAAGTCGAGGAGTCGATGAGTCATGACTTCGGCGCCGTCCGAACCGGCAAGGCCAATCCGGCGATGCTCGATCCTGTGACCGTGGAGTATTACGGCACCAAGGTGCGCATCCGCGATGTGGCCAACATCGCCACTCCCGAGCCCCGTCTCATGACGGTGCAGCCCTACGAAGCCAAGATGGTGCCGGTGATTGAAAAGGCGCTGATCGCCGCCAATCTCGGGATCATGCCGGTCAGCGACGGCCGGATTTTGCGTCTGCCGGTGCCGGAACTCAGCCAGGAGCGCCGCCAGGCTCTGGTGAAACAGGTGAAGGCCCGGGTGGAGGAGGCCAAGGTCGCGGCGCGGAACATCCGCCGCGAGGCCAACGACATCGCCAAAAAGGCCAACAAGGCCGGTGAACTCACCGATGACGAATACGATAAGATGCTGGCGGAGCTTCAGAAGCTCACCGACAACTGCATCGCCGATATCGACCGGCATTTCGCCGAAAAAGAAAAGGAACTGATGACGGTCTGACGGGTGATGCGGGATTCGGCGGCCGTTGAAAAAAAAGCGGGCGCGCGGCGTTTCGGCTGTGCGCTCGCTTTGGTGTGTTTTGCCGGGCTGGCGCTGCGTCTGGGGGCGGCCTGGCAGCTGGCGAACTGGCAGAACGGGCGCAATTCGGTTTTCGCGCCTCCGGAGACCACGGATCTGAACACCTACATGGTGCTCTCGGATATGGTCATGAAACACGGCTGGCCGGAGGCCGCGTTCGATTATCAGCCCTTTTACTACACCGTTTTTCTGCCGCTGGCCAAGTGGCTGGGACGGCCCTTCGGCAGCGACGTCTGGAGCGTGATCGTCGCGCAGATCCTGACGGGGACGGCGGTGGTGCTGCTGGCCGGGCTGATCGGGCGGCGGATCGCCGGAGCCCGGACCGGGATCCTGGCGGCGGTGCTGACGGCCTTCTGCCAGTCGCTGATGCTTTACACGCCCTTTCACGCCATTGTGACGATCCAGAGCTTCTGGCTGGCCTTTACGCTCTACTGCGGACTGCGCGGCATGACGAGCGGACGCTGGAGATGGTGGACAATGGCGGGCCTGGCGGCGGGGTGCGGGATCCTGACCCGGGGCAATTTCTGGTTTACGGTGCCTTTTCTGCTGGCGGCGGCCTGGTGCCGGCGCGCCGGAAGCGGGGAGGGCATATTCCGGAGAGGCTGCCGGACGGCGCTGGCGCTGGTGCTGCTGCTGGCGGTGCAGGCGCCTTATATCTGGCACAATACCTTGATGACCGGGGAATTGACGGGGCCGAGCGTGGCTTCGGACAAGGTGCTGGCGCTGGGAAATTCGCCGGAAGCGCCGCCGGGAGGGTGTCGACCGGGGACGCCCGCCGGGGCGATGGAATATCCCGAGGTCTGGCGCGAATGGATGGCCGGAGCGCCGGAAGTGCCGGTGCGCGATCGGGTTTTTCAGTGGATTCGGGAAGCGCCGGGGGCGTTTCTGGAGTTGAATTTCCGCAAGGCGCTGCTCTTCTGGGATCATCGGGAGATTCCCAACAACATCGGATTTCGGGTTTCGCCCGAGTACCGGACGGTCACCGGAGAATTGGATCAGGCGGGGATCTGGGGCCGGATCTCCTTTGCATCCAGCGGCGTATTGATGTCGCTGGGGCTGGCGGGGATGCTGCTGACGGCGGGGCGGGCCTTCCGCCGCGGGCGGCGGCAGCTGAAGCTGGCCTGGTGGTGGGTCATCGGGTATTGGGCCGGGGTGACGGCTTTTTACATGCTGGAACGTTTTCGGGCGCCGGTGCTGCCGGAGATGGCGGTCTTCGGCGGGATATGGCTTACGGGGCTCTGGCGGGAAGCGCGCAGGCGGACGGCAGGCGGCGTATTGAGGATGATTCTGGTGCTGGCGGTTGCGGTGTGGGTGGTGTATTTCGGTTATGATTTCTACCGGGATTACTGCGAAGCCTCCGTGATACGGCTGGCGGCCGGGGAGGGGGTATGCTTTGCGAAACACGACGGCATGATGGTGCGCCGGGACAACGGTTCGGCGGTGTCGGGGAAATGGGTGGAAATCCCGGTGAAGCGGGGGGACCGGATCGGCAAGAAGTTTTGGAATTTCGGCGGCGGCTCCGGAGAAATCGAAATCTTTTTCAGCGTGCCCGGGTACGGCCGGGTGGAGGTGAGCGACGGCACAGGGGCGCGTTACAGCGGCAGCGGCAGGTTTATGGTGCCGGTGCGGGTGCCGGTGACGGCGGACGGGGACGGGTGGATCCGTCTGCGGGTGGAATCCGTGCCCGCGGAGGGAGCCGTGGTGATGGATTTGTGCCGGGACTACGGGCGGTCGGAGATCAACGGGGAGCGTCAGCATGGCGAAATCGTCGGGAAAATGGAATTTTCCCCTTGAAAAGTGTTCATTCCGGCTTGACAAAGTAAAAAAGCATGATAAATTAAAGGTATGAATCGCTCCGGCGTAGCTCAGCGGTAG
>JAZMZH010000102.1:0-24386 GCA_045585875.1 Victivallaceae bacterium | reverse complement strand
CGGGGACAAGACCCAGGTGTTTCCGCTGCCGCCCAGCGATTACGTGCGCAACCGCCTGACCCACAGCCTCGAATCCGCGAGCGTCGGCCGCAGCCTCGGCAGCATCGCCGGAGCCTTTATCTGCGGGAGCGGCGACGCCGGAAACATCCAGCCCTCGGACGTAGGGGCGATCGTGGCGGCGGCGGCCCTGGCCCACGACATCGGAAATCCTCCCCTGGGACACTGCGGCGAAGACGCCATCGCGGACTGGTTCGCCAATTCGCCGGTGGCGATCCAGACCCGCTATCTCATGGACGAGTGGGAGTGCGCCGACATCTCGTCTTACGACGGAAACGCCCAGGGATTCCGGGTGCTCTCCCGGCTGGAGGCTCCGGAAAAACTCGGCGGCCTCCAGCTCACCTGCGCCACGCTGGGGGCGTTTGCGAAATATCCGGCCGGCAGCCTCTCCCGCGGACGCGGAGGCGAGGCCAACCGGAAATTCTCCTTTTTCAAAGCCGACCGCGAATTGTTCGCCCGGGTGGCCGAGGCCACCGGCATGCTGCCGGCGGGTTCGGAATCCTTCGGGTGGAAGCGTCACCCGCTGGCTTTTCTGGTGGAGGCGGCGGACGACCTCACGTACCGGATCGTGGATTTCGAGGACGCGCACCGTCTGGGGATCATCAGCTACCGGGAGGCGGAGGAGCACTTCATGGCCATCGTGGGCGACAGCCGCCTCCGGGAGCAGCTGGATCAGGCGGCCGACGATCTCCGCCGGGTGGAGATCCTCCGGGCGAAAGCCATCGGCAAGCTGGTGCGGGAGTGCGTCAGCGCTTTCAAAAAATATTGTCCGGAAATCATGCACGGCGAACTGGACGCTCCCCTGATCGACCTGATCCCCTCCTCGGGCGTGATGAGCGCGATTTACCGCCGGAGCATGGAGAGCATCTACACCGACATCCGCGCGGCCGAAGTCGGAGCGGCGGGATTTGAAATCACCAGCGGTCTGCTGGACGCCTTTGTGGCGGCGGTAAACGACATCGCGGCGGCGGCCTCCGGCGGGCGCACGGCCAGTCCGCGGAGCTGCCGCTTCATCAATCTGCTGCCCCGCGAATGTCGGGCCGCGGACGATCCGGAGTGGCGGGAGAGCGCCTACACCCGGCTGCTGAGACTGCTGGATTTCCTCTCCGGGCTGACCGATCCCCACGCGGTCTCCCTCTTCAAAAAGATCCGCGGCATCTCCACGGCCGAAAACCGCAGTCTGCTGTAATAAGGAGTCCCATGTCGGAAAACAACAACATCCCGGACGGATCGGAAATTCCGGTCCCGGGCGCGGCAAAAGGATTTGCGGCCGGTTTTCTCATGGGGACGGCCAATGTGATCCCGGGCGTGTCCGGCGGGACGGTCGCCTTCATCATGGGGGTGTTCGAGCCGCTGATACGCACCCTCAAGAGGGCGACGGAGCCGGAAACCCTCCGGCTGGCGTTCCGCGGCAGGTTCGGCCGCGCCGCCGGACGCATGGAGTGGAAGTTCCTGCTCTCGCTGCTGGCGGGGGCGGCGCTGGCGCTGGTCAGCGCCAGCAAACTGGTGATCTATCTATTGGAGCACCATCCCGGAGAGACCTTCGCGCTCTTCCTCGGACTCATGGGGGCGGGAGTCGTCGCCATGTGGCGGCAGGTCGGACGCTGGAGCGCCGGAGCGGCGGCGGCCTTCGGGATCGCCGGTCTGGCGGCGTTCGGCATCATCAATCTGATGCCGGTATCCACGCCCAACAACTGGATGATGAGCCTCGCGGGAGGGGCGGTGGCGATCATCGCCATGATCCTGCCCGGCATCTCGGGGTCGTTTCTGCTGCTGATCCTGGGGCAGTACGCCTTTTTATGGGGGGCGGTGCCCCGGCTGCCGGGATCGCTTTTCTCCGGCGAAGCGTCGACGCTGGGATTCTTCGCGCTGGGAGGGCTGGCGGGGCTGGCGGCCTTCGTCAACGTGCTGAACTGGCTTTTCCGGAAACATCACGACGTCACCGTCGCCGCCCTGATCGGCTTCACCGTCGGTTCCCTGCCCCGATTGTGGCCCTGGAACACCGACACGGTCTTTTCCGTCCGGGGCGCCGACGGCGCGATCGCGCGCCTGACCCTGCCCGCCGACGCGGAAGCGCTGGCCGCGGCCCGGGCGGCCGGAGCCAAAATCACCGCTCTGGATTTCTCCTACGGTCTGCCCGGATCTTTTGCGGAAGCGGGGCCGCCGCTGCTGCTCATCATCGCCGGGGCGGGCATCGTGGCGCTGATCGAATATCTCTCCGGAAAGAAACACGGCGACAAGCCGGAAGGAAAGTGACTTATGCATCCCGAACTGTTTACCATCGGCGGATTCACCCTCTCAAGCTACGGGGTGTGCGCGGCGGTCGCGGCGCTGGCCGCGGCCTGGATCTTCGACCTGAACCGCGAACAGGCGGGGCTGAGCGAAAATCAGGCGACGATGCTGATCTTCATCGGCGTCGCAGCCGGGATCATCGGCGCCCGGGTCTTTTATGTCATTCAGTTTTACGACGAAGTATTCCGTTTCCGCAGTTTCTGGAAGATGTTCCGGATCTGGGAGGGCGGTCTGGTCTTTTTCGGGGGCTTCATCCTGTCCCTGCTCTGCATCGTGCTCTACTGCCGGAAGCAGAAAATCGCGCTCATGGGGGTGCTGGACAACGCGGCTCCGGCGCTCTCGACCGCCCACGCATTCGGCCGGATCGGCTGTTTCCTGAACGGCTGCTGCGCCAGCACCGCAGCCTGTTCCCTGCCCTGGGCGGTGACCTACCCCGCCGGAAGTCTGGGCGCCGAAATTTCGGGGGGTATCCCGGTGCACCCGGTCCAGCTCTACGAAGCGCTCTACAATCTGCTGATGGCGGTCCCCCTCTTCCTGCTGGTGCGAAAAGCGCCCCGGGGGTGCGCGGCGGGGGTCTACCTGACCGGGTACGGCCTGTGGCGATTTTTCCTGGAATTCATCCGCAACGAGCCCAAATACGGTCCCTTTTCGGCGGCCCAGTACATCGGCATGGCGATCTTCGCCGCCGGAGCGGCGCTGACGGCATGGAGCGCAGCGCGCCGGAAACCATCCCGGGCCGAAACCGCCGATGAAAAAGATTGAAATCCATTTCACCGCCGGAGAGAGCGGGATGCGTCTGGATCTGGCCATCTCCCGCACCATACGCACCCTCTCCCGCAGCGCGCTTCAGAAGCTGATCCGCTCCGGATGCGTCCTCGTGGACGACCTCCCGGTGACCGCCCCCGATTACCGGATCCGGGGGGATGAGCGGCTGACCGTCACGCTGAACGACGCCGGTCCGGCGGCTCCGGGGGCCGAACCTTTCGTTTTTCCGATTCTGTACGAGGACGGGGAGATGCTGGTGATCGACAAGCCCGCCGGAGTGGTGGTCCACCCCGCGCCCGGCTCCCCCGCGGGCACGGTGGTAAACGCTCTTATGGACCGCTATCCGTACCTGGCGGAACAATGTTCGGAACTGCTGACCCGGCCGGGGATCGTCCACCGTCTGGACAAGGACACCTCCGGAGTGCTGGTGATCGCGCTGACGCCCCAGGCGCAGTTCAAACTGGCGGGAGCCTTCGCCGAGCGCCGGGTCTCCAAGGAGTATCTGGCCCTGGTGGCGGGCGCGCCGCCGGAACCCTCCGGGCGGCTGGAAACGCTGATGGGCAGGCATAAGATCCACCGGCAGAAGATGACGGTGCTGACCCGCTCCGGGAAACCGGCGGTCACCTGCTGGGAAACCGCCGCGTCGGGCACGGTGCGCGGCGTCCGGGTTTCGCTGCTGCGGGTGAAGATCCTCACCGGGCGCACCCACCAGATCCGGGTGCACATGGCGCACCTCCGCTGCCCGGTGCTGGGGGACGCGCTGTACGGCGGCAGGATGGCGACCGCCTGCGGGGCGCCGCGGCAGATGCTCCACGCCTGGCGGCTGAGCATCCCCCACCCGGAAACCGGAGAGGAAATGCACTTCACCGCGCCGGCGCCGCCGGACTTCAAAACACTGCTGGAGGAGATGATCCATGAAGAAAAGTGAACCCGTCCGGAAACGCCGGAGCACCGGTTCCGCCCGTCTTGCGCGCATCTTCCGTCCCGGACGGATGATGCTGATCGTGATTTCGATGCTGGCCGGCGGCCTGCTGTTCAATCTGGACCGGATCTCCGGCGACAGCCTGAAATGGCGTGAAATACGCGCTCTGATCCCCCGCCGGGTGCAGAAATTCCTCCCTGGCGGCGGCGAAACGGTCACCGTCAGAAGCGACGGGGAATTCACCGGCCGGGTCATCGACGTCCACGACGGAGACACGGTGACGGTGCTGATGCCGGACGGCACGTCGAAGTGCAAAATACGCCTCTACGGCATCGACGCTCCCGAGCTCGCTCAGGCCGGAGGCCCGGAATCCCGGGATCACCTGGCGGCTCTGATCGGAGAGTCGGAGGTGCTGGTGTCGGTGGTCTCCCGGGACAACTACGGACGCAGCGTGTGCCGGATCTTCGTGGACGGTCTGGATGTGAACAAGGCCATGGTGCTGGACGGCTGGGCCTGGCACTATCAGGCCTATGCCCGCAAGGAAAAGGATCTGGAGGCGGCCCAGAGCATGGCCCGGGAGCGCGGACGGGGGCTGTGGGCGTCGCCGTCGCCGGTGCCGCCCTGGGAATACCGCAAGAAGAAGAAATAAAGAGGCGTCCCGGGGAGCTTCCCCGCGGCGGACGCCCCGCGATGCCGCCGGATCAGCGGAGCCGGGCCGCTTCGGCCACGGTGCTCCGGACCTTTTCCCAGTCCGGGACGGCGGCGGCCAGCCAGGTGCCGCCCACCGCGGCCACCTCCGGGATGGCCAGATAGTCGGCAGCGTTGACGGCGTTGACGCCGCCGGTGGGCATGAAGCGCAGACCGAGTTTGCGGTACGGGGCCAGCATGGCCTTGAGCATCTTGACGCCGCCCGCGGCTTCGGCGGGGAAGAATTTGAGGATGCGGCATCCGGCGCGGCAGGCGGCTTCCAGCTCGGTGGGGGTGCAGATGCCGGGGATGTAGTCCATCCCGACGGCGGCGGCCCGGGCGGCCACCTCCGGATTGAAGCCGGGAGCGACGGCAAAGGCTGCTCCGGCCCGGCGGGCCCGCTCCAGTTCCTCGACGGTGAGCACGGTCCCGGCGCCGATCTGCATCCCGGGGAAGCGCTTCACCGCCTCGCGGATGACGGTCTCGGCGCTGTCGGTGCGAAAGGTGATTTCCGCGGCGGGCAGACCGCCGTTGAAAAGGATTTCACACATTTTGACGCCGTTTTCGGCGTCGGCGATTCCCAATACCGGGACGACGCGGCATTTGAACTCCATCATTCAACTCCTTTGCTCCCGCCGCCGGGAGTTCCCTGCGGGCACCCCCCCGGCGGCGATCTTACGGTTTTCGATTCTCTGAAAAAAAAGCGCTCCCGGATTTCCGCAAAACGCGGGAGGCGAAAAATCCGACGGCAGTCAGTTTTTTTTCATTCCTCCGCCCGCTCCGGCCACCGGCAGACGGATGCGGAAAAATGCCGCGGCGCAGCGGATGCCGATGACCAGCAGCGTCACCGTGCAGAAGAGCAGAAACGTGTCTTTTTCGCGGGTCCGGAGAAAACAGTAGGCCAGCCCGCCGATCAGGGAGGCGGTGGCGTAAAAATCGCTGGTCAGCACGTCGGGGATCTTGCGGGACATGACATCCCGGAGGATGCCGCCGCCCACCGCGGAGAGCACGCCGCACAAAATCATGCCGATCGCGCCCAGTCCGTAGAGATCGCCCTTGGCCGCGCCGATGGCGGTAAAGACCCCCAGGCCGATGGCGTCGCAGATGAGGATGATACGCTGATGGTTTTCGATGTATTTGGCGAAAAAGAAAACCGCCAGTCCCGCCGCGATGCAGCAGAGGAGATAGGTTTCGTTCTGAAGCGCGGCCACGGGCGTGGCGCCGATGATGGTGTCCCGGAGGATGCCGCCGCCCACGCCGACGGTGCATGCGAAGACCACCACCCCCAGCAGGTCCAGACGCAGCCTTACGCCGCTCACGGCGCCGGTGATGGCAAAGATGATCGTGCCGGCGATATCGAATGCGAAAATGATCTGCTGCATGTGCTGTGAAAACCTCCCCCCGCGGCGGATGCTGTCTTTTTAATATACCGCAATCCCGGTGTTTTGCAAAGAGGTTTCACGACGATGCCGCAAAAAACTTCGGACGGCGCTGCCGGAGGGAGGTCAGGACTTCAAAAAGAGTTCAATGACCGGGACCTCCGCATCCGGCTTGAGGACCGGGAGCTCCAGGGTCACGGCGGATTCCGGCGTGGCGCTGTTCAGATTGTCATGGACCTCATTGGACTGCTCCCGCATGATGACTTCGCTGCCGTCGTGGAGAAACTGGGCGTAGGCGACCTTTCCGGCCAGCCCGGGGAGATGGATGTGCTTGAAGGGCCAGTTCATCAGATGCAGATAGAGCGTATTCCGCTCCGGATGAAAGGTGTAGCGGCAGTCCTTCGGCTCCGCGAATTCCGCGGGAGCGGCGGTGCAGCCGTATATGGCGCGGGAATGGTATTTCATCCATTCGCCGTAGGCCCTGAGACAGTGGAGCGCGCGGCTGTCAAAATAACCGCGGCCGGTCGGACCGACATTCATCAAAAGGTTGCCGCCGCGGCTGACATGATTGATCAGCAGATCGATGCACTGTTTGGGGGATTTCCAGGTCATTTCATCGCGAAAATACCCCCAGGATCCGGAAAAGGTCTGGCACCCCTCCCAGACCGCGGGCGTGCCGTCCTCATTTCTGAGCTGCTGATCCGGCGTATATTGTTCCGGGGTTTTCACATCGCCGGCGCCGGGCAGATCGCACCGGTCGTCCAGAATGATTTCCGGCTGAAGGGAACGGACGAGCCGGACAAGCTCTTCGGATTCCCAGTCCAGACGCCCCTTCCCGTGTTCCGGATTGTTCTCGCCGCTCGGGTCCGGATAGGAGAAATCAAACCAGAGAATGTCGATTTTGCCGTAGCCGGTAAGGAGTTCCGTGACCTGATCGCGCATGTATTTCGCATAGCGCTTCCTATCGCGGCCCTCGTTTCTTTTCCGAAGTTCCGCTTCGCTGAGCTCCCGATAGGGGCCGACCCGGTTGTCGGTGATGAAATCGGGATGGTGCCAGTCGATCAGGGAATAATAGAAGCCGATTTTCAGTCCCTCCGCGCGAAAGGCGTCCACGACCTCGCGGACCAGATCGCGGCCGCAGGGAGTGTTCGTGACTTTGTAGTCCGTGCAGCGGGAATCCCACATGCAGAAGCCCTCGTGATGCTTTGTCGTAAAGACGACATACTTCATGCCGGCTTCGCGGGCGGTCCTTGCCCACTCCCGGGGCTGAAACAGATCGGGATTGAAGTGATCGAAGTACTTCCGATAATCCTCGTCGGTGATCTTTTCATAGTGGCGGATCCATTCATGCCGCGCGGGCATGGAGTAGAGTCCCCAGTGGATGAACATCCCGAAACGGTCGCGGACGAACCATTCCGTATTCCCTTTTCCGTAATTTCCCATCTGCAGCGCCTTTCTCCGTTGTCTGACTGAAGAATAAAATAATCCGAATCATGAATCATTGCAACCCGGATTTTATGAAGAATCATCGGATAAGTATGAAGAAAATCGACTCCGGTCTCCGTAGAAAAATCAAGCGCAGGGAAACAGCCGGTTGTCGGGACGGAAGCGCAGCGCGCCGTCCGCCGCGGTCGACGGTGCGCATCTCCGTCCCGACGCCGGAAATTTTTCTTCACTTTATCGTTCGCCGGGGACCGGAATATTTGAAATATGCCGTTTTTCGTGCTAAATTAACCGAAAGGAGCAAACAACGAATGGTATGGAGGGTCTCTATGGTTCTGAAATCCGCTGTTTTCGGTCTTGCGGCGGCGTGCATTTTCTGCGGATGCGAAAAAGCCGCGCCCAAAAAAGAAGCTGCGCTGCCTCTGGTCTACGTGGCCCGGGCGGAAGAGCGCGAACTGGAACACGCCGCCTCGGTCATCGGCACGGTGACCGCCGTCGATTCGGTGAATCTGGTGGCGCGAGTGGAGGGCTATCTGGAAAAAACCTGCTTCACCGACGGCAGCCGTGTGAAGGCCGGCCAGGAGCTTTTCCTCATCGAGCCCGATCAGTATCAGGCTCAGGTGGACCGGGCCGAAGCCCAGCTGGCCAGCGACAACGCCTCCTGCATGAGGGCCAAAACCGATTACGAGCGTCAGGAAGAACTCTATCAGGCCCAAGCCGTTTCCCAAAGGGAGCGCGATTTCGCCGACGCGACATGGAAAACCGCCGAGGCCGCCGTGGCCAAAGCCGCCGCGGATCTGAAAACCGCCCGGCTCAACCTCAGCTACACCAAAATACTCTGTCCCTTTGACGGTCTGATCGGCTTCAGCAAGTACTCGGACGGCTCCCTGGTCGGGCCCGCCTCCGGGACTCTGGCCACGGTGACGAAAACCGACCCGATGTACGTGGACTTCTCCATTTCCGAATCGGATCTGCTCTCCCTTAAGCGTTACTCGCTGAACGACAAGTCCAATCTCCGGGTCGAAATCCGTTTTCAGGACGACACCCCCTATCCGGAACCGGGCAAACTGATCGCCGCCGACAACGAAGTTTCCAACACCACCGGCACCATAAAACTCCGGGCGGAGTTTCCCAACCCAGACACCACCCTCCTGCCCGGCATGTACGTCCGGGTGGTCATCAAACCCGCCGAGGGGCAAAAGGTGCTCATGGTGCCCACCATCGCCCTGAACAGCGACATCGCGGGAGAGTATGTCTTCTGCGTGGACGCCGACAATAAGGTCCAGCGGCGGGATATCCAGATCGGTCTTACCGACGGCAGCTGGACCGTGGTCCGGTCCGGACTGGAGGCCGGGGACACGGTGGTGACCTCCGGGATTCAGAAAACACGGGCCGGAGGCACGGTCAACGCCAAACCCGATCCGGCTTTCGCCCAGGCGGCCCCGGCTGCGGAGAAAGAGGCCGAAAAGTGATAAGCCGTTTCTACATCGACCGCCCCCGCTTCGCCTTTGTCATCTCCATCGTCATCCTCATCGCCGGGATCATCGCCATCGGGGTGCTGCCGGTGGCCCAGTACCCGAACATCACCCCGTCCCAGGTGTCGGTGACCGCCTCCTACAACGGCGCCGACGCCCTGACCACCCAGAATGCCGTGATCGAGCCGCTCGAATCCAATATCAACGGCGTCAAGAGGATGCTCTACATGTCCAGCGTGGCCAGCGACACCGGCAACGCCAGCATCACCGTGACCTTCGGCATCGGCACCGACGGCGACATCAACACGGTGAACGTGCAGAACAAGGTGAATCTGGGGACGGCGCAGCTGCCCTCGGAAGTGAAGCAAAATTCCGTCTCGGTGAAGGAAAAGGCCGGAAACATGCTTCTGGTCATCACCCTTTACAGCCCCAAGGGCAGCCGCGACATCGTCTTTCTCGACAATTACGCGAAACTCTACCTTAAAGACGAGATCGCCCGCATCCCCGGCATCGCCGAGGTTTCCATGCTGGGCGACCACACCTTCGGCATGAGGGTGTGGCTGGACCCGGACAAAATGGCGGCCCGGGGCGTGGATGTGGGCGACGTGGTCAACGCCATCAATGCCCAGAACACCCCGGTGGCTTCCGGCAGCATCGGCGGCGCGCCGTCGCAGGCCGACCAGGTGGAGCGCTACTCGGTGCAGACCCGGGGCTATCTGGGCACTCCCGAAGAATTCGGAAACATCGTGATAAAGGCCTTCGACGACGGCACCATCCTGCGCGTCTGCGATGTGGGCCGGGTGGAGCGCGGTTCCGCGAACTACGACACCAGCGGCTGTCTGGACGGCAAGCCCAGCGCGCTCATGGCGATCTATCAGCTCAACGACGCCAACGGCCTGAATATCGCCGCGGCCTGCCGGGCTAAAATGGACGAACTCAGCAAAGCCTTCCCCGAAGATGTGGAGTACGGCATCCAGTACGACACCACCGCCTTTGTGAAAGCGTCGATCCGCGAGGTCGTGGTGACGCTGGTGGAGGCATTGGCGCTGGTGGTGCTGGTGACCTGGATCTTTCTCCAGAACTGGCGGGAGACCCTGGTGCCGATCGTGGCGATCCCGGTCTCCCTCGTGGGGACCTTCGCGGTGATGCTGGCCATCGGATTCAGCATCAACCTCGTCACTCTTTTCGGGCTGATCCTGGCCATCGGCGTGGTGGTGGACGACGCCATCGTGGTGGTGGAAAATGTCAACCGGCTGATGACGACGGAAAAACTTTCGCCCCGGGACGCCGCCCTGAAATCCATGGAGGAGGTCACCGGTCCGGTGATCGCCACCACCGCGGTGCTGCTGGCCATGTTCGTGCCGGTGTGCTTCATGTCCGGCATCACCGGCGAAATGTACCGGCAGTTCGGCATCACCATCTCGGTGGCGGTGAGCATCTCCAGCATCAACGCCCTCACCCTGAGCCCGGCCATGGCGGCGACCATGTTCCGCTCCGGCGACTACGCGGAGGGGAAAAAGAAATTCATCCTCTTCCGCTGTTTCGACTGGGTTTTCGGGCGGATTTCGGCAATGTACGGATGGACGGTGGCATTTTCCCTGAAGCGGCTCTCCCTGGTGGGAATCCTCTATCTCGGCCTCATCGGATTGTGCTGGTGGCTCTTCACGAGCATCCCCACCAGCTTCATCCCCGACGAGGATCAGGGCATCTTCTTCGTCTCGGTACAGCTCCCGGACAGCGCGCCGCTCACCCGCACCGAGGCGACCGTGGCCAAGGCCACGGAGGAACTGATGAAGCTCCCGGGAGTGGCCCATGTCATCAACTGCTCCGGGTACAATCTGGTGAGTCAGGTCACCGCCGCCAACTGCGCCATGATCATCGTGGTGCTCAAGGACTGGGAGGAGAGGAAAACCCCGGATCTCTCCCAGGAAGCGATCATGCTTCAGGCCCAAAAGGCGGTTTCGGAGATCCCCGACGGCCTCCTGACCTGCTTCCCGGCTCCGGCGATCCCCGGCATCGGCACCGCGGGCGGTTTCGCCTTTGTGGTGGAGGACACCACCGGCACCAATCCCCAGCGGATGCAGGCGGTGCTGGACGAACTCATCGGCAAGGCCAACAATCCGGAGATATGCCCGGAACTGACCCGGGTCTACACGACCTTCCGCAGTTCGGTGCCCCAGATATACCTGAACATCGACCGGGAAAAGGCCATGAAGCTGGGCGTGGGCATGGACGATCTGAACCGCACCCTCGCCGGCCTCCTGGGCTACATTTATGTGAACGACTACCCGGAATTCGGCAAACTCTACCGGGTGGAGGTCCAGGCCGACAAGCAGTTCCGGATTGACGAATCCTCCCTCAAATCCATCTACGTCCGCAACCATTCCGGCGAAATGGTGCCGCTCTCCACCCTGGCCACGATCGAAACCCGCTTCGCCCCCCAGTATCTGAACCGCTACAACCGCTACTCTTCGGCCACGGTCAACGGCGAACCCGCTCCCGGCTACTCTTCCGGCCAGGCCATGGCCGCCATGGAGCGCATCGGCGCGGAGATGCCCGACGGGATGCGTTACGACTGGACGGACATGAGCTATCAGGAGCGTCTGGCCAGCGGCCAGCTCGGCAAAATCCTTTTCATGGCGCTGCTTTTCATCTACCTCTTCCTGGTGGCGCAGTATGAGAGCTGGCTGATCCCGCTGGCGGTGATGGCGTCGGTGCCGGTGGCTTTCGCCGGAGCGCTGGTGTTTCTCTACGCGGCGGGGGTGGAAAACAACCTCTACACCCAGGTGGGGTTCGTGCTGCTCTTCGGCATCGCCTGCAAGACGGCGATCCTGATCGTGGAATACGCCAAAAACAAGCGGGAAGAGGGATTGAGCATCTTTGACGCGGCCATGACGGCGGCCGAACTGCGTTTCCGCGCGGTGCTGATGACGGCGATCAGTTTCGTGCTCGGGACCATGCCGCTGGTGGTGGCCGAAGGGGCCGGAGCGGCATCCCGGCGCAGTCTCGGCACGGCGGTTTTCGGCGGCATGACCGTGGCGGCGATCCTGGGCACCCTGCTGATCCCGGCCTTTTATCTGGTCATCCAGAAAATCATAGAATGGAAAAAACCGCGGAAAGAAACTCCCGAGTCATGAAAAACACCCCTCCGGCCGTGGCCTTCGTCAGTCTCGGCTGCCCCAAAAATCTGGTTGAAACCGAGCTGATGGCAGGCAATCTGCTGACCGGCGGCTGGGCTTATGCCGCAGACGCCGACGACGCGGACCTGCTGGTGATCAACACCTGCTGCTTCATCCCCGAGGCCCGCGAGGAAACCGCCGCGGCCATAAAGGACGCCCTGAAGTGGAAAAAACGCCGCCCCGACCGGGTGCTGGCGGTGGCCGGATGTCTGGTGGAGTGGGATCAATCCGCCGAATGGCAAAAACGGTTTCCGGAGGTGGATTTCTGGTGCGGCGGCAACGCCTCCCGGGTGCTGGCCGACGTGCTCAAGGGCAAGCGGGCGGGCGGGCGCACCGGCTGCGCATCCAGCTTCATCGGCGATGAGAATTCTCCCCGGCTGCAGCTGACCCTGCCCCATCTGGCCTACCTCAAGATCGCCGACGGCTGCGACAACCGCTGCGCCTACTGCGCGATCCCGAACATCCGCGGCGGCCTGCGCAGCCGCGACATCGGATCGGTGCTCTCCGAAGCCGGGATGCTGGTGAAAAACGGCGTGCGGGAGCTGGTGCTCATCGCCCAGGACATCACCGCCTTCGGCATGGACCGCACGGGGCGCATCGGGGAACTGGCCGAACTGCTCCGGCGTCTCGACCGCCTGGACGCGCCCGGGGAATTCCGGGTCCGGCTGCTCTACACCCACCCCGCCCACTACGACGGCGAACTCATCGACGTGCTGGCTTCGGCAAAGCGGGTCATCCCCTATCTGGACATCCCCATGCAGCACATAAACGACGGCATCCTCCGGCGCATGGGGCGCAGGACCGATTCCGCCGGGATCATCGGACTGCTGGACCGGCTGCGCCGGAACATCCCGGATCTGACGATCCGGACCACGTTCATCACCGGCTTCCCCGGCGAAGGGGAAGCCGAATTCGCCGAGCTTGAAGATTTCATAAGGGAGCAGCGTTTCGACCGCATGGGGGTGTTCGCCTACTCGCCGGAAGAGGGCACCCCGGCGGCGGACTTCCCGGATCAGACGCCGCAGAGCACCGCCGCGGCCCGGGCGTCCAGGCTGAATGAAATCCAGCAGGGAATATTGAAAGAGAAACTCGACCGGGCCGCGGGAAGCGTCGTCACGGCCATGATCGACAGCGTCCGGGGCGGAGAGGCCATCGGCCGCGGTCCCGCGGACGCGCCGGACATCGACACATTCATCCGCATCAGGGGCCGCGGGCTCCGCCCGGGAGAGTTTGTGCGGGTGCGCATCACGGGCCGCAAAGGGCTGGAGTCAACGGCTGAAATCACGGAGAACCCTTCACGATGAAAAAATCCGACATTCCGAATTTTCTGACCTTTCTGAGGATCGTCCTCATCCTGATCAGCATGGTGCTGGCCGCCAACGCGCTGCAGGATGCCGGAGAAACCCTCAAGGACCATCACATCTATCTGCGCTACACCGCGTTTGCGCTGGCGGTGATCGCCGCCGTGACCGATCTCTTCGACGGGTATCTGGCGCGGAAGTGGAATCAGATTTCGGATCTGGGCGCCCTGATGGACCCCATCGCCGACAAGATATTCGTCACCGCCTCCATGCTGATCCTGGTGGAATTCAAACTCATGCCCTGCTGGATCATGACCCTGATCATCTCCCGGGAATTCATGGTTTCCGGTCTGCGCATGGCGGCCCTCCGGCACGGGGTGCTGATCAGCGCCGACCGCTGGGGCAAACGCAAGACGGCGCTGCAGATGTTCATGCTGGCGCTGGGCGGTCTGATCTGGGTGAAGAACTGGGACATCCGGCAGATGTATCTGACCGAGGGGCTTTCGCTGTACCGGATATGGTGGGTGCTGCTGCTGTGCATTGTCGCCATCACCCTCTTCTCCGGACTGGGTTATTTCCGGCAGTACCGCAGGATCGTCCGGGGAGAAAAAACAGCGGAGAAGCCGGCAAAAGACGGGGTTGCATCATGACTACGGGATTGCTGATCGCAAGTTTCATCCTGCTCTTCATCGTCGTGATCTGGTGGAGACGCAGTTATTTTGCCTACACGGACCGTCTGGAGGAGGCCAACGACCGGTGCGGAGATCTGAATCTCTTTCTCACCGGTTTTTCGGAGATCCTGCGCAACCAGCAGGACACCCGGGAGACCGCCAGCGACATCGCCGGTCATGTCGCCGGACGGCTGGGGGCCGATTCGGTATGCATATACGAGCTGATCGACGGCGAATTCACCGCCATCGGAGTAGCCGGAAATTATCCGCTGATCGGCAAGCCGTTCCCGCCTGAAATCAGCGGCCGGGAACGGCTGGAGGCCCTCAATCGGGAGAAATTCGCCCTGAACAGCGGGCTGCTGGGTTCCTTCGCCGCAGGCCGCAAACTGGTCATGATCCCCGAAGCCGAGCATGACGAGCGTTTTTCCTGCTTCCCCGCCTGGAGCACGCTGGGCAGCGTCCTGGTGCTCCCGCTGGAGCACGACGGCCGGGTGCTGGGACTGGTGGCGGCGGTGTCGCCGCAGGAACTGATGAAGCGCTTCGACTCGGAGCAGATCAACCGGATGTCGGAGATGGCGCAGCTGCTGGTGCTGGTGATGTTCTTCATTAAGAGTTACGCTCAGCTGCGCAACAAGGTCCGTCTGGATCAGGAGCTGGCGGTGGCCCGTCAGATCCAGTCGGGACTGCTGCCGGATTCCCGTCATGAATGGGGGATGTTCAAGGTGGAGGCGGTGACCCGGCCGGCCAAGGAGGTGAACGGCGACTTCTACGACTTTGTGGAGATCGACGAAAACCGTCTGCTGGTGGTGATCGGCGACGCCTGCGGCAAGGGAGTGCCGGCCTGCATGCTTACGGCGATGACCCGCAGTTTCATCAGTTCCGCCGCATGGCGTTTCGACGATCTGACGGGATTTCTCCGGGAGATCAACAACAACCTTTACGCGGACACCGACGCAGACCGGTTCGTCTCCCTGGCCTGCTGCCTCATCGACCGGAGCACCGGCCTCTTGGAATTCGCCCGGGCCGGGCACACGGAGATGCTCAGTTTCGTGAACGGGCACATCCGGCGCTTCTATCCCGACGGGGCGGCGCTGGGGCTGCTGCCCGGGGAGCTGGCGGATTTCGACACGATATGCCTGAAGTGTCCGGCGCGCGCCAGCTATCTGCTCTATTCCGACGGCATCAACGAAGCGCTGAACGAAGCGGGCGAGGAGTTCGGCACCCAACGTCTGGCCGCCGAATTTGAATCCTCGCGGCTTCAGGACGACAGCGCCGCCGCCACCATAGCCCGCATCACCGGCAAGGTGGATGATTTCGCCGAAGAACAGAACGACGATCAGACGCTGATCATCATAACCTGCGATGAAAGCGGCGATGCGTGAACCGGCGCGAAAAGTCGTCTGCATCACCGGCATATCCGGCGGACTGGGAGGAGCGTTCGCGGCGGAGTGGCGGTCAAGGGGCTGGATGATCTGCGGCGTTTCCCGGCAGGAGCCGCCCGCCGGAATCGCGGATCTCTTCGTGCCGGCTGATTTTTCCCGCCCCGGGGCCCCCGCCGAAGCGATCGGAAAAGTGCTTGCGGAGACCGGCGGCCGTCTGGACATGCTCATCAACAACGCCGGATTCGGGGCCTACGCCGCCTGGAGCGAACTGCCCGAGGCGGATTTCCGGAGGATGATGGAGGTGGATCTCTTCGCTCCGGTGCAGGCGTCGCTGGCGGCGCTGGATGCGCTGGAGCGTTCCGGAGGGTGCATCGTGAATATTTCCAGCGTGGCCGGATGCGCGCCGGTGCCGGGGATGGGGGCTTATTCGACGGCCAAGTTCGCGATACGGGCTTTTTCGGAAACACTGGCATGGGAGGTGGCGGGCCGCGGCATCCGGGTGGTGACGGTTTTTCCGGGGCGGATTCCCACCGGTTTCTCCTCGCGGGCGGTGCGGGTGCGTCCGGTGCCGGAGACGCCCCGGGGCGGAGCCAGCGCCGCGGCGCTGGCCGCAAAGGTCTACCGCAAGGCGGCGGGGCGCGGACGCGGGAGCGTGCGCCGCAGCGTCAGGATCGTCTATCCGGGGTGGTACCGGCTCTTCATCGGCTTCACCGCGCTGTTCCCGAATTTTTACGGCAGAGAGGCGGCAAAGGTATGGAAATTCCGGTAGGATGGAGCCGTCGGGTGCTTCTGTGGGCGGCGCTGGTGCTCTTCGCTCCGGGGGTGCGCGGAGAAGTTTACTGGAGCCTGCCCGGATTCGGCGGTCCCGGGAGCGGACGCTCCGGCGGACGACTTCGGATCGCGGAGACGGAGGAATACTGGCGGGAGCGGTTTCTGCGCAACGGCGTGGAATACGTCATGACCGGGGGGATCTGCCGGATGACTCCGGAAAATTTCATCCGCAGCCTGGCGGATTGGACGCCGCCGCCGGAGATCGCGGTGTTCCGCGACGGACTGCTGCTGGTATGGCGGGAGGATTCCGGAGGCGAGGAGCGATTTTTCTGGAGGCCGCCCGCGGGGAATTTCCCGGGGATATGGTTTCATCTGCGGGTGCCGGAGGAGCGCCGGGAATCGGTCCGCTGGCCGAAATCCCTGCCGGTGCCGGGGGGCATGACTCCGGTCAATGTGCTGGAATATCCGGAACGCGGAAGCGTCTTTGTGGAATTTTCGGCTCCGGGACGCGGCGCCGGCGACATTTTCACGGCCTGGGCGGCCGCGCTGAGGTCCGGAGGCTGGGAATCCCTCTCGGGCGAGGGCAATCTCCCGGGGGCGAGCGGAGAGATGCTGCGCAATTCCGGGGACGGACGCATCGCGCTGATCTCGGCCTCAGAGGCGGGCGGAGTGATTTACATCCGGTCCGGGAAATAGTCCCCGGCACGCTTCCGTGCCGTCCGGAGCCCTCCGCGGAAGACACTTCCTCAAACGCCGACGGCCGCCGGACGCCCCCCCGGCGGTCAGTATTCCCGTCCGAGGTGCTTTTTCATGGCCTCGGCCACCGGAGCGGGGACGAACTGCTCGAAACGGCCGCCCAGACTGGCCACCTCGCGGACGACCCGGCTGCTGATGAAGGAGTTCTTCGGGGTCGGGGTGAGAAAGATGGTTTCGCAGTCGGTTTTCAGACTGCGGTTCATGAGAGCCATCTGCAGTTCGTACTCGAAGTCGCTGATGACCCGCAGTCCCCGCAGCAGCGCGTTGGCCCTGTACCTCACCACCGCGTCCACCACCAGGCCCTGGAAATGGATGACCCGGACGTTGCGGTAATGTCCGGTGCAGAGCCGGATGAGTTCGACGCGCTCGTCGTAACTGAAAAACGGAGTTTTTTCAGAATTATGCGCAACGCCGACGATCACGTGATCGAAGAGCTTGCTGGCCCGGTCGATAAGATCCAGATGACCGTTGGTCAGCGGGTCGAAACTGCCGGGATAAAGGACGGTCCGTTCCATATTTCAGCGTTTAATCTCCGGTTGAGACTTGAATATTTGGTTTTTTATAATATATTGCTTGAATGTCAAAAATCAAATTGAATCGCGCGATCATGAGTGATTTGTTGTCCGTACCCGGCGGGGATATCTGCCTCGCCATCGGAGTATTCGACGGCGTGCACCTGGGCCACCGCAGGATCATCTCCGAATTGGCCGAAATGGCCGCCCGCTGTCATGCCCTGCCCGCGGCCCTGACCTTCGACCCGCATCCCAAGGCGGTGCTGGCGCCGGAAGAGGCGCCGACTCCGCTGACCCCGCTGACGCGGCGGGTGGAGCTGCTCCGCGAAGCCGGAGCGGAAGCGGTGGAAATCATGAAATTCACGCCGGAATTTTCCCGGATGCTCCCGGAGGAATTTCTGGAACTTCTGCTGCGAAATCCCGGCGGGCGACGCATCCGGGGCATCGTCGTGGGATCCAACTGGCGTTTCGGCCGTGACGGAGCGGGGACGGCGGCGACGCTGGCCGCCGCCGCGCAGCGGGAGCATTTTGAATTCCAGTGTGTTTCGCTGCTCTCCAGCGACGGCAGCCGGGTCAGTTCCACCCGGATCCGGTCCGCCGCCGGGAGGGGCGATCTGGAGGGGGTCCGGGCGCTGCTGGGGCGGGATTGCGAACTCTACGGCAGAGTGGTCCCGGATCTGAATATCGGCGGATCGCTTCTGGACTGCCCCACCGCCAATCTGGAACTCAGCGCCGGGGTGTCTCCGCCGGACGGAGTGTACGCAGGCCGTCTCGACGGCCTGCCCGCGGTGGTGAATATCGGGTTTTCACCGTCCGTGGCGGCCAACCGGATGCGGCACCGCATCGAGGCCCACGTCATGGACCGCAAGCTTGATCTTTGCGGGCGGGACGTGATGCTCCAGCTGATGTCCTTCATCCGTCCGGAGCGGAAATTCGCCGCGCTGGAGGATTTGCGCCGCCGGATCGCCGCCGATATTGAGGAGGCGGAAAAAACTTTAGGGATAAAAATTTGAAATATTCCCGTTCCCGGGGTATCTTATATCGGAATCACGCGAAACTATCAACCCAAGCGAGGTAAAAAATGAGTTGTCAGAAATTGGCCGGAAAAGTCGCGCTGGTGACCGGCGGCGCCCGCGGCATCGGGCACGCCATCTGCGAACGTCTCGCCGCCGAGGGAGCTTCCCTGGCCATCGTGGACATCATGCAGGATGTGGCCGAAAAAGCCTGCGCCGAATTCCGCGCCTCCGGCGTCGAAGCCCGCGCCTATGCCGCCAACGTGGCGAAGTTTGAAGAAGCCGAAGCGGTGATCAAACAGGTCGTCGCCGATGCCGGACATCTGGACATCCTGGTCAACAACGCCGGAATCACCCGGGACAATCTGATCCTGCGCATGTCGGAGGCGGACTGGGACGCGGTGCTGGCGGTGAACCTGAAGGGCACCTTCAACATGACCAAGGCGGCGGTGCGGCCGATGATGAAAACCGGCGGCAAGATCGTCAACATCGCCAGTGTTGTGGGCCGGATGGGCAATGCCGGTCAGGCCAACTACTCCGCCAGCAAGGCGGGTGTGATCGCCCTCACCAAAACCACCGCCAAGGAATTCGCCGGGCGCAACATTCAGGCCAACGCCGTGGCGCCGGGATTCATCATCACCGACATGACGGCAGTCCTGCCGGAAGCGGTGCGGGAGAATTTCCTCAAGGTCATCCCCATGAAGCGCGGCGGTTCTCCTCAGGACGTGGCCAACGTGGTCTATTTCCTGTGCAGTCCGGATTCGGACTATGTGACCGGTCAGGTCATCAACGTGGACGGCGGGATGCTGATGTAAAACCAACCGGGCGGCCGTCCGTTGCGGCGGCCGCTTTTTTTTGAGATCCGAACATGAAAAAAGTGCTGCATGTCATCAACAACGCCCACATCGACCCGGTATGGCTGTGGGACTGGCGCGAGGGACTCAACGAGGGCATCGCCACCTGCGACGCCATTCTGAAGCTGATGGATGAATTCCCGGAGCTGACATTCACCCGGGGCGAATGTGCGGTCTATGAACACATCCTCCGCTATGCGCCGGAACTTTTCCGACGCATCCGGGAGCGGGTGGAGGAGGGCCGCTGGGAAATCGTCGGCGGCAACTACGTTCAGAGCGACACCAACCTCCCCTCCGGAGCGACCTTTCTGCGGCAGTACGAGCGCGGCCGGAAATGGTTCCGGGAGCATTTCGGCAAAGAGACGGAGATCGCCTGGGCGGCGGACAGTTTCGGTCATCACGCCGGTCTGCCGGAAATATACGCGGCGGCGGGTTTCCGATATTTCGCCTTTTGCCGTCCTGCGCACGTCCCCATCGCCAAACCGCTTTTTTACTGGCGGGGTCAGGGCGGGAGCAGAATCCTCTCCTGGCGGGTGCCCTTCGGCGGCTACTGCACGGAGCGGGATCAGATCCCCTGGATCATGAACCAATATCTGGAAGGTGACGATTTCGGTCTGCGCAATCATCCGGTCTTCGTGGGCATGGGGGACCACGGCGGCGGCACGTCACGGGCCATGGTGCTGGACATCCTCCGGTGGCGGGAGGAACACGCCGGAGAAATCGAGGTGAAATTTTCCACGCTGGAGGATTTTTTCAAGGCCAGCGAAGCCGACATCGCCGACAAGGGCGGGGACTTCCTGCCGGTCTTTTCCGGTGAACTGAATTTCTGTCTCCGGGGCTGTTTCACCAGCGCCGCCCGGATCAAGTGGCGGTTCCGCAAGGCCGAGGCGGAACTCGCCCGGGCCGAACGGCTGCAGTCCCTGGCTGCCCGGGTGGACGCGGCTCCGGCGTTTCCTCTGGACAAGGCATGGGACGGCCTGCTCTTCAACACCTTTCACGACATCCTGCCGGGCAGTTGCATCCGCCGGGCCGCGCTGGAACAGTGCGAATGGCTGGACGGAGTGATTCACGACGCCCGGAGCGCGGTTTTCGACGCGATGGACCGGATCGCCAATCATGTGGAGATCCGGGTGCCGGAGGCTCCGGCGGACGGGCCGCGGGCGGTGCCGGTGATGATCTTCAATCCCCGCAATGTGCCGGTGGAGACCTTTGTGGAGGTGGAGGCGTGCATGGACTACCGTCCGAGCTTCCGGTATCTGGACAATCCCGACGATCTGCCCTTTGAACTGCTGGACGAAAACGACCGTCCGGTGCCTTTTCAGCGGATCGACGCCGAGCTGGAGGCGATGCCCCGCTTCCCGTGGCGGCGGCGGATGCTGACGCCGGTCACCCTGCCCGCGGGAGGCTGGCGGGTGCTCAAGACCGGGATGGTGAAAACGCCCCGGCTGACGGAGTTCACCGGCGTCCCGGTGACGGCGTCGGAGCATGCCGTCGCCAACGGCTTCTACCATGTCGAAGCCTGTCCGGGCGACTTTGCGATCCGGGTGACCCGTCCGGACGGGACACCGGTTTTCGCCCGGGAGGGGCTTGGGTTCTCGCTCTGGGAGGATCTTTACGGAGCCTGGGGCGGCATGACCGAGGAAGAGGAATCCTGGATGTGTCCGAACCGCATCGAGTCCTGGCGCATCTCCGAGGTGAAACTGCTGGAATCCGGCCCCATACGCGCAGCTCTGTGGGTGAAATTCCTGGGCTCCTCCTCCTGCGCCGAAGTCGTGATCAGCCTCTCTTCGGGCCGGGACGCGGCGGACCTGAAAACCCGCCTGATGTGGAACGACCGTTCCGCCCGGCTCCGCCTCGCCTTTGATCCCGCCGGTGAGGTTGTTTCCGAAGTGGGCTGCGGCACCGTCCGGCGCCGGGTCATCGGGGACGTGCCGACGGGACGCTGGCAGCTGGTCCGGCACGACGGCGGCCGCACCACCGCCATCGCCGTGGACAATCTCACCGGCGCCATTTCCATGAAGCAGGGCTACATGCTGAACATCATCCGCGGCTGCCGCGCCACCAGCGACACCCGCACCAACAGCGCGTATCTGCCGGAGCGTCCGGCGCTGGACGCGGGCGAATATGAATTCCGGATGATCCTCGCCGACGGCGCCGATGCGGCCCGGGCGGCGGAACTGGCCGATGAGATTCAGTTCGGCCCCGAAACCCTCTGTCAGTATCCCCACGACGGCGAACTGCCCATGCAGTGCGGCGGCATCGAGGTGAGTCCGCGGGAGGTGCGGGTGATCCGCCTCAGCCCGGGAACGGAGGGCAAGGTGCGCATCGTCCTCCAGAGCCCCCGCAAAACCACCGCCCGGATCCGTTTGGGCAACGCCACCGCGGAGGCGGTCTGCCCGGCCTGGAAACTGGTTGAAACCGAATTCTGAACCCGGCGCTCCGCCCGGCGCCGGGCGGAGCCGAACCTGCGGAAATCATATTATGAACGAACAATGGCTCAATAAAAAAGCCGCCTTTCTCGGCGACTCCATCACCGATAAAATCCACGTCGGCACCGCCAAAAACTACTGGGAATACCTGGCCGAATACTGCGGACTCATCCCCCTGGTCTACGGCATCAACGGCTGCAGCTGGGCGGGCATCATCCCCCAGGGCGAACAGCTGCTGGCCGAACACGGAGAGGATGTGGACGCGATCTTCGTATTCATGGGCACCAACGACTACAACGGCGGCGTCCCCCTGGGGGAGTGGTTTGAAACCGCTCCGGAAAAAGCCGACTACAACGGCAGAATCCTGGAGCGGCCCCGACGGCGCTTCAGCACCGACGCCGGGACGTTCCGGGGGCGCATCAATCTGGGCATGGATTTCCTGAAGCGGCATTTCCCCCGGCAGCAGATCATCCTCTTCACCCCGATTCACCGGGGTTACGCCCGTTTTTCAGAGACCAACGTCCAGCCGGAAGAGAGCTTCCCCAACATTTCGGGGCTTTATCTGGAGGCCTACATCGACTGTCTCATGGAGGCGGGGCGCTTCTGGGCGGTGCCGGTCATCGACCTTAACGCCGTCTCCGGACTGATGCCGGCGATGGACGAATACGCATACTGTTTTCACGACTCCGAAACCGACCGGCTCCATCCCAACGCCGCCGGTCACGAGCGGATGGCCCGGGCGCTGATGTACCAGCTGCAGATGTATCCCGCCGACTTCCGCTGAATCGCGGGGGAAGCTGCCCGCAGGACGGCGCCGCACAAAATGACGGCGGCGTATTGGGGATGATCGGCGAAAAAGCGGTTGCGGCAGGCTCAGGGAGGCCGCCCGCGGAAGCGCACTTTCGTCAGGCGCCGAAAGACGCGTCGGCAGTCTGGCAATACCGTCCTGAATTTTTTTTTATTTTTTTTTGATTCTTTGCCAAAAAAAATTTGACTTTACGTTTTGGAGTGCTAAGTTGTTACAAGTCGTTATGTGTTCTCAACGCACGACAATACTGCTCTGAGAGATGATGTCGCAAGGTTAATATAAGGTTAGGAGAAACTGATGAAAGCTTTCAACTATGTACTGAGCGTCCTGGTGCTGCTGCTGGCGATCGCCTCCGCGGTGTTCGCTTACTTCCTCTTTGAGAAGAGAGAACAGATGACCAAAGGCTGGGGGATGCTGGCCTCGGCGATTTACAACGCCAGCTCCAAACTCGATTCCGACTCCGGAAGCTCCTACAACAGCGAGCTGACCGGCGAAAAACTCTCCCACCTGGCTTACGACGGTCTTTCCAGACAGCTCGGCACTTTCCAGAAACAGATCGAAGAATTCTGGACTCAGCGCAATGACCTGGCCAACGATCTCATCCTCGCCGGCAAGGCCGCCGGCGCCGAGCGCATCCCCAGCGTCGCCGTGCTCACCGCCACGGACAGTTACGGCGAAGCCGCAAGCGAAGTGATCCGCGGCGTCGCCAAGGTTAAGGAGCAGCTGGACAACACCGCCAGCCAGATCGCCGTCGTCGGCAAAGAGCTCAACGCCGGAAACGCCGACTACCGCAGCGCCGGCACCTACGCCAACAGCCTCCGCGGCCTGATTACCCGTTCCCAGAACGTCATGACGCAGCTTAAAGCCTTCCGCAGCGAAACTGCCCAAATCGCCGACGCCCTCGGCGCCTCCGTGTCCGTCCCCGGCGACAATGACTACTCCAGCGTCCTCGCCGACGTAAAAACCGCCGCCGTCAATCTGAAAACCAACCGCGACAAACTTTTCAACGACATCAATCGCGAGGGCACCGGTTATCTGGCCCAGATCACCGCCCGCGACAATACCATCAATTCCCTGAATCAGGAGATCGCTTCCCGCGATGCCACCATCCGCCTCAAAGATAACGAAATCTCCCGCCTGATCGCTGTCATCGACCCCGAAAGCAACGGCCAAAAGCCCGACCTCTGGGATGACGGCGGCATCGAATCCCGCCGCGCCCTGAGAGGCAAAGTCATCGACGTAAATGACAAATTCGGCATCATCACCGTCGACCTCGGCAACAATACCAGAGTCAAGCAGCTCGTGGGACGCAACTGGGTCGAAGTCGACCCCATGATCGCCGCCCTGCCCGCCGACCTCGTGCTGGCCATCTTCCGCGAGAACGGCGATGATCGCCCCGACTACATCGGACAACTCAAGCTTGTCCGTGTTGACGACGCCTGCTCCATCGCCGAACTCGTGCGCGGCTCCAACACCAAAAATGTCCGCGTCGGCGACTTCGTCGTCATCGCTGAGGAAAATCTCACCGCAGCAGGCAAATAAGCGCTCCTCAGGAGGTACCGGATGTTCAATTCCAAGTTTTTTACCGTGGTGATGGTCCTCACCACCATCGCCCTTGCCGCCCTCGTCGCCTTTCAGGCCATCGAAATGCAGCACTACGAACTCTTTGAAACCCTTAAAAACCGTTTCT
>JAZMZH010000101.1:0-13766 GCA_045585875.1 Victivallaceae bacterium | reverse complement strand
TGAACCCCTTCTTTTCCTGTCCCATTTTTACCTCCTTTATGGTTTCATGGGGCCTTTGGCTTGCCGCGAAACCGTTCCGCGGCGGAGCCGGAAAGAAACCTTTTTTCGGCGCCGCATCCGCGTCGGACGCAGCGCCGATTTTTGTCTCAGTTATATTATACTGCGAAAGACGGGGATTTTCTATATTATTTTTTTATTTTATTAGGACATTTTTTGGAAAATTGAAAAAAAAGAGGAGATTTTTTTTAAAAGAGGGGTTAAAGTATGTCCTGTCAAAGGACAACCATCCGAAACGGACGAGGAACGAAAAAAATGATGGAATCATTCAAGCAGAAATCCCTTTTCCCGGTTGCGGAACTGCCTTTTTACGTCAATGCCGATCTGGCGAAGAATAACCTGAAGTGGCATACCCACGATTTCCTCGAACTGGTCATGGTGGCGAGGGGCGTCGGCATACACCACTTCCCCGGGGATGAGAATTTCGGCATCATGCAGGGGGATTTCTTCATGGTGCGGCCCGGGACCCCCCATTACTACGAGAGCCGGCGGGACCTCCTCATCTACAACATCATGCTGGTGCCGAGCTCGGAAAATGAATTCTGGGACGAAGTGCAGGAGCTGCCGATCATCAGGATGCTGAACGAAGACGACCGCCGCAAATGCCATCTTCCCCTCGATATCCGCAGCAAAGCGGAAAAACTGATGAACACGATCATCGGAGAGGTCCGGCTGCGGCACATCGGCTGGAAACTGAATGCGCGAGGACTATTCCTGGAAGTCCTGGCGCTGCTGGGAAGAGCCTTCACCTCCTACAAGAGCCAGAGCAACGACTACATTGATTCCATGCAAAAGGCCGTCAGCTTCATGGAGGAGCACTTCGCCGAAAAGATCACCCTCGGCGACGTCCGGCGGCAGGTAAATATGAATTTGTGTTATTTCTGCGAGGTATTTCAGCGCGAAATCGGCACGTCGCCGTGGAACTATCTCCTGCGCCTCCGCCTGGACCGGGTGAAGAAAATGCTGAGCGACAGCGACCGGCCCATCGCGGAAATCGCCGATACCTGCGGATTTTGCGATCAGAGCTACATGACCAGACTGTTTAAAAAGTACGAATCCGTCACCCCCCGCCAGTTCCGCAACGTTTATAAGGGCCTGTGGCAGCAGCCCATTGATCCGGCGCCCCCCGAGGAACCCTGACCTCCGCCCGGGGACACCCCGGGCGGCCGACCGCTCGACCCGCTTCAGCGGTCGAGTTTTTCCCAGACCGGGCCGAGATCGACGATGCGGCGCTCGGTCATGGCCTGGTCGATGGCCAGAGCGTAGACGGCGCTCTCCAGCCCCTCGCGGCCCGAACATTTGACCGGCACGCCCCGGCTCATGGTTTCGTAGAGTTCCTTCATGATGAAGTCGTCCCCGCCCGCGTGGCCGTCGCCGGTGAAGCGCAGGGTGTTTTCCGTGGTTTCCCCGAGCTTGCGGCAGGTCAGGGTCATGCGGTAGAGTTCCAGGGTGACGGTGCCCTCGGAGCAGTTGAAGCGCATCCGGCGCTCCGGCACCGCGTTGCTCATGCTGGCGGCGAACTGGACGAAGACCCCGTTTTCAAATTCCGCGGCGGAGATCTGGGTGTCGATCAGGTCGCTGTCGGCGGTGAAGGGATCCTTCAGCCCGTGGGGGTCGGACCAGGAGACGAAGGTTTTTTCGCCGTACTTCTCCATCAGGAAATCGTTTTCGTTCCGGAAGAAGCGCCGCGCGCCGAAGGCGCTGACCCGGAGCGGACGGGACTCGGTGAGCCAGATCAGGAGGTCGAGATCGTGACAGCACTTCTCCAGAATATGAGGCCCGGCTTCGGATTTGTGACGCCGCCAGTTGCACATGATGTAGCCGCCGTGTTCGGGAGCGATGTTCTCATTGGCCTCCACGGAGAGGATCCGGCCGTATTCGCCGGAGGTCAGCAGCTCCTTGGCCCTCCGGTAGAGCAGGGAGTAGCGCAGCACGAAGCCGGTGGCGAAAAAGAGTTCCGGATGGGCGGCGTGGGCGTCCCGGATGCGGACGCAGTCCTCGATGCTGGTGGCCATGGGTTTTTCGGAAAAAACATGCTTCCCGGCGGCGAAGGCGGCCAGGACATGTTCGCAGTGACGGGCGTTGGGCGAAAAGACCATCACCCAGGTGACTCCCGGCTCCGCGATGGCCTCCTCATAGGAAGCGCATATCCTGGTGTCGGGAGATTCCCAGTACTTCAGGGCTTTTTCGGCGACCTCACGATCCGGATCGTAGACGCTTGCCACCTCCACGTTTCCGCCGGAGTCCCGGAGGAGATTTTTCACGACCATCTGACTGCGCATCCCGGCGGCGATGACGGCGACTTTGATTTTTTCCGACATGAGAAAACCTTTCTTCTGTTTTTTTCTTGCACCCGGCATTTGCCGTGTTATATTAATTATGAGTTAATATACATCGTCTTTAGTGACCGCAAATGGATAAAAACCGCATGAATGATGACAGAAAAAACGATTTTCCGGAGTGGTTCGTCCACCGGCTGCCCGGCAGCGCCTCTCCGCTGCAGGAAACGTACGGCCTCCGCATCATCGACGCTCTGGACAGCGTTTCCCCGCCGGACAGTTTTGAAAAATGCCCGTGGCGCTATTTCGAATTTTACTCCGTCAGCCATCTGCTCGCAGGGCGGGGGCGGCTGATCTTCCGCGGCGGCCAGGAGTGCGACATCCTCCCCGGAGACGCGGTGGTGATGCCCCCGGGCGTGGTGCACCGGTACGGCGGTTATATGGCGGAGTATCGCGAGGAATCCATCATCTTCAACGGCGAGATCGCGGACCGGCTCCTGAAGTGCCGGGTGCTGACTGCCGGAGTATTCCGACTGGGCCCCGAACCCGTGCTGGGACGGATCATGAAACTCTTCCGCGACCCGGCGGACGAGTCGCAGATCGCGGCGGATTTCGAATTGCAGAAACTGATCATGGAGATCTATTCCCGTGCGCAGCAGCGGCATCCCGACGAACTGGACCGGATCATCGAAGCGGTGAAAAAAGATCTCGGGAAATGGTGGACGGTCAAGGAGATGGCCGCCGCCGCCGGCCTCTCCGACGATCAGTTTCGGCGGAATTTCCGGAAGCGGACCGGACTTTTGCCGAAGGCGTATGTGGAGCAGGTCAAGCTTCGCGCCGCCGCCGGATGGATCGCCTCGGGAGAATTCCCCCTGGGGAAAATCGCCGGGGAGCTGGGCTACATGGATTTCTTCCACTTTTCCCGGCGCTTCAAGCGCATGTTCGGCGTTTCCCCCGCCGGATACCGGAAAACCATCCCCCGGGGCGGCAATTTCTGAAGCCGTGAAGCGGCGCGGCCGCTTCGGTCAGTGCTTCTCCCCGCCGCTCTCCCCGGGGAACCCCACCGGATGATTCAGGTGCAGGATCTTCGTCTCCGGCAGGCCGAGGGCCGCGCGGAGCTTCTCCCGGTCCATGCTCATGCGGCAGACCGTGGCCAGACCGTTGGCGGCGCAGAAGAGATAGATGTTTCCGGAGACGATGCCCGCGTCGTAGGCGGCGAGCATCCTGCCGTTTTCCGAATCGTAGACCGGATCGCTCACGTCGGAAACGATGAGCAGGATCACCGGCGCCGTCGCGGCGTATCCCTGACGGTCGGCCGCCGCCGGACGCAGATCCCCGGAGGCGACGAGGCGCAGGGTATTTTCCGCCGCGTCGTAGCGGTAGGCTCCGGACTTCATGCAGACGTAGAGCTCGATGGTCTGCTTGTTCATGCCGGTGGCGTTGGTGCGCATCCCGGGACGGTTGAAGCCGTTGGCGGCCCACAGCAGATCGGAGAGGGTTTCAGGCGGCAGCTCCCCGTCCCGGTAACTGCGGCAGGAGCGGCGCTCCTGAAAGGCCTGCCGGGTCGACAGTCCGGGCGTGTCGCTCACCGGCGGCAGGGGGATGTCTTCGCCCGCGGCGCAGCAGAGGGTGAGAAACAGCATCAGCGGAAACAGGGAACGGGTTTTCATGACGGACCTCCTTTTTTTTCGTCATACCTTATATATAGCATCTTCTCCGGGCCCGGCGGGGACCGGAAGACCGGCAACACCTCAATATAAGCCGGATTTCGGCGCTCTGCAAGCGCTTTTCGCAAATTTGCGGCAAAAATCACCGCGGCCGGGAAAATATTTGAAAAATGCGCGCGGGAATGTATATTATCCCGCCTGGAAAACAATGCGGAAGGAGATTCATGCGGGATATACTGCTCAATCTGATCTGGCTCGGCGCCGGCGGCGCGGGCCTGTACTACGGCGCGGATTTTCTGGTGAAAGGCGGCGTGGCTCTGGCGAAAAAGGCCGGCATGTCGCCGCTGGTGATCGGGCTCACCCTGGTGGCCTTTGCCACCAGCGCGCCGGAACTGGTGGTGAGCGTCCGGGCCGCCCTTTCCGGCAGCGCCGACATCTCCCTGGGCAACGTGGTGGGCTCCAACCTCTGCAATATCGCGCTGATCCTGGGCGTCAGCGCCTGCATCCGGCCGATCCGGACGGACCGGCAGCTTTTGAAATTCGACCTGCCGGTGATGCTGGCGGGCACGGTCCTGCTGGGAATCTTTTATCTGACGAGCCGCGGATTGAACCGCATCCAGGGCGGAATCTTTTTTGCCGGGCTGATCGCCTATGTCGCGTGGAACATCCGCTCGTCGCGCAGAAACGGCTCCGCCGCCCCGGTTTCCGGCGAGGCCGCCGAAGCGCTGAAGGTCTCTCTGCCCCTTGCCGCCGCGCTCCTCTTCACCGTGCTCGGCTTCGTCTTTCTCGTGACCGGCGCGGACATTTTTCTCCGGGGAGCGGTCTTTTTCGCAAAACTCTTTCACCTCTCCGACGCGGTCATCGGGCTCACCATCGTGGCGGTGGGCACCAGCCTGCCCGAACTCGCCACCAGCGTGGTCGCGGCCATCAGGGGCGAATCCGACATCGCCATCGGAAACGTGATCGGCTCCAATATCTTCAACATCCTCTGCATCCTCGGCGTCGCTCCCCTGATCCGGCCCATGGTCGGGTGTTCCCTCTCGCTCGCGGATCTGGGCGTGCTGCTCCTCGTTTCGCTGCTGCTGCTGCCGATGATGCTCACCGGACGGCGGATTTCGAGAGGGGAGGGGTGGCTGCTGGTGACGATCTACGCCGCCTACACCTGTTATTTGCTGATGCGGCAGGCATGAGGGTGAAATCCGCAATCACGCCGGAAGGAGCCCCCCTCCGGTTTCACGCAAAAGGTTGAAATCATGGCTGAAAAAATTTTCGTTATCTCCAATTCGCACATCGACCCGGTGTGGATCTGGCGGAGGCGCTCCGGACGATCCTCCTGGGTGAACACCATGCACTCCGTGGTCGGGATGATGAAAAAGCATCCCGAGCTGAAATTCACCTGTTCCTCCGCCGCGCTGTACCGCTGGATCGAGGAAAATGAGCCGTCGCTCTTCCGGGAGATCGCCCGCCTTGTGGAATCCTGCCGCTGGGAGATCACCGGCGGCTGGGAGGTCCAGTCCGACGCGATCATCGCCTCCACCGAATCCCTTATCCGGCAGGGTATTTCCGGACGGGAATATTTTCGGAAAAAGTTCGGGGTGGAGGTGAACACCGGCTACTGCGTGGATTCCTTCGGCCACGCTGCCGGCCTGCCGAAAATATTGAACGCCACCGGTTTTTCCCGTTATGTGTTTCTGCGGCCCATCGTCACTCCGGCGGAACTGCCTCTGCTTTTCCGGTGGCGGAGCGAGGGCGGAAGCGCGGTGACGGCGCTGAGGGTCTTCGACACCTACAACTGCGAATGTGTCTCCCGGGAGTTTTATCAAAAGCGCATTGACGCGCATGCGGCCAGTCCGCTCCGTTTTCAGACGTTGTTTTTCGGCGTCGGCGACCACGGCGGCGGCATTTACGAAAAACACCTTGCGTGGTTGCGCGAGGCTTCGGAAAAGTACGACATCGTCTTTTCCACCCTTGACGAATATTTCCGGGCCGTGGAAAATGAGCCCATGCCGGAGATTTCCGGCGAGCTCGGTCCGGTCTTCCGCGGCTGTTACTCCGCCTGCCGTCCGGTGAAGCGCCTTGTTTCCGAGGCGGGGAGGCGGCTGGCCGCGGCGGAACGGGCAGGGGCGCCCCCGTCCGCGCTGAAGAGGGAGCAGACCGAATATCTCTTTCACAACTTTCACGACATTTTGCCCGGCACATGCACCCGGGAGGCCTATGAAAAGGATGTCTTCCCGGCGCTGGGCGGAGTCGTCGCGGCGGCGGATCTGGAACTCGACCGCCGGATCTTCCGCTATGCCGGAAGCGCGGACACCTCCTTTATGGAGCAGGGCGGCGTGATGGTGTGGAATCCCGACTGCCGGAAAAAGCGTTCCGTTTTCTCCTTCCCCGGCTTCGCCGATCCCAACGAGACCGGGAAGCTTTTCAACGCCTTCCGCGACCGGGAGGGCAACGAATACCCCATGCAGATCCTCGCGCCTCCCACCACCTTCGGCCCCTGCGCCGTCCCCTGGGGCAATATCACCGGGGTTTTCGACCTCGAGGCCGGAGAGAAGAAATTTTTCGCCTATGCCGTCAGCGGCCGCGATTTCGGGCGCGTGGGGTTTGAGGCGCAGAGGGCTCTTGCCGACCGCCTGAGCTTCCTGGAATTTTACGACGATTCGGGCACATGGGGATTCACGATGACCCAATTTCTCCACTGGGACGCACGGGCCGAACTGGTGCGCACCGAGGAGGCCGCCGACGGCCCGGTCTGCTCCGTGCTGCGCCTTCATTACCGCCTCGGCGATTCGACGATCCGCGCCGACCTGGTCAAGTACGCGGGCATCCCGGAGATCCGCATCATGCTCCACATCGACTGGCGCAAAGAGCGGGCCTGCCTTAAGATGGCCGTGCAGGGCGGCTGGCGGCACTTCCGCTTCGCCTCCGGGACCCCCGGCGGGGAGACGGTGCGCCTCGGCGACGAAGTGACTCCCGATGCCTATATCTTCGCTTCCGACGGGTTCGGCAGGCTCTCCCGCGCCAGCGGGGAGCGGGCCATGAACGACTGGAGCGCCGTGATTTCTCCGGAGGGGGGAGCGGCGCTCTACTCCGCCGATCTGCACAGCTGCGACTACGCCGGAGATGCTCTGCGGATCACCCTGCTGCGCAGCACGCTTTACGCCGATCATCATCCCTTCCCGAGAAATCTCCAGAGCGGCTATATGGATACCGGTGTCAGCGAAATCGAGCTCTGGTACTCCGGCGAAAAGGATCTGACCCTCGCCAATCTCCCCGCCCGGGCCGCCCGTCGCCTGGAGCTCTTTGAAGCCGTCGAAGTCACCGCGCATCCGGCCGGCGGGGCCTGCGGCGGCCTGGGGCTCGCGCTGCCCGCGAATCCGCCGGAGGAGATCACCCTGGAGGGGGCTTTTCTCCGGGAGGACGGCACGACCGAGGTGCATTTGCTCAATCACGGCGGCGACGCCTCCGTGCTGCTGCCCGACGGCGTCCGGGCGGAACTTCCCGCCGGGAGTCTGAAGATCTTCCGCTTCCGGGCAGGGATGCTCCCGTAGGCACCCCTTACAGCAGGGTGCGGATGAATTGCTCCACCTCGGCCATATCCGCGGTGGGCTCGAAGCGCGCCGCCACCCGGCCGGAGCGGTCGATGATGAATTTCGTGAAGTTCCACTTGATGTCGCTGTTGGCGGCGTATCCGGGGTCGATCTTCGGCAGAATGTCCCGGAGAATGTCCGCCATCGCGCCTTCGCCGAAACCTTCGAAGCCCTTGCAGGATTTCAGATAGACGTAAAGGGGCAGCTGACCGGGGCCGTTGACCTCGGCTTTGCGCATCCGGGGAAACGCGGTGTGAAAACGCATGGTGCAGAATTGCCCGATCTCGGCGTCGGTGCCGGGCGCCTGGGCCCCGAATTGATTGCAGGGGATGTCGATGATCTCCAGCCCGCGGGAGCGGTACTTTTCGTACATCGCCTCCAGGGGTTCGTACTGGGGGGTGAAGCCGCACTCGGTGGCGGTGTTCACGACCATGACGACTTTGCCTTTCAGGTCGGCGAGGTTCAGCGTTCCGCCGTCGGCGGCGATCAGGGTGAAATCATAAAATCCGGCCATCTTTCAAATTCCTTTCCATGCTGCAGTCTGCGGATTTCCGGGGCTTCGCCATAAGATAAACCCTGCCCGCCGGATTGCAAATCCGAGTGAAGAAGAAAATTCGGAATTTTCAGCGGTCGATGCGGAATTGTTCCCGCTTCCGGATGTAGAGCACCGCCCCCGTCAGCAGCAGCGCTCCCACCGCGCCGAAGGAGACGATCCGCCAGACGGGAGCGGTGCCGGCCAGATCGAAGAGCAGAATCTTGCCCGCGCATATCCCCAGCAGGATGACGCCGATATGCCGGAATACCGCCGCTCCGCGCCGGATCCCCCAGGTCACCAGCGCCATCGCCAGCAGCGCCCAGACCACGGTCACTCCGGCGTGACGGAATCCGGGCAGCCAAAGGGAAAGCATGTCGAAAACCTCCCGCGTGATCCAGCAGAAAAGCCAGCCGCCGCCCGCGGCGGAAAATAACGCGGGCAGCTGGGGAAAGAGTTTCCGGCCCTCCGGAGTGAGGGTCTTCGCCAGCGAGAGCCCCGCCAGCAGGATGCACACGGAGGCCACGCCTTCGGAGGCGAAGGATTCCGCCAGCCGGAGCGGGTACTCCGCCGTGATCTCCGTCGCCGCCGCCATGGCGATCAGGGAGGCGGGCAGAAAGAGAATGGCGCCGGTGACGCTCAGCGCCCGGCAGCGGCTCCGCCGTCCCGTTTCCAGGACCGCCAGCGCCTCCAGTACCGGCAGGGCGCCCCGCCAGGCCCCGCTCGCCGCCAGCACCGCGGCCAGCGCCAGATTCAGGGCGGCCAGCACCGCGAAGAAACTTTTTCCGGCGGCGTTTTCTCTCGGAATGAGCTTCCGGCCGCCGAGTTTGATCAGAGCCGATCCCAGCGCGATCAGCGCCGGAAGCCGCCAGGAGGTGCGGAGCGCGTCGGCGACGGGCAGGGCCAGGAGCAGAAACAACACCTGATTGGCCGCCAGCAGAGTGAAGTCCAGCACCGTGAGCCTCCGGCGGCGCAGCAGCGCGGCAAGGTCGAAAAGCAGCAGATTCAACGTGAAAAATCCCAGCATAATGATGGATTCCTGCCGGGACAGATGGTTGAAGGCCGCCAGCGAGAGGAGCCCGTATCCGGCCAGAGAGAGCCCCTCCAGCAGGATCCAGCGGCGGTTGACCGCGGCTCCGAGCATGCCCGTATTCAGCAGCGTCATCCACAAGGCCAACAGCACCGGATTTCCGCCGTCGACCGACAGCAGCACCGGCGCCATGAAGCCGCCCAGACAGCCGATCACCGCGGTGAGCAGTCCGTCGGCGCGCCGGGCCGCGAAAACCGCTCCGGCGGTCACCGCCGCCGCCAGCATCATGGCCGCAGCCGGTTCGAAAAGCGGATAGAGGCGCACCCCGGCGAATATCCCCAGGTACATGAGCACAAATCCCGCGCCGGAGACGGCGAGATTCAGCATCCGGTATTTGCCCCGGTTCCGGGCGAAGCGCGTCCCGAGAATCGCGGCGGCGAGGCCGACGGCCAGGGTGCCCGCCACCCGCGCCGCCGGAGGGAGGAAATTCCGGTCAAAGGAGTATTTCAGCAGAAATCCCGCCCCGCAGAGCATGAGAAAGATCCCGGCGCGGATCAGCCAGGCGGTCACGGCGGCGTATTCGGCGGAGATGCCGCGGGGACGGAATTCCTCGCCCACGCAGATCCAGTTCCAGATGCTTTTAAGCAGTCCGGCGGTCCGCTCTTCCAGAGGCGATACGGCCCGGACGGGGGGCGGAGACCGGTGCGGCGGTCCGGCTCTCATCGGCGCGGCGGCAGGCGCCGGCGATGCGGTGCCTGTTCCGCGGATCACCGGCGGGCGGGCGGGTGCTCCGGCGGAGGCCGGAGTTGTTTCGGGCCGCCGCTCCGGACGTTTCTCCCGGGTCTGCAGCAGAAGTCCGGAAATCATCCCTGTCAGCGCATCCAGCCTCCGGCTGACTTCGGAGAGTTTGCTCCGGATCAGCAGAGCCGCCGCGACGGCCGCTCCCGCCGTAAGCATGGTCAGCAGGGAAACGGTAAGCAGTAAAGCGATAGCGATCTCGTCCATGGCAATTCCCCGTGTTGAAGATTTTGCTGCATCAGCGCCTTAATATAGCGCGCGCGGGGGGAAATGTCAAGCCCTCCGCTCCCGGTTCCGGGATCGGTCCGTTTCAAAAAAATAAAAAATCAAAAAAAATATTTCAAAAGATTGCAAAACATTGCAAAACGGTGTATATTACCCCATCGACCGATAAAACAGAGGACTTTGGGATGGCAAGACGCCTGCTTACACCGGAACGCGAGGAACGGATACTGAACACCCTGAGCGGTGGGTCCCGTTCCATTTCCGAGCTGGCCGGGATGCTCGAGGTTTCCGAGGCTACCGTGCGGCGCGATCTCCAGAATCTCGAGTCCGCCGGTCTCCTGCGCCGCGTCCACGGCGGCGCCGAGGCCATTTCCAACTTCCGCCGCCAGGAGCCTCTCTTCGACGAAAAGACCCTCATCAACGCCGAGGCGAAAAATGTCATCGCCCGTCTCGCCTGCGACGAGATCCGCGATCGGGACGCCATCTTTCTGGACGGCGGCAGCACCGTCCTCGCTCTGGCCAAGCTCCTCCGCGAGAAAAAACAGCTCACCATCGTCACCAACAGTCTGAGTGCCGCCGTGGAGCTCATGGATTCGGAGCATAAGCTGATCCTGCTGGGCGGAGAGCTCCGCCCCATCAGCCGCACCCTGGTGGGACCGCTCACCGCGCCGGTGGCCGAACAGCTCACCTTCGACAAAGCCTTTATGGGCACCATCGGTTTTTCGCCGGAGGAGGGGATGAGCACCACCGACCCCAACGAAGCCTTCACCAAATCCATGGTCATGAGCCGGGCTCTCCGCTCCTATCTCCTGATCGATTCCGGCAAGATCGACGCCTCCAGCATCGTCCGCGCCGGAGCGGATTCGCCCCTTTACAGCATCATAACCGAGCGCATGCCCGCCCCGACGGTGGTCAAGCGCCTGAAGTCAAAACATATCAGCATCATTACCCAACAGTAAACCCGAAACAAACAAAGGAAAGGGTGCCAAATGAGCAACAATTACTACAGCGACCGCGGTCCGGACTTCAAAAAGTCGACAGTCAAGTTCGCGCCGATCCCCGCCTACCAGTACGACGGAGACATCTCCTCCGAGCTGAAAAAAGGCAAGGTCACCAAGGCCGATCTGCTGGAACTTTATGAATCCATGCTCGTCATCCGCGAGTTCGAGGAAATGATCCTCAAGTGCCGCACCGGCGCCTACGAAGTCATCTCCGATTACGATTACCGCGGCCCCACCCACCTCTCCATCGGTCAGGAGGCCACCGCCGCCGGCGTCTGCTCCACTCTCGCCATCACCGATCTCATCACCAGCACCCACCGCGGCCACGGCGATTCCATCGCCAAGGGCTTTCACGCCATCCGCCGCATGACCGAACAGCAGCTCCACGAGCGCTGCCCCGAATTCGCCTCCCTCTCCGGCGAACCCCTCCGCGAAGCCCTCATGGAGGATCATGTCTACCACACCATCTCCGAGCTTTTCGGTAAGGAGACCGGTTACGGCAAGGGCCGCGGAGGCGGGATGCACATCGCCGACTTCCGGGTCGGACATCTGGGCGCCAACGCCATCGTCGGCGGCGGCGTGCCCATCGCCACCGGCGCCGGTATGGTCTGCCGCATCGACCCGGCCATGAAGGACCGCGTCGTCTGCACCTTCGCCGGTGACGGTGCCTATTCCAACGGCGTGGTGCTGGAGGCCCTGAACTGGGCCGCCCAGGATCAGTTCACCGGTCCCATCGCCCAGACCAAGGCCGGTCTGCCGGTGATCTACTGCATCATCAACAACCATTACGGCATGACCGGACGCGCCGACGGCGAAGTCAACGGCGTCGATCATCTGGCCCGCCGCGCCGCCGGCTTCGATAACGAAAACATGCACGCCGAGGTGGTCAACGGCATGGACGTGCTCGCCGTCCGCGACGCCATCTCCCGCGCCAAGGCGATCATCGCCAGGGGCGAGGGCCCGGTGCTGCTGGAGTTCGATACCTACCGCTACTACGGCCACTCCCTCTCCGATCCCCGCACCGAGTACCGCACCAAGGACGAGGAAGCCCGCTGGAAGGCGGTGGACCCCGTCGTCACCTTCCGTGAAAAACTCCTCAAGAGCAAGGCCGCCAGCGCCAAGGAGCTGACCGCCATCGAGGAAAAGGTCGCCGCCCGCAACGCCCGGGCCGCCCGCCGCGCCGCCGATTCTCCGGATCCCGATCCGGCGGATGTCATCAAGTACATGTACACCGACACCGACAGTTCCGTGGTGCCCGAGGCTTACGCCCATCCCACGATCTTCGATCCCGTGACCGTGAAACGCGACGCCAACGGCATGATCAACTACCGCGACGCCATCAAGGAAGGCATGATCGAGGAAATGCGCCGGGACAACCGCGTGGTGCTCTTCGGCGAAGACGTGGCCGACTACGGAAACGCCTTTAAGCTGACCAAGGGCATGCTGGAGGAATTCGGCCGCGACCGGGTCTTCAACACTCCCATCTCCGAAGCCTGCATCTGCGGCGCCGCCGTCGGCATGGCCATGACCGGCTACCGTCCGGTGGCCGAGCTCATGTATATGGACTTCGCCCTCATGGCTTCGGATCAGATTTCCAACCAGGCCGCCAAGTGGCATTACATGACCGGCGCCTCCACCGAGGTGCCTCTGGTCATCCGCTGCAGCGTCGGCGGCGGCAAGGGGTACGGCGGGCAGCACTCCCAGTCCCTGGAGAGTCTTTTCGCCCACATCCCGGGCACCTGGGTGGCCTATCCCTCCAATCCCGCCGATGCCAAGGGCCTCATCAAGAGCGCCATCCGCACCAACAACCCGGTGGTCTTCGTCGAGGGGCAGCTCCTCTACAACGTCAAGGGCGTGGTGCCCGAGGAAGAGTACCTCGTCCCCTTCGGCCAGGCCAAGGTCTGCCGCGAGGGCAGCGACGTCACCGTCATCAGCTGGGGTCCGGCCGTGAACGACGCCGTCAAGGCCGCCGACAAGCTCGCCGAAGAGGGAGTTTCCGTGGAAGTCATCGACGCCCGCACGCTGGTGCCCTTTGACTGGGATACCCTTTTCGCCAGCGTCCGCAAGACCGGCCGCTGCGTTGCCGTCAGCCAGTGCGTCGACGTGGGCAGCTTCACCGGCGAAATCGTTTCCCGTGTGGTCGCCGAGTGCTTCGACGATCTGGACGCGCCGGTCATCAAGGTCGGCGCCAAGAACGGCATCGCGCCTCAGGCTCAGTCTTTGGAAAAGGCCTTCCTGCCCAAAGTCGATGACATGATTGCCGCCATCCGTTCCATCCTCTAAGTCACCAAAAAGGATATTCCACAATGGCTACCAAAGTACCGATTCCGAAACTCGGGCAATCCGAGGAAGTGGTCACCATCGCCGACTGGAAAGTCAAGGAAGGTGACGTGATCAAAAAAGGCGACGTCCTTTTTGAGGTGGAAACCGACAAGTCCGTGCTGGAGGTGGAGTCTCAGTTCGAGGGCACCCTCCTGAAGATCCTCGTCCCGGCCGGCAAGGAAGTCCCGGTCATGACCGTGGGCGCCATCATCGGCGAGCCCGGCGAAGCCATCCCGGATGTGGCGGCCCCCGCCGCCGCTCCGGCCCC
>JAZMZH010000100.1:0-4228 GCA_045585875.1 Victivallaceae bacterium | reverse complement strand
GACCGCTTGGCCTCCGACTTGTCGCGCTCCGGGGCGCCAGTTCCACGGTGATTTTTTCGTCATCCGTGATTTTCCTCATATTCTCCCAGGCGGCGTCTTTGAGCACGCTTGTCCGCACCTCCGCCGCCGGATCAAGCCGCCAATCCTCCCAATTCGGAACGATCGTCACGTTTTGCCGCTCCCCGGTGTGGTTGGCGAGAACGACGCCGACGCTCCCGTCCGGGGCCCGGTAAACCGCGCCGGGGACGTCGGCCAGCGGCATGGGCTCAACCTTGCCGCGGATCCATGTGTACCACTGATAATCCTTCACGGCCATGTCCTCGAGGACGGGTTCCCGCAGCATTTCTCCGTAAAAGAGGTACTCGGGAGCGGCCATGCGGACACGGGCGCAGACGGCGTAGTAATCGGCATATTCCTTATTTTCCGGAGCGAAGATGTCGAACTGATCCTCATTCACCCAGCCCAGCTGACGGCCCCGGATGAGATTGAAGGCGATTTTCGCCGGAATCGTCCCGGGGAATTCCCGGTCTTTCGAACTGATGAAAAGACCGATCTCCGTGGTTCGGTCGCTGTAAATGGTCTGAAAGAGGGGCACCGTATTCGTATCGGTGTCGCAATGAGCGTTCAGCAGCCCGTCCACCACGTCGATATAACACTCCGTGACACCCTCTCCCACCACGGCGACTTCGCCGGGCGCGCCGAAACTGCGGATATTCTTCGCGATCTGCCACTCGCCGCCGGCGATGTAGGAACCTCCGAAGGTTTTGTGATCGTGTGACTTGGAAAAGCAGCGGGCGGGGTAACCGCACAGCTGATCCATGTAGAAGAAACGGCAGCCCAGATTGTCATACTGAAACTTGTAGACCTGGGAGATATGATCCACCCACCATTTCGTGCCGAAGCACATGCCGGTGAGAAAACGCCGGTCTCCGGAACGCCACATCCTGCGGCCCACATCCCGGTTAAGTTCGTCAACCTGATTGCGGCTCGCATATTTCTGCGCTTCGCTCCAGCCGGGAAGAAAGGTTTCATAGAGCAGGATATTGGTGTAGAGCATCGCCGGAATATCCGCATCCCGGACTTTGGCAACGTCATCCTTGAAGTTTTCGGTCAGACGGTAGAAAACATCGGGATAATCGACGTCGTGCCGGGGCAGGTCGTACCATATATACCAATGCCAGGCCATGGGAATGCCGGAGAAGAACTGTTCCCGAATCTTCACGATGCGCTCCGCCAGGGCCTTGTTGCCGTCGGCCAGGCGCTTGTTGTGGGGTTGCCCGCTCCACCATACGGCAAGATCCCGGAATTCAGGCATGATGTCATCGCGGAGGTGCAGGGGCTTCCAACGGTCGAACTGCAGTGTCCACTCCCGGTAGATTTTGGCGCAGTCGTACCAGTCGCCCCGGACGGGGCCGGCCGCCACTTCGTAAGGCAGGCTCCAGGAGCCGTGCTTCGCCTCGTCGTCGGCGTAATGGAGATTGCTCATAAAGACGCCTCCGCGAGCGGGAGTGCAGACCAGGGTTTTTAAGTAATTTCCGCTGTCGTAATCGGCGAAGTAGAAGCTGTCGCACCGGTCGTTGCTGTAGACCAGCATCTGCACCGACATCCCGCCGCCGGGATAATTGCTCAGCCCCTGCCCCGTAATCAGTTTTTTGCGGGGCGCGAAGTATTTGTATCCGCTGTAGAGCGGGACGACCACATATTCCTCGTCCGGCGCGTCGGCGCTGGCGGGGAAGTTGAGCCCGCTCAGGCGCGGAAATTCGATCTCCTCCAGCGGCATCGACGACTTGTTCTCGACGGCGATGTGCCAGCGGGCGACGGCCGAATCATGAGGCAGGAAAATTTTGACGAGCACATCCATCGCCGATTCCTCCTCGGCGACGGGAGCGCCGCAGAAAAGCAGTTCCAGCACCGTGCCGTCCCCGGTTTCGTATGAAGTCCAGGAGCGGACGGGGAAGAGATTCTGCGTCACCTGGCAGGCCCGGTAAGAAGCCCAGTGGGTCATGGGCGCCACGCCGAGCTGGATCATGAAGAGACTGCGGCCGGAGCCGCTGAAAATATTCTGATCCGAGGCAAAGTCGTACCATGATTCCAGAGTGAACGTTGCGGAATCAAACGACAGCCGGGTATATTCGTTTTCGAGGACGATTTTATCCCCGGATAGTCCGGCAAAACCCGCCGCTTCGCCAGCAAACGCCGCGACAGCCGTCATGAGCGCCGTCAAAATTTTCCAGGCCATCATCAGAGCTCCTGAGGATAGAAGTACTTGGAGGTCGAGGCCTCGGCTTTCCGGACGGATTCGGCATGGCCGTCGAGGAAAACATAGTTGCTGCTGTTGGTCCCGTTGTGCAAAAAGGACTTGGCGTCGGTGCCCTTATACCAGTTGCACACCTCGCAGGAGCTTCCCGCTTCGTGACAGGCCAGAACGGGAGTCGAAGTGGGATTCTTGAAATGCTCAAGTGTATGCCATGCGTGATTCTGGTAGGTATAGTGGCTCAGGCGGGCAAAGGGAGCGTAACCTTGTTTGAAATCACGCACGTCGTTGACGCCGTATGGTTTGCCGAGACCGTTAAGGCGGTCGGACGCCCATACGCCTGCGGCCGGATCGGAAGGACAGAGATAAATCCCTTCCGACTGCATGTATTCGTTGGTGTAGCAGCTCCACAACACATACTTGGTGCCGACGGTGGCGGCAATCGGCAGAATGTAATTGTCCCAGTCGCCGGCGTACAGGTTGTAGGCGAGCCCGAGCTGTTTGACGTTGTTGACGCATTTGATGTTCTGGGCGGCGGCGCGGGCCTTGCTCCTCGCCGGCAGCTGGGTGGTGGCGAGGATGGCGATGATCGCTATCACGACCAGCAACTCAATGAGTGTGAACAACTTCTTCATTTCTCAACTCTCTTTCCCCTGCTTTGCAGGATTGTTTTTCCCCGCCGGGAACCGCAGACGTCGACTATCCGCGATTACAAGCGGCTTTTTCAGTCATGCGAACCTCTCGCTGACTCTCATCACTTTTGGGACACGATCTCCGAAAGGCCACATAGGCCGGGAGGACGTGTTTCTCATTCACGGCGCCGGAGCGCATCATTTTTTTCAGGATATCGGTGGAAGCCCACGCATTCAGATCGACGCTGCTCCATCCGTACTTTTCGGCCCAGGGGGAATTCTGCCTCCCGATGAGGAAGAAATCGCCTCCGACAACGCGTCCCGCCTTGGCGGCGGCGGCATCGACCTGCAGCAGGAGCGAATCCAGAATACTGACGCAGCCGTCGGCCTCCTCCATCAGCAGCCTGATTTCATGAGGCTCCAGATTGTCGTGCCGGAAAACCGCCACCGGGTCCAGCCCGTGCTTCCTCAAAGCCGCCAGCGCTCCCTCGTTGAAGAGATTGTTGACCGGAGAGAGCTGAAAATCCAGACCGCCGATCACGGCGATCCTGCGGCATCCGCGTTCGATAAGTGTTTCCACGGCCAGGCCCGCATCCTGAAACGGATCGGCGAGGACCGAGTTGTGGGGGAACGAAAACGGCACAAGCGGAGGGCGGTGAACATTGATCCTCTGAATATTTTCAGGTACGAGGTCGAAGATTTCCTCCGGGAAATTCTCGTAAACGTCGAAGATGAAGAAGCCGCAGCGGCCGTTGATGACGGCCCGGAATCGCTCGATGTCCCGACTCAGCGAGGCGGCATCAAAGAAGTTGGCGATGATTCCGGTCTCGGTGAGGGCGCGCTGGATGGGCAGCGGCCACGAGGCATGAGGATCGCGGGAGTAGTCAAGCAGGACGGCCGCCTCCTGTATGGCTCTGGGCTGCTGGATGAAAATCCCCCGTCCCTGAATCTGACGGAGCAGTCCCTCCTCTTCCAGTTTGGCCAGACAGCGGCGGACGGTGATATGGGAAACATTGAAAAGGCGGGACAGCTCCAGACCGCTGGGAAGTTTTTCCCCGTTCTGGTACCGGCCCTGGGTTATCATCGCCAGCAGGTGGCGATATACCTGATCCTGTTTCAAATACCGTTCCATTTTCTTATGTGATTAAATTGTGTACATGGGCTACAATACTACACATTTTCCGTTTGTCAAGAGGAAAAATAAAAAAAATCAAAAAATTTTTCGCTTGTGTCATCGGAATTGTCGCCGGGCCCCTGAAAGCTCCGGCCGACGGCCTGACATCCGGGCAGATGTGCGGCGAAGTCCTCCGTCTGCTCGGACGGTGAAAACCTTGAAAACGTG
>JAZMZH010000099.1:0-5331 GCA_045585875.1 Victivallaceae bacterium | reverse complement strand
TCACGGTCATCTCATAGAGGTGACTGCAGCTGCCGAGGGTGTCAAAAGCCCCCTCGTAGCCGCCCATGTTCAGCTGGGCGATCACTTTTCCGTCGAAGCCGACCACCACCTGCACCGCTTCGTCGACGGTGAGGTCGTCCTCGGCGCTGCGGGCAAAGGCGCGGGCGTTTTCGAAGTCGTCCTCGGCGCAGACCGCGGCGGCCCAGAAGTTTTCGCCGTCGTGGAAGAGGTAAAAGGCGGTGGATTGCGGGATGTTGCCCAGACCGCGGGAGACGTTGGAGAAGTTCCGGATGACGGCGGCGTCCGCCCAGGCATCTTCCCAAAAGGTTTCGGCCGAGGCCAGCTCCTCCGCACGTTCCGGAGTGATCCGGGGGATCCGGACCTCGGGTTCCCCGGCGGAGAGAGCAAGGGTCAGCGCCGACAGCGTGAAAGCGAAGAGGAGCGTTGACAGTGGTTTCATGGTGCCTCCTTGATGGTTATATCACTCTAAACAATAACCCGTTTAATTGTCTGGTATATACGATACTCCGTTTTTTGGGGAAGTCAACCCCTTTTTGAGAAAAAAAACCGAAAAAGTCTCGTCGAACGGCAATGATCTCTCTGCACTGAGAGGACTGAGAGTACCGGGAGTACCGGGAGTGCCGGGAGTGCCGGGAGTACTAAGAATACTAAAAGGGCCGGGGATCCTGCGAAAAATAGTATTCTTAGTATTCATAGTCCTCCTCCCGCCCGTCCGGGCCAACACGACGATGGTCTGGGAGTACCGGGAGTGCCGGGAGTGCTAAGAATACTAAGAATACTAAAAGGGCCGGGGATCCTGCGAAAAATAGTATTCATAGTATTCATAGTCCTCCTCCCGTCCGGTATTCCCAGTCGCCCGCCCGCTTTCCCTTGAAAATGCGCCGCGCCGCCGAGTGCGGCGGCGCGGATACATCGCGGATCAGCGGTCAGAACAGGTCGTGGCAGTTTCCTTCCGCCCAGCCGTTGACGGCATCGGCAGGCAGATCCTGGACATGACCGTCGCCGAAGAGACCGTTGCACTTGTTGTTGTGACGGTATCTCAGATCGGCGCCGCCGTTGGGATTGGTGCGGTTGCCGGGTTTCCCGTCGGCCCAGATGAAGCCGCTGGGTTTGTACAGGGCGAAAGATTTGGTGCAGACGTTTTTACCATTCCATTGGGTCCCGTCATTCTGAATGGCATAAAAGGCGCCGACGGAGTAATTGAAGTGCTCGCAACTACCGGTCGGGTACTCTGATTCGGCCGGACACTTGATATGGATTTGGTCGGGATCGCTGAGATAGCCGAATTTATCGTAATAGTAAGACATGGGGGATTTCCATTCGCTGAAAGCCGAGCCGTAGTCCTGGCCGTTGAGGAGGAGCACATGATCTTCGTTGTCGTTGGCGTAGATGGCGAAAGTGAGCCCCCAGGTTTTCAGGTTGTTGACGCATTTGATCTTCTGCGCTGCCGCCCGGGCCTTGCTCAGAGCGGGCAGCAACATGCTCGCAAGAATAGCGATGATTGCGATCACGACCAGCAATTCTATCAATGTAAACAGTCTCTTCATCTTCGTTTTTCCTTTCTTTAAGATTTGCGATGAATTGTCTTTGAGACCACTTGCGAAACCGCCGGAAACATTGTCCGGCCCTGCACATCATCCGACATTTTTTTCAATCCTGCCATCCGGCCTCCTTTTTTTCCGGCATCCGCAGTTTCAACGCATCTCCGATTTTGCGGTCTCCGGATAGAGTTGCGAAACCTCGGAAATTTACTGAACTGCTGTCCGTTTATATATATTATACTACAACTTTTTAAAAAGTCAACCCCTTTTGGGAAAAATTTTTGAAAAATTTTTTGCAATTTCCCGTTTTGCGATTTCCCGATCCCGGCAGTTTCGGCCCGTCAGCCCGTGAAAAATCCGGCGATTTGCCTTCCGCCGTTTGCAAAATTCCCGGGCACACTGTAGATTAACAGAAAACGGATTCCCGGCACGGGGCCGGGAATTTCCCTTCGGAGATCCATATTGAAAAGGAGAGATTTCATGAAGAAATTCTTTCAAGCCGTCGTCGCGTCGGTGCTGATCGCCTCTTTGTCGGGCTGCTCGCTCTTTGCGGACAAAACCCAGACCATTTCCATCAACGGACAGCCCGCCGGAGCTCACGTCGTAGTCAACGGCCAGCCCATGGTCGCCCCCGTACACATGGAGGTGAAACGAAATCAGCGTCTCTCCATTACGGTCACCAAAGAGGGATATAACCCCTGCCTGATCAATTCCAGCTACACCCTCAGCACCACCGGGATGCTTGACCTGGCCGGTACCATCTTCTTCCTTTTCCCGGCGCTGGGATTCATCTCCCCGGGCGCTTTCACCCTGGATCAGGATAACTTTTACTACAATCTCGTGCCGATCTCCGAATAAGGAGATCCCCCGCCCCGGCGTCCGTTCCCCACGCGGCGGCGACGCCGGGCGGAGCCCGGTGAACCCGGCTCCGCATCCTGCCTGCCCGGCGTATCCGGCTTATCGGGACGCGGCGCCGCCCGGGCACTCAAAGTTTCGAAAACGCCCGGTCCATTTCCGCCAGCATCGGATCGGTGACGCCGCACTCCTCCAGCACATCCAGCATGGTGTAACGCCTGCGGATGAGTCCCGCCGTCCGCACCCCGTGGAGAAACGTTTCCCGGTCGAGGCCGATTTCCCACGGGGTCGTCGGACACCCCGCACGGGCCAGCATCTCCCGGATTTCCGCGAAGGACGGCACCTGCTCCCGGACCCGCCGACGCAGTATCTCCCAGCGGTCGAGAATCTCCTCCCGGCGCTTCAGGATCGCCCCGGCTTCGGCGAATTTGGCCATGGCCACCTCCTCCGCATTGCCGTAGCATCCCGCCCGCAGCAGTTTCCGGGCTTCGTTCAGGCGCTCCTCCCGGGTTTTGGGCGGCGCCATCATCCCCCGGAGTTCTTCGCGGCTCAGGGCGAAAAACCGTTCCATCAGCCAGACCGACGCCAGCGTACCCGCCGCGACCTTGAATCCGTGACTGGCCTCCACCCCCTCCATCTCCCAGACGTGACTGCACAGGTGCTCCATCCCCGACGCCGGGCGGGATTCGTTGTAGAGCTGCATGGCGTAGCCCGAGGCGGCCAGCCCGTGAAAGACGTTTCCGAAATCCGCCGGATCCGAAACCCATTTCCGCAGCGGCTTCTGCAGCAGTTCCCAGACCCGGGCGTCCACCGCCTCGATTCCCAGCGCATCGGCGATCAGCCACTCCGCCCCCGCCGGCACCTTGGCCAGCAGATCGGCGTACCCGGAGGCTTTCATCTCTTCCGGCGCGCCGCGCAGCACTTCCAGGTCGGCGGCGATCGCCAGCGGCGCCGGACACTTGAGCGTCTGCTTCAGCCCGTCCTTTACCATCGCCGCGCCGGAACTGGAGTAGCCGTCCACCGACGGGGCCGTCGGCACACAGCAGTAGGCGACGCCCGCTTCGCCGGACATGCGCTTGACGATGTCGTTGACGGTGCCGCCCCCCACCGCCACCGGGACCGCCCCGGCGGGCAAACGCTTCCGCAGAGGCTCCACATGGGCGTATTCGGCGTGCAGCACCGGCGTCCCGGGATAGAGAAAAGGCTCCGCCGGGACGGCGCCCGAATCCTCGAGGATGCGCTGAAGCTTCTCTCCGGCGGCGCGCCAGGTGTTTTCGTCGGCGATCACCCAGGGACGGCGCCCCGGGAATATCTCCCGGAGCAGGGCGGGAACTTCGGCGAGCACGTCCCTGTCAAGCAGGAAGCAGCGGGTTTCAAGACCGGCGGGGACGGGAATCTTTTTCATGGCAAGACAGGCTCCTGAATATTGAAAGTTTTGTGTTTACATAAAAGTTTATTCAATATAAATCATCAATAAAAAATGTCAAGTCTCCGGGGCTTATTTTTCCGAAAACAGGCCGTTGCCGCCGAACGCTGAACCTCCCGGCTGCCGGGGCATGGAGCAAGGAACGCCCTCCAGTTCCAGCAGGGCGATTTTAAGCGGCAGTCCGCTGGAAAATCCGCCGATGCCGCGGGCCGCCACCAGCCGGTGGCAGGGGATGATGACCGGGATGGGATTGGCCCCGGCGGCTCCGCCCACGGCGCGGGGGGAAACCGTTCGGCCGGAAATTCCTGCGGCGCGGGCGGCGAGGCGTCCGTAGGAGAGGGTTTCGCCCCGGGGAATCTGGCAGAGGAGGCGCCAGATCATGCGTTGAAAAGGGGTTCCGGAGGGGTTGAGGGGGAGTTCCAGCGGGGATAAGGATTCTCCGGCGAAATGGCGGTCGAGGAAATCCGCGGCCAGAGCCAGAGGCCGGGACCGGCGGGACGGCGAAGACGCGGACGCAGTCCCGGCGGCAACAAAGCGGAGGCCGGTGATGAAATCTTCCTCGGCGGAGAGGAGCAATGCTCCGACGGGCGAATGGTAGAGCAGAAGGTCGGTCATGATGCCGGGAATATACAATGTTCCGGGTCGAATGTCAAGTTGCGGGGTCGGAAAAGGGAAAAATGCAGCGCTGTCGGTTTGCATTTCCCGAAAAGCATGGTATATTAAAGGTACATACATGATGCGGGGTGGAGCAGTGGTAGCTCGTCAGGCTCATAACCTGAAGGCCGATAGTTCGATTCTATCCCCCGCTACCAATCGAAACGCAGCCAGTCAAACGACTGGCTTTTTTGTTGCTTCAAATCACGTTGCGCACCAGCGTTTTGCAGGATCGTGTTTTTCTCCGCGTCCTTTGCGTCGGCTCCGGGAAGCCCCGAAAACCTCTCTGATTCTCTGTTTTCCTCTGGGACGGAATGACATGTCCTTCAGAGAGGTTTTTCGCGTAAACCGTTGATGGAGTGCGGAATTTGATCTGAAGCGAGAAATGCGGTTTTTCGCTTTTCCCGGAGAAGGAGACGGGTAACAAACACAAATCAAATCCACAACTTTACTCCATCTGAAACAGCTTCCTCTGCTCCTGCCAGTCGTCGGGAAAACCGCTGGTGGCTTTGGCCAGCGACAGCGATTCCGGCGCCTTGCCCTGCATCACTTTGGTCACGATGTCCGGGGCCAGGTTCACGAGGTTCAGCGTCCGGGCCACATAGGAGCGATCCATGCGCAGTTTGCGGGCCAGTTCCAACACGGTGGTGTACTTGCCCGACTCCAGCATCTCCGCGTACTGGTAGGCCAGAATGATCGACTTTGCCAGCGGCTCGTTGGCAATCTCCGGCTGGTCTCCGTCACGATCCAGCACGATGGTCTGACGATACCCCAAGTGTCGAAGGTGGAACGGGACGACCATCAGCGTTTTAAGTCGGAGGCCAAGCGGTCTTA
>JAZMZH010000098.1:0-14622 GCA_045585875.1 Victivallaceae bacterium | reverse complement strand
CGCTGAAAAATCTGGATTTCGGCGACGCCCAGGGCGACAAGGCGGTTTTCGAAATGCTGAAAAACGCCGGCGGCTCGATCTGCATCTCCGATGCCGGGGTGACGGTCCGCAATTCCCGGCAGAGTCTGCGTCCCGGAGTATTCAACCTCAACGCCACGCCGGACGCGCTGCCGGTGATGGCGGCGCTTTTCGCGACTCTGCCCGCCGAAAGCCGTTTCGTCGATGTGGCCCAGGCCCGCAACAAGGAGTGCGACCGGATCAGCGTCATGGCGCTGGAACTGCGCAAAATGGGGGCCTTTGTCGAAGAATTTCCCGACGGCATGAGCGTGAAAGCTCCTCCGGGCGGGCTGACGGGCTCATCCGAACTGGATTCGCACGGGGATCACCGGATTGCCATGGCTCTGGCCTGCGCGGCGCTGGCGGCGCGGGGAGCGTCCCGCATCCGGGGCATCGGAGACGCGGCAGTGACTTATCCCGGATTCACGGAGGATTTCCGCCGGGCCGGAGCGGATTTCACGGTCGATTGAGCCTCAAAAAACATTCGGGCAAAATAGTCCATTCATTTTATTCCAAAGTCCATCCATTGCTTTCGGAAACGCTTGCTTCACCTCCCTTTTGACATTATATTATGGGGAGTTCAAAACAAGGAGATTGTTATGGATGTCATTATCTGCAAAACCGCCGCCGAAGCGGAAAAACTCACCGCCCGCATGATCGCCGACGCCATCAACGCCAAGCCGGATTTCCGGCTGGGGCTGGCCACCGGCGCCACCATGGAAAACGTCTACGCCGAGCTCTCCCGGATGAACAAGGCCGGAGAAGTCGATTTCTCCCAGGTCCGGACCTGGAACCTGGACGAGTACGCCGGTCTCGCCCCCGAGCACGACCAGAGCTACCGCTACTACATGAATAAAAACCTCTTCAACAACATCAACATCGACATGCGCAACACCCACCTCCCCGACGGCCTGGCCGAGGACGAGGAGGCGGAGGCCGCCCGTTACGACGACTCCATCGACGAGGCCGGCGGCATTGATCTCTGGCTGGTGGGCATCGGCTGTTCCGGCCATGTGGGGTTCAACGATCCCGGCACCAGTTTCTCCAGCCGCACCCATGTGGCCTATCTGACCAACACCACCTACGAGCAGAACAAAATTTACTTCACTCCTCCGGAGTCCATGCCCCGCCGCGCCTACACCGCCGGCGTCGGCACCGTGCTGGACGCCAAAAAGGTGCTGCAGCTCATCACCGGCAAGCGCAAGGCCGCCATCGCCGCCGCCGCCATCGAGGGGCCCATGACCTCCATGATCAGTTCTTCGGCGCTGCAGCTGCATCCGGACACCGTGGTCATCCTGGACGAGGAAGCCGCGGCGAATCTGAAGCTCAAAGACTTCTACAAGGAGGTCTTTGAAAACGATCCCAAGTGGGCCGAATACCGCTGATCGTCAGACGGACCTTCGATTGACGGAAAGGGGCTGTTGCAAAACCTCAGCAAGAGGAAGCAACAGCCCCTTTGTTATGGATACGGCGCCGGTCAGGGATCAAGCCATCCGCGCCCTCCGGCGGAACCGCGTCCGCAATCCATCCGCTCTGCGGCTCAGACCTCCCGGTCCAGGAGACGGGAACTCAGCGAGGCCAGCATTTCCCGGAAGGGATTGTCCGGACAGCGCTCCAGCGCCGCCAGCGAAGCGTCCCCGGCGGCGGCGATGCGCGCATCTACCGCGGCCTTGGCTCCGGTGGCCCGGAGCACTTCCCGCAGCGCCCCGATGGCGGCGTCATCGTAACGGTCCAGCATCCAGAGCTCGTCCAGGAGTTTCCGCTGAGCCGGATCGGCTCTCCGAAGCGCCTCCAGACGCAAAACGGTGGGTTTGCCCTCCCGCCAGTCGGAGCCGATGGGTTTGCCGAAGCGGCTGACTTCGCCGTACACGCCGAGCACATCGTCCCGGAGTTGAAAGGCCATGCCCATGTTTCTCGCAAAAACCGCGAAATTCTCGGTCATGACCGTGTCCGCGCCCCCGGCGACCGCTCCGGCCGCGGCGGCAAATTCGATCAGATCCGAAGTCTTGCGGGCGATGATATGATCCAGGGTTTCCTGATCGGCCTCGTGGCAATATCCGGCCAGCACGTCCAGAGCTTCTCCGGAACTCACCCCGACGGCCCCGAGCTTGAGCATCATGGCGGATATTCTGCGCATGGCGGCCTCGCTGATGTTCTCCCGGCTCCGGCGCAGCATGTGAAAGGCGCGGCTCTGGGCCAGATCGCCGGCGAGAATGGCGAAATCCCGGCCGAAGCGCTCTGCCGTCGCCTCGTCCAGTCCGAAACGATCCCGGCCGATCCCGGCCAGCATGACGTGCGCGGACGGTTTGCCCCGCCGCAGATCGTCGCCGTCGATGATGTCGTCGTGCACCAGAGTCCAGTTATGCCATATCTCCACCGCGCAGGCGATGTAGCGGGCGTCCCCGGGATCGCCCCCGGCGCAGCCGCAGCACCAGCAGGCCAGCGCCGGTCTCACCCGCTTGCCGCCCCGCAGCGGATAATCGCACACGGCCTCCCGGAGGAAATCCGGCTCGATGGCGTCCGGGAAATCATCCTCCCGGAGAAGATTTTCCACCATGACGGCGACATTTTTCAATTCCTGTGCGAGATCAATCATCTGCGGCTCCCCTGTTTTCCTTTGAATTCATTTTCTGCCCGGTTTATAAAATCCTCCATCCCCGACGGGAGGGGAAATTCCACTGCGTTGTGCACGGCCTCCAGCCTGATGCGCAGCCGTTCGTTGAGCCGGGGATTCTGCTCCTCCAGCCGATAAAGGATGCCCTCGATGGCCTCCTGACGCCCCATCGCCTCCCGGGCGGCCCCGAGCGCCTCGGTCCATTCCCCGGCGGACAGCGCGCCGCCGCCCGCCGCCCGGTCCAGAAGTTTCCTCATGCCCTCCAGTCCGGGGGCGACCAGCAGCGCCGACCGGGATTGAATGTCCTTCAGCCGTCCGGAAGCGGTCTCGGCAGCGGTCTCCATGTCGTAACGGGCGCACCATTCCGGCCAGCTCGCCCAGGTGCCGGACAATTTCACCTGCATGTCGTCCCGGTCCGGATCATAGCCGGTGACGCCGATTTGCCCGGCCTCCTCAAAGAGCCGGATCGTCTCCCGGGCAGGCATCGGAGAGAGCGGCGAAAAAACAGATCTCCGGGCCCGTTCGTTCAGCGTCGCCATGCCCGATGCCCGGCGATTCCCGCCCTGGGAGACGCCGTATCCCACCGTGGACCAGAACGCGGTTTCCGGATCCGCCCGCTTCTCCAGCATGATGTCCAGATAATCTCTCATGAGATTCTTCCGCTTTTTGTCCATATTGGCGGCCATGAACAGGAGCAGGCGGCAGCATTCGCTCTCCAGACGGCTCTCCGGAGGACCCTGAATAAGGCACAAGCGCGCCCAATCCGCCTTGCCGCCATGGATGAAAGCCCCCTGAAGCCCCGGATAGTAGCCGACCCTCCAGATGCTGTCCTCCCGCCAGGGCAGATTCAGCTCCGCGTCCAGACCGCTGAGCACCCAGTCGCCGAAATCCTCGTTTCCGGCCGGGGGGCGGCCGGACTGGGCGACCGTCATCGCCCGGAGCAATTCCCGACGTACCTCCGTCAGCCCGCACCAGCGTTCGAAAGCGCCGGAGAAACGCAGCACACGCTTGCCGTCGCTGTTCCGATATTCATACTCTTCCGGGTCCCGTGGGTCGAATTCCAGCCGCAGTTGCCCGGCGGCGCAGTCCCGATGAAAATTGAAGGCCCGGAGAATGATGTTGTCCGCCTCCACCAGCCACGCCCGGATCTGCGCCACCTGATCCCGGTCCAGCGAGGCGGAATAGGCCACCTCGATACCGGAATAGAGGTGTTCGCCGCCGCCCGGCGCGGCCAGTCGGCTCTCGTCCACCAGCGCCGCCGCGGAGGGCATCCACAGCAGCGCAAACAGCGCCGGAAGCGCTCCGAGCAAGAGAACTTTTTCAGAAAAAAACCCGGTCATTGCCCTGTTTTCAGTTGTTTTATTTCCCTTTACGGTGTATAATATACCCCGTAGTCCGGTTATTTCAAATCCCAACCCCGGAGATATTCCCGTGAAAAAACAAGACCGCTGTTATCCCTGCGCCCTGACCATAGCCGGCAGCGATTCCGGAGGCGGAGCAGGTATTCAGGCCGACTTGAGGACCTTCAGCGCCATCGGCGTCTACGGCTGTTCGGCCGTCACCGCCGTGACCAGTCAGAACCCCAGGCGGGTTTCCCGCATCGACGTCATGCCCGCCGCCGCGGTAAAGGCCCAGCTGGAGGCGATCTTTCAGTGCTTCGCCGTCGCGGCGATCAAAACCGGGATGCTGGCAAACGCCGAAATCATCGAAACCGTCGCCGGATTTCTGAAAAACCGCACGGACAACCTCCCGCTGGTCGTGGACCCGGTCATGGTCTCCACCTCCGGCGCCAGACTGCTGGAAGAGGACGCGGTTTCCGCCATGACCGGAGAGCTGCTGCCCCTGGCCTCCTGGGTCACCCCCAATCTCCCCGAGGCCGAACTGCTCCTGGAGCGCAGACTCCCCGATTTCGACGATCGCATCCGGGCGGCCCGGGAAATTGCCGAGCGCTGGTCCTGCTCATGCTTCCTCAAGACGGGGCACGACGTGGAGGGCAGGGACGAAGCCGGGGACATCATCTGCCACCGGGGCAAGGTGCTGCTCATCTCCACCCCCGTCGTCGAGGGCACCAGAGCCTCCCACGGCACCGGCTGCACCCTCTCCTCCGCCATTGCCGGACTGCTGGCCGCCGGAAATCCGTGGCGGGACACGGTGTGCGAGGCAAAGGCCTTCGTCTACGGTTCGCTCCTCGAGGCGGCCCAGGTCGGCCCCGATTGCGAAGCCATGTATCCGCCGCTGGAAAACTACCGTCCCATCGTCTCCATCACCGAAATAAAGGAAAACTGAAAATTGAACCTGCCCAGAATTCCCCTGTTGGCCCTTCTCCTCGCCGCTCTGGCTCTTCTCCCCTGCGTTGCGCCGCCGGCGGCGGCCGACAGCACTCTCTCCAGCGTCACCATCGAGAAACGCGCATACTACCCCCTCAGACAAGTGGCCGCAAAACTCGGGATGCGCTGCAAAGTCAGCGGAAACACCTGCGAACTCATCGCAAAAGACAACCGCAAGCTTGTCTTCACCCACGACAAGCGAAACGCCGTCATCAACGGCATCGCAGTCACCCTCGACTTCGCCGCCGTGAAGCGGAGCAATCAGTTTTACATCTCGGTAAGCGATTACAACCACCTGCTGAATCCGCTCTTCAATAAAAGCTGCCTGAAAGGCAGGAGGCCCCGGATCATCGTCATCGACCCCGGACACGGCGGCAAAGACCAGGGCGCCGCCGGAGCCGCCTCCCTGGAAAAGAATCTCGCCCTGGCCATATCCAAACGACTCCGGGACCGGCTGCGCAAAAAAGGCTACACCGTCTACCTGATCCGGGAAACCGACATCAAGGTGGAACTCGCCGACCGGGCGGCCAAAGCCAGAAAACTCAACGCCGACCTTTTCATCTCCATCCACATGAACGCGGCCAAGTCCTCCCAGGTCCGGGGCGTCGAGACCTATTCCATAACCCCCAAGGGCGCCCCCTCCAGCAGCGATACCAAGGCATCCATGCCCTACTGCCGCGGCTACGCCATGACGGATAACTCCGTCGCCCTCGCCTTCAGCGTGCAGAGCGAAATCATCCGCACCCTCAAACTCACGGACCGGGGCGTAAAACGGGCCCGCTTCAAAGTTCTGACCGACAACACCGCTCCCAGCATCCTGGTGGAGTGCGGATTCATCTCCAACGCGGCGGACGAAGCCCTCCTGCGCAGCAGCCGTCATCAGGAACGGCTGGCCGAAGCCATCGCCAACGGCATCGACAAATACGCCAGGAGACTTCCGGTCAAATGATTTGACGGCAGACAGTTAAAATTTTTTCAGCGACACGGGCCCTTTCGGGAAACCAACCGAAAGGGTCCTGCGCTTATGATCGTCCAAGTGGAAAAAACGGCCTCCCTGTCCATCGACGGAGACAACGGCTGGTCGCTGAAATCGCAATGGCTCCTGCAGCCGGAAACCATCCCCGCCACGGCGGACGCTCTCTCCCGGTGGCAGGAGGAGATAAAATCCTGGCTGCCGAAACCGGGAGACCCGTGGCGCAATCCGGACGACGACCGGTCTTATTCCACGGACGACTGCTGGACCGTCGCAAAGGTCCGGACCGAAGAGCTCCCGGATTCGCCGCTCCACATCTGCCGGGCGATCATCTCCGGCGTCCCCGGGGGTTCCGCGGCGGCTGTGGAAAAGATGAAAAGCGCGGAGACCTATTCCTCCTCCGGAGAGCATTTCCGCACCTCCGCATGGCTGGTGCCGGAGGCCGCTCTCGGCGAATGGCTCCCCGAAGTCGGGGAAAATCTGGACTGGGACGGCGGACGTTTCTGCTGCTCCATGATCAATATGCGCGAGAGCGACGGCGGACGGTGGCTGGTGGAGATCAAGGCCGTGGATCTGGATGTGGAGCCCCCTCCCGAAATCGCCTACCGCCGCAATCACGACTTTGAAACCGAACAATACGGCACCTGGCGGGTCGCCGCAAACGCCCTCGAAAACTTCCGCGCCGCCAACGACGTGAATTCCGTCGCCGAATGGGCCGGAGCCTCCTACCGGATCACCGAATGTAAAATCGAACCCGCCTCCGGCAATATCTTCAGAGTTTCCCTCACCGCCCGTGACATCAACGTCCGGCTCATCGGAGTCACCCGCTCGGAACGTTTCATCGGCTTCACCGCCAAAAAGAAAGTCCGGCGGCGGGTCGTGTGGGAGAGCCGGTGGCGGGTCCATAAAAACAATCTGCGCCGATTTGAAAACATCACCGGAGCCAGCGCCCGCAGCTGGACCGGATGCAACAGCGTCGTGGTCGCCTCAAAATCCCGCCGCCTCTCCGACTATGAGTTTGAATATCTCCTGACCGCGGTGCCGAGACGCAACAGCATGTACGAGGTCAGCAGCGACGACCGCAGCGATCTCTCCGGCCGCATCGACATCTCCGGGGAACTCGCGGAAATGATCCTCTCCCCGGAACAGTGCGGATGGCGGCGCGGCCCCTCCGGCGAATTGACGGAGATCCCCTCGTGGAATCCCCTGCGGGAGTGCCCGCTCTCCACGCAGGGCCCCCTGCCGGTCAACCTGGCGGAAGCGCCGCTGAAAACCCTTCTGGCCAGCGAAACCAGATACTTCCGCTTCAAAACCTTCACCCTGCTCTCCCATATCGACAACTGGATGATTTCGGGACGGGTGTGGTTCGGCACCGTGGGAGGCGTCTCCGCCTGGTGGCTGAAAGAGGACATCGTCAACGAGATCATCACCGACGATTCCGGAGAAACCTGGCGCAAAGTCACCTGCATTTACCGGCAGCCCCCCGCGGGATACAACTGGAACGGCACCTATTGGAACACCCGGAGCAACTGATCATGCAGCACACCATCCTCCCGGGCAGAAACATCCGAATCGAATATCTGCCCCATGCCTGCCGGATCCACTCCGTACCGGCGAACGGCCCGGAATTGCAGGCTTCCGGCGAATACCTGGCGGAGTTTTCCTGCGGCGCACTCCCTTATCCCTCTTCCGGAGACCTGATCCTGCTGAATTACGGCAGCACCGTTTTCACCGCCACTCTTCCGGGCGTCATCGACCCGCTGTACTTCAATGGCGACAATCGCATCCTCGCCCAGATCACGGAGATTGAAACGCAGGGCAAAACCGCCGGGCGCGGCAAGGCCCGCATCTTCGGAACAGCTCCCGTCGCCATATCCTCATCGCTCTCCCAGCGGGGCAGGCGATTCGCGCTCCCGGCAGGGAACGGAAGCTGGGTCTTTTCCAAACGGGGCGGCGCACGTCTGCTCCCCAGGCTCAACGGGCAATACCTCGTTTCCCTCGGCCCCTTCGAGACGGCTCCCGATCTCTACACCGGACCGTTCACCGTGGATTTTAATGAGGCGGGGACGGAATATGTCGTCTACGATTCCTCGGCCGCCTCCGCTTCTCAGATCGCCGGAACCTTCCGCTGGAGCGGAAACAACTCGGCAACCGTCCCCCGGATGAGCGTGGCCGGCACGTCTGTCACATACGCGCTGAATCTGTATGCCGGATGGAACGGCAGCGGAATATCGTTCAGCTTATCCAACGATCTCACCTCCGCCCAGGCGCAGACCGGAATCGAGGTCATCGAGCTTGCCGCGGTGGATTCGAACGGACTGCCCTTTCAGATCCGGCGCGGAAACATTGATCTGCCCTGGAGGGTGTGATGAGCGAATGGACGGAATTGAAAGCGGCGCTGGACAACGGCGCGGCCATCCATGCCGGAGAGGCATACCGGACCTTCATGCGGGCGACCAAAGAAGAGGCCCGGCTTTTCGGCGGCACATCGTCGGATGCCGCTCCTTTTCTCAAGGCCGATTACAGCCGGCCCTCTCTGCCGCAGGGAATTTATGAAAGTTTGTGGGCCGACAGGCGCATCCGGCTGCTCGATCCGGATTCCGCAGGCATTGTGCCGATCACCGCGGCGGCCGGACATGTCGCGAAAAGCGACTTCATGGCGGTTGACAGAAGTTATCTTGCGGACGTATACGCCGCGTACAACCTTTTCCGCCATTATCAGGTCGCCGGAAGCCCCGGGGGGATGTATCTGCTGTCTTACCGGTGCGTCAAGCAATTCACAAGCCTGCCGTCATCGGTATGGGACGCCTATTCCGCGTGCCGGAATGATCTTTCCGCGCACAGCGGCAATCCTCCGCGGGCCGGAATCGGCTTCAAATTCTTTTACAATCCCTCCCAATCGGGAGACACATGGACCGGACAGCTGGATGTCTGCAGACCTTTTTTCCGCCTGCGGAAACCCTCCGGCGTCGTCTTTGCCCGGGAGGCTTTTTTGTGCCGCGCCATTCTCGGAGTATATGATTACGGATGGGACACGTCCTCGCACGATTATCTCTCCTTCGCCGGTCCGGACGGGTACGGTTCCGGCGACGCTTTTGAATTCATCCCGGATTCCGTCGGCGAGATAAGCTGGTCTCCGCCCGGACAGATCAGCGGTCAGGCCCCGGTGCCGTGTCTGGAGGGCTCGTACCGGCTCCCCGATCTGCCGGAAACCGCACTCCGGGCGGCCGGTCTGTATACCAGCGCGACCTGGGGGTATGCTCTTGAGAACGGCTGGGAATACGCCAACGGCTTCATCCTGCGCCGGGAATATACCGACCAAAATCAATATTTGGATATTTTTACGCGATAAAATTTGCATTTTGCCCATATCAGGGTTAAATTTAGACCATGAAAACAATCGGCAGGAAAATTTCGGTCCTCTTCGCAGCCGCGGCGCTGCTCGCCGTCTCTTCCGGATGCTCGCTTTTCTCCGAACCGGTGTCCGTGGAGTCCCCGAGCGATCTGACGGTGGAGGAGCTTCTGGCCCGGCGGGAAGCCGCCACCGATCCCTCCGGCGCTTACAAAAACGCCCGGACCTTTTACATGCGTCAGGTGGTCACCCGTCCCTCGGAGGGGATTTTCGATTCCGACACCAAGACCGTGATCGAGACCAGATTCCAAAAGCCGGAGATATTCAAGATGACCTCCTTCGCCGGAAATCAGCCGGCGAGCGAAGTCATTTTCAACGGGTCCGAAGCGGTCCGAGTGGACCTGAAAGCCATGACGGTCACCAAAATCACCGGCGACGAGCTGGACATCCTGCGGACATCGTTCGTCTTCGGCGCGCCCGGCAGCGATCTCAGAAGCGTGTTCCGGGACATCCGCATCGTCATGGTCACCATCGACAATGTGGACTACTACAAGCTCATCTGCGTCCCGGCGCTCTCCGACCGGGTGCCGGTCTTCGAGGTGCTGGTGGACAGCCGCGACTACCTCACCAGCAGCTTCAAGGCCATCGGCACGACCGGCGACGACAAGAGTTTCGTCTACGAGGGCACCATCGACAGCTACTCCAACTACGACGACGTGATGATCCCCGATCACTGCACGATGCGGAGCGGCAGGGATAAGTGGAATTCTCAGGTGGTGCGGTTCCTGCTGGGCGTGCCTTTCGACGAAAAGACCTTTGAATTTCCCCGGGTGGCGGATGAATGAAGCGGTATCTGCTGCTTCTGCCGATATTCTGTTCCTTTATCACTCTTTCGGCGGCGCACTGCCGGATCGTCGGGATCACCGACACCCACGGCGCATGGCGCTCGACCCCAAAGGCGAACTGGCTGAAAATCGCCTCCGCCATAAACTCCCTCCCCGATGACCCGCCCAAAATACTGATCGACTGCGGCGACACCCTCTCCGGCTCCCGCGAGGCGGCCGAATCGGAGTTCACGCTGGGCATCCTGGCTCTGAATCAGCTGCACTTCGATCTGTGGGTGCCGGGCAATCACGATTTCGACGCCGGGACCGAACATCTGCCGAAGATGACGGAACTCTTTGAGGGCGCTTCGCTCTGCTCCAATTTCCGCGGCGGCCGCATCCGATCCTGGGAAATCGTTTCGGCGGGGGGCTTCGAGATCGCCTTCATCGGGCTGCTCACCCCGCTGACCGTGAACTTCCGCCTCTTCCCGGAAGGGATCCCGGAGATCTCCGGCGAAAAGGAAGCCGTCGACCGGGCGATGCGGGAACTTCGCGAATCCGGCAGACCTTTCGATTTCGCTGTCCTCGCCATGCACCGGGGCCGCTTCACCTCCGGAGAAAAGCTCTACGATATTCTGCGGGGAAACCCGGAGATCAAACTGGTCCTGGGCGGCCACAGCCACGTCGTCGAGGAGGCGGCTCAAGTGCGGGATGTCCTCTTCGCCGCGGGAGGAGCCCATTGCGAAGGTTTTCTGGATATCGACCTCCGGGCGCCCGATGAGAACCGGAGTTCGCCGGTCATCACCGTGATCTGCCGCGAAACCGGAAAAGAACCGGAGGACGAACTTTTCGCCGCCGCGGCGGAAAGGACGCTGCATCTGAAAACCCGGGAGGAACTCGACCGGCCCGTCGGCGTTTTTTCGGCGCCGCTCAAAACGGCCTCATCCGGCAGGGCGGCCAGCAATTTCGCCGATATGAAACTTCAGGCCATGCTCCTGGACGAGGAGCCCGGCAGCGTCGCGCTCACCATGGTCTCCACCCGCAAACGCGATCCCATACCGCCGGAAATCACCGAAGCCGGACTCTTTGAACTCTGTCCGTATCAGGACAGCGTGGCACTCTTTGAAGTTTCCCGCTCCGAACTGATCGACATCATCAACGACCTGCTGAAGCAGGGCAAAAAACATCATGAGCTCCCGGTCCTGAAAGGGATCCGGGCCTGTCGCGACGCCTCCGGCATTGTCACCGGCATCACCCCGGAACAAGACCGGTACACGCTGCTGATCAGCGATTTTGAAGCCGCCGGGAGCGGCGCCGCCGGATCGCAAACCGCCGCCATCCTCCGGGAGAAGCCCTTCCTCATCCGGGGCGGACTCCGGGATAAAATCAGAGATCTGCTGAGCCGCACTCCCGTGGTCACGGTCAAGGCTTCGCCCTGGCTCTTCCGGCAGAAGTGACGGGGGCGGTTCAGCGTCCGACCAGCTCCGCCTCGCCGTCGGAAAAACGGGCGGCGACCTCCCGCCCCGGGAAAATTTCGGAGGCGCGTGCGATGGGGCGGCGGCTCTCCCGGTCCAGCATCATCACATAGCCTCTCTTCAGCACCGCTTCGGGATCCATGGCGCGGAGACGCCCCTCCAACCCGTCGAGACGGTGGCCGGAGGTGTCCATGCGATACCGGCACACCCCGTCCATGCGCATGCTCATCTCATCCAGTTTCTGATCGTAATTGGCGGCGATGCGGGAGGGTTCCCGGAAAACATAGCTTGCCGCAAGGGCCCGCAGACGCTCGGAGGCCGAATCCAGTGCGCTCCGCATCCGGTTTCCGGCCCGGAGGCCCAGCGTATCGAGCTTATCCAGCAGTTCCGAAAATTCGCTGCCCAGCATCTCCGCCGCCGCCGAAGGCGTCGGAGCCCGCATGTCGGCGACGAAATCCGCAATGGTGAAATCGATTTCATGGCCCACGGCGCTGACCACCGGGACGGAGCTGGCGGCAATGGCCCGCGCCAGGGTTTCGTCGTTGAAGCACCAGAGGTCCTCCATGCTCCCCCCTCCCCGGGTGAGCACGATCACGTCGGCCCAGCAAAAGGAGTTGAAAAATGCCACCCCCTCCGCCAGAGCCGCGCCGGCCTTTTCGCCCTGCACCGGAGCCGGATAGATGCGGATGTGGCCGCCGGGACGGCGACGGAAGAAGACCTTCAGAAAATCCCTGACCGCCGCCCCGTCCGGGCTGGTGACGAGAGCGATGCGCTCGGGGAACGGGGGCAGAGGCTTCTTGCGCTCCTCGGCGAACAACCCCTCCGCTTCGAGCTTTTTGCGCAGTTCGGTGAAGCGCCGTTCCAGCTCGCCGGTGCCGACGCTCCGGAGCTTCTGCACCGAAAACTGATATTCGCCCCGCACCCGGTAGACCGTCAGTTTCCCGAAGGCCTCGATCCGGTCGCCGATGGCGATGCCCGCCTCCCGCACCGCCCCGGCCCCGCGGAAATAAACCGCGCGCAGCTGACTGGCGGAATCCTTGAGCGTCATGTAGACGTGCCCGGAGGAGTAAATATTCAGTGTGCCGACCTCGCCGCCCAGCCAGAAGGGCATCAGACTGTTTTCGATCATCTCGGCGACCGCGCCGTTGACCTCCGACACGCTCCAGATCGGTTCGTCTCCGTTCATGCGCCCATCCCCCTCAGCAGCATATCAGCGGCCGCGGACACGATCCAAGAACTGAATTCAAAGATCAGGTGGGAAAAGGTGAAGAGCGCGAGGAGCAGGAAAATCATGATGCCTTTCAGCCATTCTCCCCGGGGATTTCTCACTCCGGGACAGAGCTCGCGCAGCACCGCGAAGCCGTCCAGAGGCGGCACCGGCAGCACGTTCAGCATCGCCAGCGCGCAGTTGAGCACCGCCCCGATGTGAAAGACCATCGCCGCCCGCTCCGGCCATTGAAACCGGCAGGCCGCCGCCAGCAGAATAAGAAAAATGATGAAAAGAGCGAAATTGCAGCCGGGACCGGCGAGGGCCGTCAGGATCCGGTTTCTCCGGGAGCCCAGCTTGAAGGGGTTCACCGGGACGGCGCCCCAGGCGAAACCGGCGACCAGAAGCATGATGATGGACATGACCCCCATCTGCCGCAGGGGATTCAGAGTCAGGTGGCCGGTGACGAGCGGCGTGTCGTCGCCGCAGCGCACCGCCGTCCAGGCGTGGCAGAATTCGTGACAGCAGATGGAAAAAACCACCAGCAGCAGCCAGGCGATGCCGATCTCCGGATTGTCGATGACGAATTTGATGAAAAGATTCATTCCGTCCCCACCTCAAACCAGTAAAACGCCGGTGTTTCGTAGGGATGCGCGGCCCTGAGGGCGGCGATCACCTCCCTCAGCCGCGTCATGGGGACCAGCGTCTCCACCTTGATCTCGGCGACCGTCTCCAGTTCGCCGGTCCTGCCGAGAAAAGGATCGCTGCCGGGCAGAGGCATGAATTGCCCCCTCCCGGCGCACTCCCAGGAACAGCGGCAGTAATTGCCGAGGCTCCCGGCTCCGGAAGCGAAAACCGCCTCCTTCACCCTGTCGCAGTACTCGGCAGGGACGTAAAATTCCAGCTTGCAGTACCGCTCCGCCATGACTCAGCGTCTGCGGGTGGGCATGTGGGCGCACTCGCCGTGGACCGCGTGGGCGGCCTCCATCATGGCTTCGCCCAGAGTCGGATGGGCATGGATGGCCCGGCCGAGCTCCCGGGCAGTGCACTCCATGAGCATGGCCGGAGAAGCCTCCGCGATCAGATCGGTGGCATGAGGTCCGACGATATGCACGCCCAGGATGGCGTCGGTATCCTTGTCGGCGATGATCTTGACAAACCCCTCGGTGTCGTTCATGGCCATGGCCTTGCCCAGCGCGGCAAAGGGGAATTTGCCGACCCGGTAGGAGAGGCCCTTGTCCTTGCACTGCTCCTCGGTGAGCCCCACCGAACCGATTTCGGGAGTGGTGAAAATACAGCCGGGCACCACCGCGGAATTGGTCTCGGCGCGCTTGCCGGCGATATTCTCCACCGCGATCTCGGCCATGGCGCTGGCCCAGTGCGCCAGCTGGATGGTGCCGGTGATGTCGCCGATGGCGTAGATGCCGGCCACGTTGGTGCGGCAGCAGGCGTCCACCGGCACCCAGCCGCGCTCGTTGGTGCAGACTCCGGCTCCGGCCAGATTCAGGCCGTCGGTCACCGGGCGGCGGCCGATGGAGACCAGCAGGTAATCGCCGGTGACCTTGACCTTGCCGACCATGCCAGAGACGCCCCTGGCGGTGGCTTTGATGTCGGTGAGCGGAGTGCCGTTCATAATGGTGACGCCTTTGGCGGCCATGGCGGCGGCCACGACCTTGGAAGTTTCCCGGTCCACGGGGGGCAGGATCGACGGCAGCATTTCCACCACCGTGACCTTGGTGCCCAGCTCGGCGAAGAGACAGGCGAATTCACAGCCGATGACGCCGCCGCCCAGC
>JAZMZH010000097.1:0-7941 GCA_045585875.1 Victivallaceae bacterium | reverse complement strand
CGCCCGCCGTAGGCCACGTTGAAGGCCTCGCCGGCGGCCGAGCCCGGCGCCAGGCACGGCCTCAGGTTGGCCTCCACCACGTTCTCGACGTAGGTGAAGTCGCGGCTCTGGCGGCCGTCGCCGTTGATGGTCGGACGTTCTCCCTTCAGCAGCTGCATGATGAATTTCGGAATGACCGCCGCGTAGGCGCCGTCGGGGGCCTGGCGGCGTCCGAACACGTTGAAGTACCGCAGTCCGACGGTCGGCAGACGATAGTGGCGGGTGTACTGCTTCGCCCACTCTTCGCCGCAGCGCTTCGTCAGCGCGTAGGGGGAGAGGAGACGGCCCTCGCGCCCTTCCGTTTGGGGCAGATTCGGCTCGTCGCCGTAGACGGAGCTGCTGGAGGCGTAGACGAATTTCCGCACTCCCGCCCGCCGGGCCGCCTCCAGCATGTTCAGCATCCCCTGAATGTTGTTCGCGCAGTAAAAGAGCGGCATTTCGATGGAGCGGGGGACGCTGCCCCACGCGGCCTGATGCAGGACATAATCCATGCCGTCGCAGGCCCTCCGGCAGGTCTCGAAATCCTTCACATCCCCCCGGATGAATTCGTAATTCGGATCGTCCGCGAAGAGATCCGCGTTGGCCTGTTTGCCCGTGGAGAGATCGTCGAGGCACCGTACGCGGAAACCCATCTTCAGGATGGCTTCGCAGAGGTTGGAGCCGATGAAGCCCGCCCCTCCGGTCACCAGGAAGCGGCTGCCCTCCGGAAACTTCAGCTGACGGTAGCTCATCTTCACAACCTCCAGTACAGATACCCGGCCTTTTCCCAGACGTTTCTGTCCAGCAGACCCTTGATGTCCAGCAGGACTTTACGGCCTTCGCCGAAAAAGACGTCGGTGTCGGCCGTCGTCAGCGACGCGAACTGCGTGTGCGCCACGGCGAGAATCACCGCGTCCATGCCCCGGATGGCGTCCATCCCCGCGAATTCGACGCCGTAGAGGCGCTTCGCCTCCGCGGCGTCCGCGGCGGGATCGGCGATGAGGGGCTCGATGCCGTACTCGCGAAGCTCCCTGACGATGTCGATGACCTTGCTGTTGCGGGTGTCGGGGCAGTTTTCCTTAAAGGTGAAGCCCAGGATGGCGACCTTCGCGCCCTTGACGGGTTTGCCGGCCCTGATGAGACTTTTGACGCAGTTTTCGGCGACGTATTTGCCCATGTCGTCGTTGATGCGGCGTCCGGCGAGGATGATCTGGCTGTGATAGCCGAGCATTTCGGCCTTGTAGGTGAGGTAGTAGGGATCGACGCCGATGCAGTGGCCGCCGACCAGGCCGGGCCGGAAGTTGAGGAAGTTCCACTTGGTCCCCGCGGCCTCCAGCACGCTTTTGGTGTCGATGCCCATCCTGTTGAAGATGATGGAGAGCTCGTTCATAAAGGCGATGTTGATGTCGCGCTGGGAATTTTCAATGACCTTGGCCGCCTCGGCGACTTTGATGGAGGGCGCGCGGTGGACCCCCGCCGCCACGACGAGTTCATAGACTTTTGCGACCTGATCCAGGGTTTCCGCGTCCATGCCCGAAACGATCTTGCGGATGTTTTCCAGACGGTGCTGTCTGTCGCCGGGATTGATGCGCTCGGGGGAATAGCCGATCTTGAAATCGACGCCGCACTTGAGTCCGGATTCCTTTTCCAGGATCGGCAAACAGACCTCCTCGGTGACGCCGGGGTAGACCGTACTCTCGAAGACGACGATGCTGCCCTTCATGAGATTGCGGCCGAGGAGCCGGGAAGCGCCCTCCACGGGCGTCAGATCGGGGGTGTGGTCGTCGTGGACGGGGGTGGGGACGGCGACGATGTGGAAGCGGGCTTCGCGCAGCTTCGTCTCGTCCGCGGTGAATTCGACTTTCGTCGTCCGGATGACCTCGTCCCCGACTTCATGGGTGGGATCGACGCCTTTTCGGTAGAGCTCGATCTTCGCCCTGTTCAGATCGAAGCCGACGACTCCGACCTTTGAGGCGAAGGCCACCGCGATCGGCAGACCGACGTAGCCGAGACCGACCAGCGAAAGTTTCGTTTCGCCGTTCAACAGTTGCTCATGGACATTTTTCATGATTCATCCCTCTGAAAACGAAAGCCCGGCTTTTTTCAGACCGTCCGCTTCGCCGCGCTGAAATGACGTCATCATACCGGACGATACGGGAAAACCGCTCCGGCAGTCTTTTACCTGTCGTATTCCGCGTACCATTCGGCAAAGGCCCTCAGCCCTTCACGGATGCCGATCTTCGGCGTGAATCCGTAGTCGCGCTCCAGTGCTCCGGAGTCGGCGTAAGTCACAGGCACGTCTCCGGCCTGCATGCCGACCAGTTCCCGGTGGCCTTCAAAATCATAATCCGCCGGAAGCACCTTCGCCCGGACCAGCTCCTCCTGCAGAGTGCTGATGAAGTCGAGCAGATTCTCCGGCTTCCCGCCGCCGATGTTATACACGGCGTAAGGCGGGATCGGCAGGCCGTCGTCTCCGTTCCTCTTTTCCGGAGCCCCCTGCATCACCCGGTATATGCCCTCCACGATATCGTCGATGAATGTGAAGTCCCGGCGCATATTGCCGTAGTTGAAGATCCGGATCGTCTTTCCGGCCGCCAGCTTTTGGGTCGCGGAGTAGTAGAACATATCCGGACGGCCGGCGGGACCGTAGACCGTGAAGAAGCGGAGTCCTGTCGACGGGATGTTGTAGAGCTTGCTGTAGGCATGGGCCAGAAGTTCGTTGCTTTTCTTTGTTGCCGCGTAGAGGCTGACCGGGTTATCCACCTTGTCATCCGTGCTGAAGGGCACTTTCCGGTTCCCGCCGTAGACGGAGCTGCTGGAGGCGTAGACCAGATGCTCAACGGGATTGTGACGGCAGGCCTCCAGCAGGTTGTAGAAGCCGACGATGTTGCTCTCGATATACACATCCGGGTGGTCGATGGAATAACGCACTCCCGCCTGCGCCGCGAGGTTCACCGCGATATCGAAGTGATGGGCGGCGAACAGATCATTCACCAGCGTCCTGTCTCCGATGGAACCGCGCACGAAGATGTGCCTGACCGACGACCGCTCCGCCGCTTTTTCCACAAGGCCCAGGCGATACTCCTTCAGCGCCGGATCGTAGTAGTCATTCATATTGTCGAGACTGACCACGGTGCCGCCGCTCATTTCCCGAAGCAGGCGGATGACAAGGTTGGCGCCGATGAATCCCGGCGAGCCGGTCACCAGGATGGTTTTTCCGTTCAGATCGATCTTCTGCATTTAATCCCTCCGGAAGAGGTCGCGGGTATAGACTTTTTCCGCGGCGTCGCCCAGCACGTCCGCGTCAAACCGGTTCGCCAGGATCACGTCGCTCTGAGCCTTAAACCGTCCGAGGTCGTTCACAACCCTGCAGCCGAAGAACTCGCTGCCGTCATCCAGCGTCGGTTCGTAAATGATGATCGGGATGCCCTTGTCCCGGATGCGCCTCATGATATCCTGGATGGCGGAGGCCCGGAAGTTGTCGCTGTTGCTCTTCATTGTCAGGCGGTATACGCCCACAGTCTTCGGATTTCCCGCCGTGATCCGGTCCGCGATGAAATTCTTGCGGACGGTATTGCTGCGGACGACCGCCTCGATCATGGTCTGCGGCACGTCCTTGTAATTGGCAAGGAGCTGCTTGGTGTCTTTCGGCAGGCAGTAGCCGCCATAACCGAAGGAGGGGTTGTTGTAATGGCCGCCGATGCGCGGGTCCAGGCACATCCCGTCGATAATCATCTTTGTGTCCAGGCCCTTGACCTGGGCGTAGGTGTCGAGTTCGTTGAAATAGCTGACGCGGACAGCCAGATAAGTGTTGGCGAACAGCTTGATCGCCTCCGCCTCGGTCAGATGGGCAAGCAGCACCGGGATCTCCGGCTCGGGAGTTCCGGCTCTCTCCGCTTCCGCTCTCGCGCCCTCCAGCAGGAGGTCGGCGAACATCCGCCCCTGCGCTCTCTGGTCGTCATCGCAGCCGACGACGATACGGCTCGGATGCAGATTGTCGTAGAGAGCCTTGGACTCGCGCAGAAATTCCGGGCTGAAGAGGATGTTTCTGATGCCGTACTTCCGGCGGACGGATTCGGTGTAGCCGACCGGGATCGTGGACTTGATGACCATGAGGGCCTCGGGATTGCACTTCAGCGTCCACTCGATGGCGTCCTCCACGGCGGAGGTGTCGAAGAAATGATTCGCATCATCGTAGTTGGTGGGCGTGGCGATGATCACGAGATCGGCGGAACGATAGGCGGCCTCCTTATCCGTGGTCGTATGAAAATTCAGCGTTCTCTTTCCCGCCCGGGTTTCCTGAAAGAACCGTTCGATTTCATCATCCTGGATCGGGCTGAGGAAGTCGTTGAGCTTCTTCGCTTTCGCTTCCGTGGTTGTAATGGCTGTGACCTCGTGTTTCTGGGCGAGCAGGACGGCGAGACTCAGTCCCACATATCCCACTCCTGCGACTGTGATTTTCATATTCGTTTTCTCCTTTGTTTTATGACAACCGTTCTGTGGTTGATGTTTTTTTTCAGCGGCCGATCGGAACAGCACGCACAGAGCCGATCAGACCGGCTCTCCGAATGTATCGGGGCGTCGGGGATCAAACATCTCGTTTGCCCACATGACCGTGACAAGGTTTTCCGTATCGCTCAGGTTTATGATATTGTGAGTGTATCCCGGGAGCATATGGACGGCCTGAATGTGATCTCCCGACACTTCGAATTCGATGACTTCATCCGTTCCGATTTTCCTCTCCTGAATCAGGCCGTGACCGGCAACGACGATGAAGAATTCCCATTTGCTGTTGTGCCAATGCTGGCCCTTTGTAATTCCCGGTTTCGAAATATTCACGCTGAATTGCCCGTGATCCGAGGTTTTCAGCAGTTCCGTAAAACTGCCGCGATCGTCGCAATTCATCTTCAGATCGAACGCGACCTTTTCCTTCGGCAGATAGGACAGGTACATGGAATAAAGCTTTTTCTCGAGGGAATCCGGAGCGATCCGCGGCATGATCAGGGTTTGCGGCTGGTCATGGAAACCGTGCAGCAGTTCGACGATCCGGCCCAGCGAGGCCTTGTGCGTAACAGGCGCATAGCAGTAGCGGCCCTCCGCCGCGGGACGGGGGGTAAGGCCGTCGTAGGCGATCCCGTCCACGACTTCCCCGGCCCCCGGATACTCGCACCTCTTCGGCTTCCCCTCCATTGCATCATACATTTCCTCGAGCAGGTCGTCGATGAAGAGGAGCTCAAGCTCGACGTCCGGGTCGTTCACCGTGATCGGCAGATCGTTTGCAATGTTGTTGCAGAAGGTTCCGACCGCCGAGTTGTAATTCGGACGCACCCACTTGCCCGCCAGATTGGGGAATCTGTAGACATAAACTGCCGCCGCGGTCTCTTCAGCGTAGCGGAAGAACAGTTCTTCACCGTCTCTCTTGCTCAGTCCGTATTCGGATGAGCCGAAACGACCGGAAAGTGTGGCCTGGAGGGACGAAGACAACATCACAGGACAGGTGTTCTTATGCCTCTTCAGCGTGTCCAGAAGCGTGCCGGCAAAGCCGAAGTTGCCCTCTCTGAATTCTTTCGGGTCCGAGGGGCGGTTTACCCCGGCGAGATTGAAAACGAAATCGCAGTCGGCGCAGAACCGGTCCAGCTCTTCCTGCGTATTGCCGCGATCGTATTCGTAAATCTTTCCGATACGGAGGCCCGGGCGCGTCCGATTTTTCCCGTCCCGGATATTTTTCAGATTTTCACTCAGATTGCGGCCGACAAATCCGGCCGCGCCGGTAATCAATACGTTCATCGACTCTCCTTCCGTACGATGCCGTCCCCAGTCCCGCCATGTCTTCCGGCGTCTGACGGAATTGCGCTTCCGGCAGTTCTCCGGCGATCCCTCCGCGGGACCGCCTCCTCGAGATTGCCGAAACCGCTTCCCCCGCCGACGATCCGGATTTCACGGACGCTGCTTCGGGAAACGCCATCCTCTGCATCAGACAACATTCAGTCTTTTCATTTCAAATAAAATACTTTATCATGGCTTTGGCGTCATGTCAAGCGTATTCCGGGATATTGAAGCGGGATTCCCCCCTGTCGGGAAACCGGCGTTTCCGTCGGCCTTCCCGGGATGCTCCGCCGGATTCGGTCTCCCGATCCGCTGCGGATCTCCCGATCTCCGCGGTTCAAAGCTCTTTTCGCCACACCATCCTGTTGACCGTCCCGACGTAGCTCTGAATGATTTTCACGACTTTGTCGGATACGTTGAGATCGGTATAATCCGGTACGGGGATCGCCCCGCCGTTTTTTTCGTTCCGTATCATTTCGACGGCTGTATCGACCGCCTGCAGCAGGCCCCTGGCGTCAATGCCGGAGAGGATGAAGCAGGCCTTATCCAGCGCCTCGGGCCGCTCCGTGGAGGTGCGGATGCAGACCGCCGGAAAAGGCTTGCCGACGGAGGTGAAAAAGCTGCTCTCCTCCGGCAGGGTCCCGGAGTCGGAAACGACGCAAAACGCATGCATCTGCAGGCAGTTGTAATCATGAAATCCCAGAGGTTCATGCTGAATCACACGGGGATCAAGCTTAAAGCCGGATGCTTCGAGGCGCTTCCGGGAACGCGGATGACAGGAGTACAGGATCGGCATGTCATACTTTTCCGCCATCCGATTGATCGCCGTGAACAGGCTCGTAAAATTCTTTTCCGTGTCGATGTTTTCTTCCCGATGGGCGGAGAGCAGGATGTATTTCCCTTTTTCCAGGCCGAGACGGGCATGGACGGCGGAAGCCCGGATGGCTTCCAGATTCTCCGTCAGCACCTCCGCCATGGGAGAACCGGTCACATAAGTGCGCTCCTTCGGCAGGCCGCACTCCGCCAGATAGCGTCTGGCATGTTCGGAGTAGGCGAGATTCACGTCGGAGATGATGTCCACGATCCGGCGGTTGGTCTCCTCCGGCAGGCACTCGTCCTTGCAGCGGTTTCCCGCCTCCATGTGAAAGATGGGGATGTGCAGCCGTTTGGCGCCGATGACGGACAGGCAGGAATTGGTATCGCCGAGCACCAGCACAGCCTCCGGCTGCAGCGCGGTCATCGCCTTGTAGGATGCGGCGATGATGTTTCCCATCGTTTCGCCGAGGTCCGAACCGACGGCATCCAGATAAAGCTCCGGATCGGCAAGGCCGAGATCTTTGAAGAATACGCCGTTGAGGTTGTAATCGTAGTTCTGGCCGGTGTGCACGAGGATGGTGTCGAAATACTTCCGGCACTTTTTGATAACGGCGGCAAGACGGATGATCTCGGGACGGGTGCCGACGATGATCATCAGCCTGAGCTTGCCGTTATCATGCCATGTTGGATTTTGCATAGGTTATCGTCCCTTTCTTTTTTCCGATCGTCCGGCGGCTTGATTCACGCCTCCACGATATGAGGGCGTCCCGCCAGCTCTTCCTGCACATAGTCGGTGCCCATGATCTTTTTCACCACGCCGTTTACGTCAAGGCGGGTCGTATTATGGCTGGTGTATGCCATATCGCCCTGGGTCGCGACGCGGCCCTCGATATAAAACTTGTCATAGTTCAGCCCGCGCGCGTCGGGCACGATGCGGAAATAGTTGCCCATATCCACGCTGCGCAGCCGCTCTTCGCGGGTCATGAGTGTCTCAAAAAGCTTTTCGCCGTGACGCGACCCGATGATTTTTTTCTCCGTCCGGCCGAAAACCTTCATCACGGCGTCGGCAAGATCGCCGATGGTGCTTGCGTCGGCTTTCTGAATAAACAGATCGCCGGGCTCGGCGTGTTCAAAAGCGAACGCCACAAGATCGACGGCCTCGTCAAGATTCATGAGAAAGCGCGTCATTTCGGGATCGGTGATCGTGATCGGCGCCTTTCTCTTGATTTGGTCGATAAACAAAGGGATCACCGAACCCCGGCTGCACATCACGTTGCCGTA